>MHAK01000054.1 GCA_001802945.1 Ignavibacteria bacterium RIFCSPLOWO2_12_FULL_56_21 | reverse complement strand
GATGACGGAGTTCGTGCATCACTAGTCCTACGCCCGTGGCATAGATCGGATTTTCGATCTCCCGCACAAGTCCCGACCCAAATCCCGCCGGAATGCCGATCTTCACCGGCATGCCCAACACTTCTTTCGCCAGCTCGGCAGTTCCTTTAATCAAAGAACCGCCGCCGGTCAGCACGACGCCTGCCGACAAGTGACGAGAATACCCCGAACGCTTGATCTCCATCGCTGCAAATTCAAGAATCTCTTCCATTCTCGGCTGAATGACTTTACACAGAAGCCGTTTGTCAATCTCCATCGGAGGTCGTCCGCCAATGCCAGGCAGAAGAATGGGCTGGTTATCGACAACCGCCGGTTCGTAGGCGAACCCATCATCGATCTTCAACTTCTCGGCCTGGTCGGTCAATAACCCGAACCCTTTGCGAATATCGTCCGTCACTTTTTTCCCGGCGATGCCGATGACCGCCGTATGACGTATGGTTCGTTCTTCAAACACCGCCAGGTCCGTCGTTCCGCCGCCGATATCGAGCAGCGCAACGCCGACCTCCTTCTCTTCGTCATCCAGGACCGCGTAGCTCGACGCCAACGGTTCCAGCACCATGTCGTTCACCTGAAGTCCCGCCCGCTGAACGCACTTGTAGATGTTTTGTGCCGCAGTGACGAGTCCGGTCACAATGTGCACGACGGCTTCCATTCGCACACCCGACATGCCGACCGGGTCGTAGATCCCATCCTGCCCGTCAACGATGAACTGTTGGGGAATGACATGGATGATCTTCCGGTCGAGCGGCAGAGCGACCCGTTTCGTGTCTTCGATGAGCCGGTCCACATCCAGCTTGGTGATCTCATTATCGGGATGGCTGATGGCCACGACCCCGCGGCTTTGGAAACTCTGAATGTGATCACCGGCGATCCCGACCGTGACGGCGTTGATCTTTACGCCAGACTGGGCCTCGGCATCCGCAATTGCCACGCGGACGGATTGGACCGTCTTTTCGATGTTCGTCACCACACCCCGCGTTAGACCTTCCGACGCGCTTCGTCCGATTCCCAGGATCTTGAGTTTCCCGGGATGGTTCTCGTCGGGCGACGAAACAATCGCGCAAACCTTTGTCGTACCTATGTCGAGTCCAACAGCTATATCTTGTTCCATGTTTCCTCAGTCGCAACAAATGCGTTTAGTGTTCAGTTGTCGGTGACCAGTGGCCAGTTGTCAGTTGCTGGTTGTCAGTTGAATGTTAACTGCATTCTGTCTTTCCACATCTCACGTCTCACTACCCACGACCCTCGACTTCGCTCGGGTCGGGGTCTCACATCTTCCTCCCTACACTCATTTCATCCGCCCAGCGGGCAACCACCTGATCGTCATACCGCAGATCGATGTATTGCAGGCGTTGTGCGCCCCGTTCAACGACTTCCTCCGTCCAGAACATTTCGAGCCTGGCCACCTTATCCGCAATATTGCCGCGGCCGAAGATGATGGGGACGCCCCATTCGGCCGAATACAGCACAATGTCGCCGCCGTTCCTGAGGCGAACTTCGGATACACGATGGAACATCTCGCGATTCGCCTGCTTGAGCACGGAGAGCAGAAGAAGCGCCTCTTGCATATCCGGATTTGCTACGACCGTCCCCGGGGTAAGGACTTCCGCCGACGGGATGCCGCTTACCACCGGCAGGTCGTAAATCATTCTCGATACGGTCGATGGAAGGACGACACCTTCCTCGTCGAGATACACCGACTTCTCAGCCGCGACGATCGCGATCGGAGTGCGCTCCTCGACCGTGATGCGAATGCCGCCCGGCAGGTCCCGCTCGACCGTTGCCCGTCGGATGAAATAGTGGCTTGACACATTCCGTTGAACGTGCGTCAGGTCTACGTCATACAGCGGCGTGTTCTTCGGGATCCCTGCTAATTGCAGGAGCTGGTTGCTTTCGACGTTCACGTTCCCCCGGACGGTCACGTTCCGGACCTTGAGGTTCGTTTTCCAGAGATTTCCTCCGACAACCAGTAATACTGTTGCCAGAAGAATGGCGAGAACCCCGAGGATCGATATGCGCTCCGGTGAGCTCATGCCGCCTGTTCTTCATGCTGGAATCCCACGAGCTTCACCTCAAGCTCGAGTCGGACTCCAGAGTTCTGATAGACTGTCCGTTGAACGAGGTCGATCAGCTTCATGACGTCTGCGGCCGTTGCCCCGCCACGGTTCACCATGAAATTCGCGTGCTTTTCTGAGATCTGCGCATTGCCGATCTGCTTGCCTTTGAGGCCCGCCTGCTCAATCAGCCGGGCGGCAAAGTTGCCCGGAGGATTCTTGAACATCGATCCAAGGTTCGGCAGCTCAAGCGGCTGTGAGGCGTTCCGCAACTGTATCAATTTCTTTCTCCGCTGGATCAGCGTTTCCGTGTCTCCCGCCGGCAATCGGAATCGGGCGGAGAGGACGACCTCTCCTTCGAACTTCGAATGCCTGTATCGGAATCCGCACTCCGCCTTGGGCACGCGAACAACGTCCACGCCTTGCATGATTTCGACATCGACAAGATGATCGGCGATCTCCCCGCCATGAGCGCCGGCATTCATGACCACGCCGCCGCCGACCGTTCCTGGTATGCCCGCGAGCATTTCCACGCCTGCGAATCCGTTCTGAACGCAGACATCCACGAATTTTGTGATGCGCACACCGGCTTCGGCGCTCACTTCACCCGAAGCTACCTCGATTTTCGTCAGCCCTTGTTCCAGATTGATCACGACGCCGCGGATTCCGGCATCGCTTACCAGCACGTTGCTTCCACGGCCGAGCATCATGAAGGGAATGTCGTGCTGTCGGACATACCGGACGATCTCGATCAAGTCCTGTTTGTCCGCCGGCTCCAGATAGCAATCCGCTCTGCCGCCGACCTTCATCCAGGTGAACTTTGCGAGCGGCTCGTCCAGCGCAATGCGTCCGCGAAAGAACCGGCGTATTTCGTCGACCGAGAACATGTCACCCGCCCTTCAGAAACTGCTCGCCATATTTCCAGATATCGCCCGCACCCATGGTGATCACAATATCGCCTTCTTTCACCACCTTGCGGAGATACGCCGGTATCTGCTTTTTGTCGGGAACATAATGCGCGTCCTTGTGCCCGAAGCCGATGGCGGCGTGCACAATGAGCTCGCCCGTGACCCCCTGGATCGGCTCTTCTCTCGCAGGATACACGTCCGTCACAATCAGCACATCCGAAAGCAGAAAGGATTTTCCAAATTCCTCGTAAAAATCCCGGGTGCGCGAGTACAGATGCGGCTGGAACACGCAGACAACGCGGCGACGCCATCCGGCCTTTGCCCCCGACAACGTGGCGCGGCATTCGGTCGGATGATGGGCATAGTCGTCGTAGACCGTGACTCCTTTGAGCTCCCCCTTTTTTTCCCATCTTCTGTAGACGCCGGAGAATTTCTCCAGGCCGGCCTTTACCTTTGCGAACGGAATGTTCAACTCCAGCCCGACCGAGACCGCCGCGAGCGCATTTTGAACGTTGTGCTTCCCGGGAACCTGGATCTTGATCTCGCCGAGCTCGGCATTTCTTCGGACGACCGTAAAGGTCGACGTATTATCCTTGTGGCGGATGTCCACCGCCTGTACGTCACCCTGTGGGTTCAGTCCGTACGTGATGATCTTCTTTTTACTGAGCTGGGGCATGATGTCCAGCAGCGCCGGTTCATCCAGACACAGCACGACAAACCCGTAGAACGGCACTTTATTCGCGAACTGGATGAAAGCCCCTTTGATGTCTTCCAGGTCGCGGTAGCAGTCGAGATGGTCGGTTTCCAGCGTTGTGACCACCGCGATCGTCGGCGTAATGGACAGGAAGGACCGGTCGAATTCGTCCGCCTCAACGACGATGAACTCTCCTTTGCCCAACCGTGCATTCGTTCCGCCCAGACCGCTCAACTTTCCGCCGACGATGACCGTCGGGTCGAGATTCCCTTCCATCAGGACCAGGCTGATCATCGAGGTGGTGGTCGTCTTGCCATGCGTTCCGGCAATGCCTATGCCGTATTTCAGGCGCATGACTTCCGCCAGCATCTCCGCACGGCGCACGACCGGGATCTTGCGGCGCAAGGCCTCCCGTACCTCGGGGTTCTCCGGCATGACGGCCGAGGAATACACTACCGAATCCACATCGGCCGCAATGTTCTCGGCTTTGTGACCCTCGAAGACCTTCGCACCGAGCTTCTGCAGGCGTTCCGTGACCTCCGAAAAGGCGCGGTCGGAGCCGCTGACCTTGAACCCCTGGTCCAGCAGAATCTCCGCAATGCCGCTCATACCGATGCCGCCGATGCCGATGAAGTGGATTTTTTTAATAGAAGAAAACATGCGGTGCGTTTTTTCCTCGGTTATCGGAACCTTTTGCCCGGCATTCGTATCGCTTCGTGTTTCGGCACGCGTTCGGCGATCTTTTCCATCTCCATGACAAGCTCCCGAACGCGCTCATATCTGCCGACACGGATGCGATATGCCCTCCGTCGCTCTCTGGTCTTGATGAGCACCTGTTGAAAACGGCCCGCCGTCTGAACCGCCAGGTCGCGCCCGATATGGATCCACTCAATGTCTTCGATGCGGATTTCCCGTTCACGGTAGCGGGTATGAAACACGAGCCGGGAATCTTCAACGATGAGCTTTCTATCGCGCCAAAGATTCAGGAATAACGTCCCGAGCGCCATCACAAAGAACAGGGTGATGATATACACCAGCGGGTCCTGGAACGCAAAACTGAACTGGCCCTCGACAAAGCTTCCGCGGATACCCGCATACAGAACGAAGGTGAACAAATACAGCAGCGTCTGCTGATAGTAAAAATCGAGCTTATATTTGAACACGCGACTGCTCATGTCCGTAGGAGCCCAAGTATTGTTCGTGCTATTTCAGTTCCAGCGTTCTCTTTGCCACGCGCTTTCGCCGCGGCCGACATTGTTGCGAGTCTCTTGTTGTCCGTTGCAAGCAAAAAGATCCGGTCGCTCAGCGATCGCTCGACTTCTTCATCTACAATCACAACTGCCGCTCCGGCCGCTTCCATCGCGCGCGCATTCTTCGTTTGGTGGTCCGCGGCCGCATGCGGGTATGGCACCAGGATCGACGCCTTGCCCAGCGCCGTCAGTTCCGCCACCGTTGACGCTCCGGCACGGCAAACAACCAAGTCCGCAGCGGCGTAGGCATGGCCCATGTCGTCAATGAACCTGGCGATGACGCCTACTCCGGATGCGCCGAATCGTGCGCGATAGTCGTGTTCTTCGGCTCCTCCTGTTTGCCACACAACACGAATGCCGCGGCGAAGGATCTCCGGGACTATGGCGGCAATCGCTCTGTTCAAAGACGATGCGCCAAGACTTCCTCCCAGAATGAGGATGACCGTCGCGGAAGGATCCAGGCCGAAATGCTTGCATCCATCCTCGCGTCCGACCCTGCTCAGGCCGCTTCGTACCGGCGTTCCCGCGATTTCGACGTTGTCTGACCGTTTCAGCCATCGCCGCGTTTCTTCGAATGCGACAAGGACCTTCGTTGCCCGTCCGGCGAGCATCCGCGTCGTTACGCCGGGATAGCTGTTCGATTCATGCACGACCGTCGGAATACCGAGCATCGACGCCGCCAAGAGCACCGGACCGCATACATACCCGCCAGTACCGACGACAACATCCGGACGAAACGACCGCATCGCGATCCACGACTGAACAAACGACACCGCAACCTTCAACGGAAAGAGCAGGTTCGACAATCGAAGACTTCTGTGAAACCCGCTGATCCAGATGTTGCGAAAAGGGAATCCTCGTTTCGGGACCACACGCGCTTCAATCTTGCCCGCCGTGCCAAAGAACAGAAATTCTGCGTCAGGACGCTGTATTCGTATCGCTTCGGCGATCGCCAGGGCCGGAAAGAGATGTCCTCCGGTCCCACCACCGGCCAGCGCGATCCGTAGGGCTGCCTTCATGATAACTCAACGACAAAACCAATTCTCACTTCTTCCATTCGCGTTCATTAGCGCCCGCCATCTTTTTGGCGGGTTCATTAGCGGTTCATCTTTTTCCGGTGCAGCCGTCGTCAATAGGGCGTCCCGACCGGAATCTCCGGTGCGATCACTGTCGATGTATCGTCGGTCGGCCTGATCCTCGGATGCATGTCGGAATACGCCGACACGTTGAGCAGAACGCCGACGGCAAAGCCCGAGAAGAGGAGCGCAGAGCCGCCGTAGCTGACGAACGGCATCGGCTGGCCCGTGGTCGGAAGAATACCCAGCGTCACACCCGCGTTCACGAGCGCAAATAGCGTGATCGTGCTGGTGATCCCGATCGCGAGCAATCTGCCGAACTCGTCCCGTGCATGCCTCGCGATCTTGAACCCGCGCAGCATGATGAGCAGGAAGAGGGAGAGGAAGGCGATCGTTCCGACAAAACCGTACTCTTCTCCGATAATCGAGAACACGAAATCGCCGTACGACTCCGGCAGGAAAAAATCCCGCTGCCGGCTTTCGCCCGGACCAACGCCAAACAGTCCGCCATTGCCGAAACCGATGATACCCTGCCACAATTGATAGTTGGGCCGGCCGCCGTTGTGTCCCGCAAAGAACGAACGCAGCCGTTCCATTCTGTACGGCGCGCTGACCGCATACAGCGCGATCACGGGCAGTCCAGCGGCAACGGTGGAGAACAAGTGCACCCACCGCGCGCCACTGATGAAAAACATGATGAGACTGAGTCCGACAATCATCACGCCCGCGCTGAAATTCGGTTGTAACATGACGAGCGCCGTCACCGTTCCGACCCAGATCAGCATTGGCATGTATCCGCGTTTGAGGTCCTTGATCAGCTCTCCTTTGATGGAGATGAGTGCGGCAAGATGGAACAAGAGGGCGAACTTGGCGAATTCCGACGGCTGAAGCCCGAAGCCGCCGAATCGGATCCACCTGCTGGCGCCTTTCGTCTCGCCGCCGAGCACGAGCGTTATCGCAAGAAGGACGACGGCAATGATCAGCACCGGTTTCGTGAGCTTCCGATATTTCTTATAGGGAACGAGCATCCCGAGGAACAGCGCGACGATAGCCATCAGCACCTTCAGCAGGTGGGAATTCAGTAGTCGGTCGGATGCGCCGAACTTCTCATACGCCCACGTGGCGGATGCGCTGTACACGATGCCAAGGCTGAGCACCATGAGCAGGAGCACGGCCGTCAAGAGCGGCAGGTCGATATGGTTGCGCTGCGACGGCGTCACAGTCTGTTGACGAGCTCTTTGAACACTTTCCCGCGATGTTCGTAATTGTCAAACCAGTCGAAAGAAGCGCACGCCGGCGAGAGCAGGACGACATCGCCCGCAACTGCTGCATCACGCGCCGCCGCCACAGCTTCGGGCATCGTGCGAGCCGCATGTGTCGAGGTAATCCCTGCAAATGCGTTTTCCACGGTTCCCGCGGATTCGCCGATGGCGATGATCGCCTTGACTCTCAGTCGCACAAGGTCCAGGAGCCGAGTGTAATCGTTCCCTTTGTCTCGTCCCCCCAGGAGAAGAACGATCGGATCATGAAACGCTTGCAGTGCGTACCAAACGGAGTCGACATTCGTCGCTTTCGAGTCGTTGTAGTAACGCACTCCGGCGGCGTTCCGGACGTATTCCAGGCGATGTTCGACCCCGGGGAAATTGCGGAGGGTCGACCGAATCGATGCGGGTCCGACGCCGAACAATCGTCCGGTAAGCGAGGCAGCCATCGAATTATACAGGTTGTGCACGCCCGGAATGGAGATCTCGCCTATCGCAATCACCTTGTGCTCGACTCCGTTCAGCCGGGTGACCAGCGTACCGTCCTGCACCCACGCTCCGTCTCCGGCGGGTTGCTGCAGTCCAAACGGCACTTTGCGGCACCTGGCTTCCGGAACGACCTTCATCGTCCACGGATCGTCTGCACAATACACCAGCGCGTCTTCGCCTTCCTGATTCATGAACACCCGGGCCTTCGACGCAGCGTATCGTTCCATTGAGTGTCCGTACCGGTCCATGTGATCCTGGGTGATGTTCAGCAACACGGAGACCTTAGGCCGAAATGTTTTGCAGTGGTCGAGCTGAAACGAGCTCACTTCCAGAACCGCAATATCCTTCTGAGCCAGGTCCAGAACGACCCCGGAGAACGCCGTGCCAATGTTACCCGCAACAACGTGTTTCGTTTTTGCATCGCCGAGGACCCTCCCCGTGAGCGTAGTTGTCGTCGTTTTGCCGTTGCTGCCAGTGATCGCCACGATCGAGCCGGGGCAGAACCAGGACGCGAGTTCCACTTCGCTGACGATCTCGGTACCGCGCTGCTGAGCCTCCAACACCACCGGCGCATCGCTCGGGACGCCCGGACTGATCACCATGAGCGAGCAATCGTAGGTCCGCTGTGTATGACCGCCGGTTTCGAACGGAATACCGGCTGCGGTCAGTTCGCGAACGCCGCGCTCAAGTTTTTCCCGGGATGACTGGTCCGACACAAACGGCACGGCTCCGTGGGCCTTCAGCAATTCCGCTGCCGCCAGTCCGCTGCGGGCTGCCCCGATCACGGTCACTTTCGCACCCGACAATTGTTCGAGCGTCACGTTCCGTCACCGCACCTTGAAGGTGGCCAGACTGATGATCATTAGCAGAATCGCGACGATGTAGAACCTCGTGACAATTTTCGGCTCCGGCCATCCAAGAAGTTCAAAATGATGGTGAATGGGGGCCATGCGAAATACCCGCCGCCCTTCGCCGTACTTGCGCTTCGTGTACTTGAAGTACGATTTCTGAATGATCACCGACAGCGTTTCCATCAGGAACACTCCGCCGAGGGTCGGCAGGAGAAGTTCCTTCTTTAACAACACACACATCGCGCCGATAATGCCGCCGAGCGCGAGCGATCCGGTGTCTCCCATGAACACCTGGGCCGGATACGAATTAAACCACAAGAAGCCGAGCGCCGCCCCGGCCATGGCGACGCAAAAGATCGCCAGTTCCCCCGTGCCTCGTTGATACGGGATCGTCAAGTACTGACTGAGCTCGATGTGGCCCGTCATGTAGGCGATGATCGCCAGGGTGATGCTGACAATTCCCACTGTGCCTATGGCCAGGCCGTCAAGACCGTCCGTCAGATTCACCGCGTTTGACGTCGCCGTGATGACGAAGACGACCACCGGTATGTATAGCAGGCCAAAATCGAATTCGAGATTCTTGACGAAAGGCACCGTCGTACTCGACTTGATCGCAGCCATGTGCGGGTCGAACAGATCGGGGAGAAAATAAATCACACCCCCGACGATCGTTCCCACGAGGACCTGTCCTGCGATCTTGTACCGTCCGATCAAACCCTTCGGCTTCTTTTTGACAACCTTGAGGTAGTCGTCCAGGAATCCGACCGCGCCGAGCGCCACGGTGACGAACAAGATCAGCCGGACATACATGTTGGAGATATCGGTCCACAACAGCGCCGGCACGAATATGGAAGTCAGAACGATGAGTCCACCCATCGTCGGCGTTCCGGCCTTCGAGAGATGGTTTTTGGGCGCTTCCACTTTTGCCGCTTCACCAATCTGACGCGCTTTCAACCGTTCGATGATCTTCGGCCCGAGCCAGAATGCAATGACGAGCGCGGTAATCGCCGCCGCTCCAGCCCGGAATGTGATGTACCGGAACACACCCATACCGGGCGTGTCATAGGTTTGGTGAAGCCACGTGAAAAAATAGTAGAGCATCGTCAGGCCATGGTTTGATGAACATCCATGAGCGACGTCACGATGTCTTCCATCTGCATTCCACGCGATCCTTTGACCAGCACAACATCGCCGGGAGCGATCAGCTTCTTGAGATGTTCCGCCAAGACATTCTTGTTGTCATAGTGCAGCGCCACGCGAGAAGTTGCGGCGTCCACCACATGCCGGGCAAGCGGTCCATACGCAAGCACATGGTCGATGCCGTTCTTTTTCAATGCGCGTCCAATCGCACGGTGGGCCTTTTCTGCCGACGTACCGAGCTCCAGCATGTCTGCAAGCACCGCGATTCTTTTGCCCTGCGTTTGGATAGCTCCCAGCGTCGCAAGCGCCGCAAGCATCGAGTCTGGATTGGCGTTATACGCATCGTTGAGCACCGTGGCGCCCATGATCTGCATCGTCTGCATGCGCTTACTCGCCGCCTGGAATCTTGCCAATGCCTTTGCGACCGATCCCGACGGAACTTTCAGCGTCAACCCAATAGCGGCCGCCGCGAGGGCATTTGCCGCATTGTGCACGCCCGGAATTGGCACCTCGATGTCGAATGACCGTCCGGCCGCTTTTCTGGCCTGAAAACGTGAGCGGCCCTGCTCATCAAGAGTCGGACGCGAGCCGCGTACGTGCGCAAACCGGCTGCGAAAACCGAACGTGACCTTCTGCTTCAATCGACGCGTCATAGAAACGATACGTGCATCGTCTGCGTTGACGAACGCCGTCCCTTTGCGGCCGCCGATCCAGGCGAACAACTCGCCCTCGGCGTGCGCAACGCCGCTCACCGACCCGAAATGCTCGAGATGTTCCCGGCCGATATTCGTGATGAGGCCATGGGTCGGTTCAGCCACCGAGCAGAGATAGGCGATCTCACCCGCGTGATTCGTTCCCATTTCAATGACGGCTGCTTCATGGTCCTTGTCGAGCTTGAAGAGCGTATGCGGTACGCCGATGTGATTGTTGAGATTTCCCTGTGTCGCCAGCACTCGGTATCGCTGTTCCAGCACCGTGCGGATCATTTCCTTCGTTGTCGTCTTTCCGTTGCTGCCGCCGACGGCTATGACGGGAATGCTAAATCTCCGCCGATGAAGTCGTGCAAGTGCACCCAATGCTTGTACGGTGTTATCCACCACCAGACGCGGCACGTGGATGCTCGCCATCATGGTAGCGTTCTGAAGCACCCACCGTGCCTCGACAACGATTGCGGCTGCGCCGCGTTGGATCGCGGTGCTCAGAAAATCGTGGCCATCAAGCCTCTCACCGCGGATTGCAACGAATGCCTGTCCCCGCTCCACCGTCCGTGAATCGGTCGATACACCAACCACGGTCGACATCCGATCGAAGTCGTGCGCAGTAATGTGCGGAATGCTGAGAATTTCGTCTGCAGTCAGGTTCACGCGACCGCCTCGACCTCTTCCCGATCGCTGAAATGCCGCTTCTCCCGTCCGATCACTTGGTAATCTTCGTGTCCTTTGCCGGCCACAAGTATGACATCCCCCGGCCGGGCCATCGACGCTGCCATCGCGATCGCTTTCTTCCTGTCGGGCTCGCGGTGCGCGACCGCTTCGGCGTGAATGCCGGCAACAATGTCCTCGATGATTTTGTCCGGTTCTTCAGTGCGGGGATTGTCGGACGTCACAATCGTCACGTCGCTCATGCGGCTGACGACCTCGCCCATCTTTGGGCGCTTTGTGCGGTCCCGGTCCCCGCCTGCGCCAAAGACGGTAATGATCTTCCCGCGCTGTTCCTTCGGCAGAACGTCTTTGATCGCAGAGAGACACTTTTCCAGCGCGTCCGGAGTGTGTGCATAGTCGACGATGGCGGTCCACCCGCGGGCCGAACGAACGCGCTCGAACCTGCCTCGCACGCGGTCGGCAGCGGCGATGCCCAGATCGATCGCCGGCACGGGAATGCCGAGCGCAATCCCCGTGGCATATCCGGCCAGCACGTTGGAGACGTTGAAACGGCCGGGAAGCGGAGTGGTCACCGTCGTTGTCATTCCGCCGACGTCGATCTTCAGGATGGATCCATCGACGCTCAGCGATGCGTCAAGCAATCGCACCGTGCTGTCCGGCGCGGCGCCATAGGTCACCGCGTGCACTTTGGTATCCTGTGCCAGGTGCCGTCCCCACTGGTCGTCGACGTTGATCACCGCCTTCGCCCCCGGCGACAGACCTTCGAACAATGCCTTCTTGGCGGCGAAGTACTTTTCCATCGTGCCGTGATAGTCGAGATGGTCCTGCGTCAGGTTTGTGAACACGCCGCACGCAAATGCGATGCCCGCCACCCGTGATTGGTCGAGTGCATGCGATGAGACTTCCATCGATACGGCTGTGCAGTGCTCCTCCCGCATCCGTGCGAACAGGGCGTGCAATTCGAGTGACTCGGGCGTTGTGTGCGTCGCTTCTTCCACTATTGCACCGAACCGGTTTTCGATCGTTCCGATCAATCCCGCCCGTTCACCTCCGGCTTCCAGGATCGACCGTACAATGTGCGTCGTCGTCGTTTTGCCGTTCGTGCCGGTGATACCGACGATCTTCATCGTATCCGCCGGGCGGCCGTAGAAATTCGCCGCCATCCGGGCCAGCGCTTTCCGCGTCGACGACACGACAATCTTAACGACGCCGGTGTGCATGCATTGGGGGTCGCTTATAGCGTCATCCCGTTCAATCACCACCACCTTTGCCCCCTGGGCCAGCGCTTGTTGAATGAAAGCGTGTCCGTCGGTCGTCGAGCCGGAGATCGCAACAAACGCGTCGCCGCGACCGATCTTGCGCGAATCATAGTGCAGATGTCCGACCTCCACGTCATGCGTGGTCACCATCTGACCGAACATCGTCTGGAAGAGCTTGGAAACGGAGACGCCTTCCAACAGAGTGCCGAGTTTCAATAGAGCTCCGCCTGCGATAGCGACTTCGGCTCGCAGATCAGCGTGACGTGCGTACCGGCGCGCGCCTTGCTTCCGGGAAGCGGTGACTGCGACCGGACAAGGCCGGAGCCGTGAATCGTAACGTCGAATTCGTCGACGGCCATGCGGTTCATCGCCCGGCGAATACTCATGCCGCGCACGTCCGGGACGGCGATCGTACCATCGCCCGAAGGACGCGTCGCCTTGCCAAGCACGAGTGTTACAGCATCGCCCGGTTCGATCGGCTTACCCGCGTCCGGAGTCTGCCGGACCACCAGCGGTCCCGCGCCGTATGTTCTCCCGGTCAACCCAAGGCTCGCGAGCATACGTTTGGCAAATTCCACCCGCATCATGCGTACATCGGGAGCCGTCACCGTCTTGTCGCGTGAGGGGTCCCGTTGTGAAGCAACCGTTCGAGACATCCGGGAGGAGCCGTTGATGATGCGCTCCGCGATCGCCCGGAATACCGGTCCGCTGGTAATGCCACCGTAGTATCCGCGGCGGCGTGGGTTGTCCATCATGACCAGCCCGACCACTTGTGGATCATCGGCCGGGAAGAACCCGGCAAATGAGGCCGTGTAACTTCCGTCCGCATATTTACCTTCTACGACCTTGCGTGACGTTCCTGTCTTCCCGGCGATCCGCACGCCCGGAATGGCAACGTCCTTCGCCGTTCCGCGTTCGACCACGCCTTCGAAAGAATCGCGCAGCAGCGCCGCCGTCCGCTCCGAGACAACACGCCGAATCGCGGACCGGCGTTCTTCGCGGATCGTCGTTCCATCGCCCGAACGGATCGCTGAAACAACATGAGGCTTCATGAGTACACCGCCGTTGGCGACGGCTCCATACGCGCACAGGATCTGCAGTGGCGTTGCGCCGACCTCATAACCGTACGCGAGCGTCTGCAATGTTGTTCCGGACCATTGCTGGGGCCGCTTCAGCATGCCGCGTACTTCGCCGGGCATGTCCACGCCGGTCGGAACGCCGAACCCGAAGTCGCGGGCCGTCGTGTAGAGTCGCTGCGCACCGATCTTCGTGCTCGCTTTTGCCATCACGATGTTGCTCGACATCTCTATCGCCTCTCGAAACGTCAACCACTCGTACTCATGCGTGTCTTTGATGAGCCGAACGTACCGTCCGATCGTCACTTTCATCGTACCGCCTTCGGCATAGAATTTCTCGTCGGGACGAATGACGTTGTGCTCAAACGCCGCAGCCGCCGTTACAACCTTGAACACGGAGCCGGGCTCGAAAATGTCTGTCACGACCCGGTTACGGGAGAACGCTTCGTTCAACAGGCTGGGGTCGTTGGGATTGACGCCGGGAACGACGGCAAGCGCGAGAATTTCTCCCGTCGCCGGCGACATCAGCACAGCCATGCCTGCGTCTGCTCCGTTCTGTTCCAGTCCCCGCCGAAGTTCTTCTTCTGCCACCGCCTGCCATTCCACGTCGACAGTCAGTGTGATATCGTGTCCGCTGACCGGGTCGATGCGCGGATAGTCCGCCGACGGACGGGTGCGTCCCAGTCCATCACGCTGCAGCGTCACGGACCCGCTCGTTCCCTTCAGATCACCGTCGAGCGTGAGCTCGAGTCCCGAGATTCCTTCGTTGTCGACATTTGTGAACCCGATGAGCGTACCGGCAAGTTGGTCGTAGTGATACAGTCTCTTTGGTTCGTTCATCATCACGATGCCCGGTAACCGGGCCTGTTCAATCCGTCTGGCCGTTTCCGGTCGAACCGATCGCTCCATCCATACGAATCTGCGCGAGCTGAACGCTCCGCGGCCGCCAAGTTTCTCAAGATAGTACGCGGCCGGACGCCCCAAGACCTTCGCAAACGTGGCGGCAATCTTGGGCGCTTCGTCCGCGGCGAGCTTGGGATCTGCGGCGAACGACACGAACATCGTGTTGGATACGAGCACGTTCCCGTTCCGGTCGTAGATGTTCCCACGCACGGCCGGCAACACAAACCGCTGCTCGTACTGCTTCCGGCCAAGCTCCTGATAGCGTCCCGCGTCGAGTATTTGAACTTGGACAAGGCGGAACGCAACGACGACAAAAAAGAGTGCGAACGACAGTTTGAGCAGCAGAAAACGGGTCTTTGTGCCGGCGCCCGGAACCGGGGCGGGGGCGATAGCAGTTGCCTGATCGGATTGGGCGATCACGGCCGTTCCTGCGCTTTTCGCACGAGCGCTTCAAGCTCGGCAACCCGTTCGGGATCTACCGTCAGCCAGCCGGGCAATGTTTCAGAATTTCTCATGCCCAGGTCTGTCTCGGAGATCTGACGGATCCTCTCGAGACTCGACATTCTGCTGATCTGTGCCCGGAGCAGTTCCTGTTCGTTGGACAAGCGCTGCTGCCGGTTCTCAAGGGCACCGATTTCACCCATCAGTTGACCGATGGCAATAACATTACTGATGTACAGCACGCTGGCAACGGCCGTCAGAAGAAGCCCGATGACAATGCTGAAGGGGGAGACTTTTCGCCGCGTACCGGCCCGGTTCCTGCGGGGCGCGGCGACCGGTTCGTCTCCTCGCGGCGGGGGCAGCATCGTGCCGGAATACACGAAATCGCGCGTATCCCGGCGGGCGGGCGTCGACGCTGGCGCCACGCGTTCGCTTGCACGCCGCAAGTACGCATCGACCAGTTCGTCGTTGGTCAGGCCGGAGGTGGGCAGAGATCGTGCAGTTTTGTCGTTCGCCACGGTCGTTCGTCACACTCTTTCGGCGGCGCGGAGCTTCGCGCTTCGCGCACGCGCGTTCATTCGTACTTCGTCCGGTGATGCCGTCACCGGCTTTTTCGTCAGCAACCGCAACTCCGGCGTGCGAGGCCGATCGGGAAGGAATCGGGAACCCGACGGAATGCGGTCGGACGCTTGTTCACGGAAAAAATCCTTGACGAACCGGTCTTCAAGGGAATGGTATGCGATGACCGCCACACGCCCGCCCAACCGGAGCAGACCGGGCACGCTCTGCAGACACCGTTGCACCTGCTCGAGTTCGCCGTTCACCTCGATCCGGAGAGCCTGAAAAACCCGAGCCAGCGATTTCACCGATCGGGGACCTTTGATGACAGTCCGCACGGCGGCGGCAAGCTGCCCGGTGGTCGTTATAGGGCGCGCACGAAGCAGCGACCGGACGATTCTTCGAGCTTCACGTTCTTCGCCAAATTCCCACAGAACTCTTACGAGATGCGCTTCTTCGTATGCATTGACGACGTCGGCGGCGGAAGTCCCCTGACGACGGTCCATCCTCATGTCCAGGAGCTCATCCGATTGAAAACTGAAACCCCGTGCCGGATCGTCCAGTTGATGGGACGACACACCGAGGTCAAGGAGAATGCCGTCAACAGCATCGACTCCTGTACCATGAAGCAGCCCAGAGATGTCTCCGAAGGCTCCGTGTACGATCGTCAGCCGGTCGGAAACGCGCGCAAGCCTGCGACGAGCCTCGACGATGGCCTCTTCATCCCGGTCGATGCCGATCAATCGTCCTTTGCCGGTCAGGCGCTCGGCGATCGCATGAGCATGACCGCCTCCCCCGAGAGTGCAGTCCACATAGATACCGTCGGTCGTCGTTACAAGGAACGACAAGACTTCCTGCAGCAGGACCGGAGTATGATACGACGGTACCTCCACACACACCGTCAGGGCTTCTGCTGAAAGACACGCTCGACCACGGTTTCGTATGTGTCCGGCTGGAGCTTCAGGTATTCGTCGTATACAGTCGGACTCCAGATCTCGATGCGGCTGACGACTCCGAGAATGAGAGCGTCGCTGCTGATCTCGGCGTACTTGAGCAATTCCTGCGGCAAAGAGATCCGCGATTGGCTGTCGAGGTCGGAATCCATGGCCCACTGAAACAGCGTGCGGCCGAAGAATCGATGTCGCGCATCGAGGAACGAGAGCGTGCGGATATACTCTTCCACTTTTTTCCATTCTTCCAGCGGATAGACATACAGGCACTTCTCGAAACCGCGGGTGATGACCACACTGCCGCGCCCGCTAATGCTTTTCCGAAGCTTCGCCGGGATGGCTAAACGCCCTTTCGCGTCGACTGTATAGAGGTATCTGCCTTTGAACGAGGACATTTCAGTAAGGAGAGTATATCCGATTGCTTTTGGAGGAATGGGATTGGCCTCCCCAATTCCCCACTTTTCCACACGTGGACCTGAAAAATAGGGAAAAGCGCTTCAAAGTCAAGCCGGAAGGCCTTGAGTTTCTTGGGGTTTCTTACTGTTGAGGTAAAAAGGGAGGATTTGACCGGCAATGAGGAATTCGTTTTCCCCCTTTTTACACACCGGGCTGAGAATTCAAGCCGCGGATATGCGACTAGCGGGGCTTTTTTTGCTCCAGGACCTTCAAAATCGCGGAGTAGTCCAACTTTGCAAGCCCTTGTTGTACGCCTTCTTCGAAAAGTTTGCGGAGAACGGGGACCACCGGCATCGACACAGCCCGGTCCTTCGCGGCTTCTTCCATCAGTCGAACATCTTTCAGCATGTGCTCGAGAAAGAATCGCGGCGCGAATTCACCGGCGATCATCGAGGGTCCTTTGCTCTGATACATCGGCGCATTGAGCGAGGAGAGCGAGATCACCTCGAGCAATGCAGTGGGATTGACTCCCGATGAGCGGGCAAAGGCGATCGACTGCGACAATGTCCCAATCATGCTGGCAATGAAGAAATTGCAGAGAAGTTTGATGTGCGTAGCTTCTGCGACGTTCTCGAACACGAACACTTTTTTCGCCATCGCATCCAGGACCGGACGCACTTTCTCCCTCGCCGAACGGTCTCCTCCGGCGAAGATCAACAGCGATCCCTCTGCTGCTTGCGTGATGCTCCCGAGAACCGGAGCATGAATGAACAAACTTCCCTTCTCTATGTACATACGTGTCAATGCGGTCGTGATACGCGGGGAGATCGTCGAGCAATCCACATGGATCCCTCCAGGCGCAAGTCCCGACAGTATCTCATCCGACAGGGCCTCGACGACCTCCGGCGTGGAGAGCATCGTTATGACGATGTCCGACGACATGGCAAGATCTCGCGCCGATTTCGCCAGTTTCGCTCCTCGTCGCACCAACGGTTCTGCCTTATCCTTGGTGCGATTCCAGACTGTCAGCGGAAACCTCTTGTCCATCAAACGTCCCGCCATCGCGGAGCCCATGAGACCAAGACCGACAAAGCCGATTTGTGCAGACATAAGAAATTCTCCTAACGTCCGGAGAATGTACGAAACTGCGACTTCGTAGTCACGGTCGATGTTCTTGAAAACGGGAATGGCGTGTGCAAAGCGCGAGGCGCATGGTGCTCAGCGCTGCCTTCTCTCTCCGAACTCAGTGCTGAGCACTGAGTACTCCCTTGGATCCTCGTTCTCTCAGGTCCATACTCACTTCGCTTTCTACGCTTGAATCTCACCGATTCCCTCCCTAGTTTGTTGGTGTACATCATCCCCGAGGAATACCTCCATGTCCGATCGTCGCGACTTTCTCATTGGCGCCGCAGCAGCCGGTGCCGCATTGGTCTCTCCCATGACATCTTTCGGAGCTTCACGTACAGGGCGCTTAACCCGCAAGGGAAAACTTGTTTTCCGTTTCCGCCCGTACACCCTCGAAATGAAGCACGTGTTCACCGTCGCCGAAATGTCCAGGTCAACGACCCCGGCGATGATGACCGAAATCGAGTTCGACGGCCTCATCGGATACGGTGAAGCGTCCATGCCTCCATATCTCGGGGAGTCTCACAAGACCGCGCAGGAATTCCTGTCCAAGGTCGATCTGTCCACATACGACGACCCGTTCCAGATGGAGCGCATCCTCGGTGACGTCGATGCGATCTCTCCAGGAAACCCGGCTGCGAAGGCCTCTGTCGATATCGCGCTTCACGACCTCGTTGGAAAGCTGCTCGGCCAACCGTGGTTCCGTATTTGGGGACTGGATGCGGCAAAGGCTCCGCTGACGACATTTACCATCGGCATCGACACTGCGGCAGTTGTTCGAGAAAAAATGAAGGAAGTGGGGGGATTCAAGATGCTGAAAGTGAAACTGGGGAAAGACAACGACCGGGAAATGATCGAGACCGTCCGATCGATGTCGAAGGTCCCGTTGACCGCTGATCCGAACCAGGGATGGCAGGACCGTCAGTACGCCATTGACATGGCTCATTGGTTGAAGGAACAAGGCGTATTGTACATTGAACAACCGATGCCAAAAGAACGGATCGACGATCTCGCCTGGCTCACTGCAAACAGTCCATTGCCCATCCTGGGGGATGAGGGAATCCAGCGCCTTCCCGATCTCATCAAGGCAAAAGAGCACGGAACGTACGGCGGCGTTGTAATCAAGTTAATGAAGACGACAGGAATGAGGGAAGCACATACGATGGCACGGCTGGCCCGATCTTTTGGAATGAAGACGCTTATCGGATGCATGACCGAGACTTCGTGCGCCGTTTCAGCGGCATCTCATCTTACTCCACTGATCGACTGGGCCGATCTGGACGGCAACTTGCTCATTAAGAATGATATTTTTGAGGGAATGAAAGTCGTCGATGGCAGGATCGTCCTGAGCGACCAGCCAGGGATTGGGATAAAAAAGATCGCTTGAATTCCCATAAATGGGAATGCACCGTCGCCCGGAGCTTCAACTCCGGGTTTTTTTTGCCCAAATCGTCGCTTCTGAACATCCAATAAGTTGTTGTTTTCTAACAACTTATTGGATTAGCACATTTTAAGCATGAATTCGTCTGCCTATACGGAACTTTTCATTTAACTTGTGCGTAATAACTGACCGTTAGTCATTCACAATTTGAATGAAAGTATGGGTATCCACGAAAGAAAAGAACGGGAAAAGGAACAGCGGCGCGAGGAAATCCTTCAGGCCGCAACGAAGGTATTTTTTGAAAAGGGGCTCCAGGTTGCGACGATGGACGAGATCGCCGATGCTGCCGAGCTTAGCAAAGGTACTCTCTACCTCTACTACAAAAGCAAAGAGGACCTGTATCTCGGAGTCATGAGCATCGGCATCGATATTCTCTACGACATGTTCCTCAAGGCCACCGAGCGGACTGCATCCACGCTCGAGACCCTGCGGAGTTTTAGCCGGGCCTTTGTCGAGTTCTTCCGTACGCATCGTGATTATTATCGGATGTTCCACTTTTTCCAAAATCCGCAGCTTCACAAACAAGTCAGCGACGAGATGAAGGAATACTGCCGCACCAACAATCAGAAACTGTGGGACCTCGCAACGAAGATCCTGCAACGCGGCGTCGACGAGGGGCTATTGCGCAAAGACCTGGCGCCCATCGAGATGGCTTTTCTGGTCTGGTCGACCTCCAATTCCATCATGATGCAGATTGATTTTCAGGAAATGCATTGGAGGAATCATATCGGCCTCGACTTGGACCACATGCTCGAAAAGGCAAATGAATTACTCCTGGAAACACTTCTGACCGAGGACGCTCGCGCGAAACTGGAACGACCCACGGTCGCATAATACTCACTGACATAGACATTTTTCCATTCCTCTCATTATGAACCAGAGACCTCTGTTCGTTTTCTTTCTCTTCATATTCGCGCCTGCAATCTTCGCGCAGCAACCCTCCGTTCGCCGGTTGACGATCGAGGAGGCGGTGCGCGTCGCCATGCAAAAGAATTCCGACCTGCAGTCCGCCCATTTTGAAGTAGATCGTGCTGACGCGCGCGTACAGGAAGCCTGGGGCTACGCGATGCCCTCGGTCTCCCTTTCCGGACGCTACACGCGCACACTCAAACAGCCCGTGTTCTTCATTCAGGTAAGCGATTCGACGGGGACCTCCCGGCTTCAGCAACTGAGGATAGGATCGAATCACGCCTTTGACGCCGGTCTGACTGCGAGCCAGATTCTTTTCAACGGCACGGTCTTCGTCGGCGTCGGGGCTGCCAGCATATACTCGGAGGCGGCCCGCGATATGTTCCGCTCAAAGGAATTGGAGACAGTTACGTCGGTGAAGAAGTCGTTCTACCAGGCTTTGCTGGCGGCCGAAGCCCGCGACCTTATGCGCTCAAGCCTGAAAAACGCGGAGGACAATCTCCGAAACGTCAAGCTTCTGCGCGGACAGGGAATCTTGTCGGAGTACGATGAACTCCGGGCGATCGTTGCGGTCGACAATCTTCGGCCTTCGGTCATTCAGGCAGAGACCAATGCAACACTCGCCGTCGACGGGCTGAAAACCGTTGTGGGTCTTGACGCATCCGAACCGATCAAGATCACCGGCTCGATGGAGTATATCCCTGTCGATGATTCTCTGCTCACAGCGGCCCCTTCCATCGTCCTCGACCGGAATCCCGGGTTTGCCGCGGCGCAGAAACAGGTGGACGTGAATGAGGCCTTCGTCATGGCGGAACGGTCCAATTACCTGCCGACCATCGCTGCGTTCGGCACGTACCAGTATCAGTCGGCAAGGAACACATTCAACGTTTCCACGAATGATTTTATTGCATCATCCCAGGTTGGCCTCCAGCTCTCCCTGAGCCTTTTCCAGGGACTTCAAACGAACGCTCGGGTACAGCAGGCGCAGGTGGATGTCCGGAAGAGCCAGGAACAACTTACCAGCATCGAGCGAAAACTGAAAACCGGAATCACAGCCGTCGTCGGGTCGCTTACGGCTGCACGCTCGCGCATTCAAGCGCAGGAAAGGACCGTTGAACAGGCCGAGCGCGGGTTCAAGATCGTCACCACCCGTTTTCTTAGTGGAGCTGCGACCCAGCTCGAGGTCAACGATGCCGAACTCGCATTGACTCAGGCTAAAGTGAACAGGATCCAGGCAAAATATGACTATCTCATAGCGGCAGCCGAGCTTGATCAATTGCTGGGAAAGCTCCCGCCGTATTTACCTTCTGAAGACCGCGATTAATCGAAACGAAAGGGTTAAACCATGATGTACAAGAAACTATTCAGTATCGGCACCGCACTCGCAGCCATGGCTGTTGCGGTCGCAACCATTCCGGGCTGCGGCAGCAGCGACGCTAAAGAAGCGGCGCCCGGGGGCAGCGCTCCACCGCCGCTCGCCGTCAACGTGGTCGAGCTTCGCCCGCAACCCCTCCAGGACGCCCTTCAGGTCGCGGGAATCGTCAAAGCATACGAAGACGTGCTCGTCAGTCCGGAAGAAGGAGGCGTCGTCAAGGGGTGGAGGTCCAAGAAAGGAGACCGGGTGGGCAAGAACGAGCTCCTCGTGGTGCTCAGGGACGAAGTTGCCAAAGCTTCGTTCGACGCGGCGGACGCGCAATACCGCATGAGCCAGCTGAACTATGAGAAACAGGGAAAGGTGTTTGAAGAACAGGGTCTGAGCGAGCTGCAATACAAGAACATGCAATACGGACGCGACGCCGCCAAAGCGAACGCCGACCTTATGAAGGCGCGCTGGCTGCGCACGCAGATCAAAAGCCCCATCGCCGGCATCCTCGATGAGCAGTATTTCGACGAAGGGGAGTTTGCTCCCCCCGGCGTCCCAATCGCACACGTCGTCAACATCGACCAGCTCAAAGTGGTCGCCGATGTGCCCGAACGTGAGGCCGCCACTGTTCGCACCGGCGCGCCGGCGCTCATAGTCTTCGATGCGCTTTCGGGCGACACGGTACGCGGCCGCGTGTCTTTCGTGGGCTCCACGGTGTCCGCCAACAACCGCGCATTGACAGTTGAGATCGTCGTGCCGAATCCCCGTCGACTGCTCAAGCCGGAGATGATCGGAAAGGTCCGCATCCTCCGCGAATCCAAATCGAACGCCCTCATCGTCAGTGAGAATGCGATCCAGCTTGTCGACATGCATCAACATGTCGTCTTTGTAGAGGAGAACGGAAAGGCTTTTCAGCGAACGGTGCGCCTCGGCGGTCGGGAGGACGGTCATTTCGAGGTCGTTGAGGGACTTCGACCCGGCGATCGCGTGATCACGACCGACGTCGAGAAACTTGTGAATGGACAATCCGTCGCGGTCGTCGCGAAACGGGCGAACTGAGGAACTGCCATGAGAATCTGGAATCTCGCCATCGACAACAAGGTGGCGGTCTACATACTGATCATGTTGATCGTCATCGTGGGGTGGACATCGTATTCCTCGATGCCGCGTGAAGCCGCCCCGGATATTTCCATCCCATGGATCATCGTCACCGTTCCATATCCTGGTGTATCTCCGGCAGACATTGAAGGACTCGTGACGCAGCCTCTCGAGCGGGATCTGCAGGCCGTCTCGGACGTCAAGCAGATCACGTCGTCCTCGAAGGAAGGCATCGCGACGATCCGGGTGGAGTTCAACACCGACGTGGATATCGACGACGCTCTCCGGCGCATCAGGGACAAGGTCAATTCCGCTCGTCCGAATCTCCCGACGGACATTCTGGAACCGATCGTCTCTGAGATCAATTTCAGCGAGTTCCCCATCATGATCGTCAACGTGGGCGGGAACGTAGGACTCGCGCGTCTGAAAGCGATCGCCAAAGAAATCCAGGACGACATTGAAAGCATCCCGGGCATTCTTCGCGCCGACCTGAG
>MHAK01000053.1 GCA_001802945.1 Ignavibacteria bacterium RIFCSPLOWO2_12_FULL_56_21 | reverse complement strand
TCACCCCAAAAGACACCCGCGGTGCTGATATAAACCATGACTACGTCTGATGCCTGGCAGGCGAGCGCAACGTTTTGCGTCCCAACAGCGTTGTTGTGGTAGGCCCAATCAGGCTCCTGTTCGCAGCGATCCACGTCGGTCGCCGCAGCCAAATGTAAAACGATATCCGGTTTCGTTTCCGCCACGGCTTTCTTGACAGCCACTGGGTCGCGGACGTCTACGTACTCATCATAGCCCTTTACCAAATCAGTTAAAATCAGATCATAATCCTTGAAAACAGATTGGACATAGCTCCCCACCATACCACCGGCTCCAGTGACCAACATTTTCTTACTTTTCATAATATGGTTTCTTACCATCCTTTTTGAAATCTACCGACTCTGCCTGCTGATCTTGGTATAGCTCTCTGCCAAAAAAGTCGACAACATTCATTGCGCAATGCAGCTCCATGGCAACCCGTGAGGCTCTGGTTAGAGATGCAACGTGAGGAGTGCACAAAACTTGAGGGAGCTGACCCAAAGACCCCGCATAGGGTTCACTGTCAAAAACATCCAGTGCGGCAGCCGATAGTTGGCCCGACTTGAGCGCTTCGTGGAGCGCCGCTTCGTCCACGAGGTAGCTTCTCGCGGTGTTGACGATGCGGCTTCCTCGCTTCATGCTGGCTATCTCAGCTCGGCCAATGATGGGGCCATCACTTCGAGACCTAGCGGCATGGATTGAGATAAGGTCTGATTCCGAAAGGACCTCGCCTAACGAGCAAAACCGTGTACCCGAGGATAACTGAGATAACGTTATATATGGATCGTAAACCAGAGCCCGAGCACCAAACACCCGCAGATATGACTCTACCCTTCGACCGATTCTCCCAAAACCAATGAGGCCAATCGTCCATTCGGAAAGTAGATAGGCAGTACGCTTCAACCATAGCCCGGCGTGAAACTCCGCATAGTGAAGCGGTATATTGCGGGCTAGAGCGAGGATCATTGCCACGGTCATCTGGGCAACAGGCTCCACAACCTCATCGCCGGTAGTAAGAACTTTAATATTTAATCTCTGAGCTGCTTTAAGATCTATCGCGTCAGTTCCCACCCCGCAACGACTAATACAGCGAAGGCGTGGCAATGCGGCAAGCAGTTCACTGCTGTAAGGCTCCACCCCAGCGAGTACAGCATCGGCGTCGCGAAGAGCCTCGAGCATTTCTTCCGGCTGAAGCCGTCGCCCTAAAGTATTTTCACGAACCACAAACCCCGCTTCCTGAAGTACTCTACGAGCTTGGTCGCTATCTTGGCAAAATTGCGATAGGGCTACGTAAACAGTCCTCACCTATCAACTCTTCTTATACAAAATTTGTTCCAGGACGGACTGTTGTCGCGGATCTTCCAACAGGTATTTTTCCACCAGGGGCACCTCCCTTGGCTCATTAATCCCAAGATAGCCGCCCGAAAACTCCACACCATGTAAGGTTATATCGTGTTCAATGATCCGTGACTGGTCGATTTGCTCTATACACTCCAGAGGAGTACGCGGAAGCCGCAGATACGTCCTGAGAAACTCGCAACTATAGGCTAAAATGCCAAGGATTTTCCGCACTGGCTCGAAGGAGCCGTTCTTCAACGGAAGGTAATGAAAATCTCTCGAGCAAAAGAGCACTCGACCAGATCGCGAGACAACGCATTTTACAATCGACTTATCTTCTAGTTCCTCGACAGATTCGATACTTGCAGTTGCGTTCCAGGCCGACTCGGTACGCTCTGATTGAATCGCTTGCACTATTCTCTGGAGGTCATCCGGCAAAACTAGCGCCTCATCGCCCTGGACATTAACAACGTGGCTACAATCCAGATAGTTCACGGCCTCAGCAACTCGGTCGGAAGCCGCAGCATGGCTTTTTGATGTCATGATCACCTTGCCGCCGTAGCTTTCCACTGCGGCAGCAATCTCACGATCACAGGTAGCCACAACGACTTCAGAAAAATTCTTGCAGAGCACCGCCCGACGCCGTACATGCTCCACCATCGGAAGACCTCGAATATTCAAAAGGGGCTTACCCGGAAAGCGACTGGAGGCCATCCGCGCCGGAATGATCGCTGCAACTCGAACGGAACCCATGTTTTTCTCATCCTTATTAATAACAATAACCGCAGTGATATTATACCACTTGAAAACCGGCGTTAGAGACGCATTTATCGTTTGGCCTCGGTAATTTACAACCCTTCTTTAACGCCATAAAAGAATCCCGCCTAAAGTCAATAATGCCTGAAACCAGCTGATGGCTTTTTCCTTTCTCGTTGAATTAAGTATTATTTTGACCATTGCGAGAGAACATCAAGCGAGCCAAAGACACTGCAACAATAAGCCGGGCCGTCTCCTTCTGAGATTCTAAAACCCTTTCCATTAGTTTTAACAAGATTTGCAATATTCCGTGAACGTATTTATAAACGAAAAGTTTCAATGGCATCAGTCCAGTTGGTTTTCCAGCGCAACAATATTGTAGCCTTTACAATTTCTCGCTGCGTTTCCAGGAAATAGAAGACCGCTTCATAAAATTTACATCTTTGAAACCATATTCTGGAAGATTATTTCTGAAAAATTCGATAGAAAGGCCAAGGGGAGGAACGACCCCGATAATGTTTAATGACAGGAATTTCCTTTTTAGGTTCAGCAACCGAGAACTCAAAAATTGGGCCAACGACTCCCTGCCGGCCTATCTCAGGATGAACATAAAACCAGCCGTTGGGAAATAAAGCAGCCGTCGGTGACGAGGCAGTGTAGATGGGGGTGGAAGTTAACCAGATCCCCATAGCATCCGACCGAATTTTGTCGATGTTATTTCTGTAAGCGCCTATTATTAAGAAAGGTTTTTCAGTATCCAAAGCGAAGCTCCTGGCCGTTCAAGGATTGAGCCAGCGACCAGTCACTCATGATCGGAAGATAGCCTCGAAAAAACATCCGATCGAAACCGAGAGTCGATCCCGAAAAACCCGACCCCCTGTTGCTGGATCAGGACTGGCTGGCGTCGTCGTCAGAACCACCGTTGCGAAAATAAATTCTCTGGTAACGCTGGCGGAGGCTCTCGTAGATGCGGTTGCCTCCCTCGTCGTCCTGCTCTGCTCTCTCGATCAGAGGCCACTCCTCCTCCGGAAAGCGGACGTACAAGGGGAAGGTTCGACGAAGGCCCAGCACTTCTTTGCGAGAAAGTTGCGGCTGGTCGAGGGCGAAATCAGATATGAGCGATCCTGGGACATGGTCGGGCTCGATGAGGCCCTTCTCAACGCAAAGCTTCTGCAAGTCCGTGCCGTGAAACGGTGCGAATGGACTGGCATTTACGCTGTCGAACGTCAGGCTCCGGTTTAATCGGATGGTGTCGAAGATCATCTCCCGTGTCTCGTCGGGAAAACCGATGATGTTGTTGACCGTTAGCGGGATTTTGGCTTTTTCGACGATCTCCGACGCTGTGATCATGTCCACGTTGTCGAAGCGCTTATGGACGATCTTTTTGCGGAATTCCTCATTGCCATGCTCGAGACCCATGGACATGCGGTGGCAACCCAGTTCAGCCAACCGCTGTATCCGGTATTCAGTGATCGTCTCGGCGCGGGTCTGAATCCAGAACGGAAGTTTGTACTTGCTGTACACTGCGCAGAACTCCTCGAATTCCTTGTCGTTGAACAGGATGAACGTGTCGGATGTGAAATAGACGTACTCGGCGTCATGCCGCTTGGTCAGCTCGCTCAGTTCGCGATCGATGGCCTGTGCCGACTTCTTCCGGAAAAAGCCGTGGTCTCCTGTGTCCCCGTATAGCTTGAGGGTATAGGGCGAATTGCAGAAGGTGCATGTGTAGGGACAACCGCGATTGGTCTCGATCGATATCGCACGATAGACCCTGCCACCCATGGGGCGAAGAAAGTGTTCCGGTTCGAAAAGGCCGTAATCGGGTGTTGGCTGCTGGCTAATGTTTTCCAACGGCCGCATGGGATTCCTGACGATTTTCCCGTCTTTTTTGTAGGCCAGATTGGGAATATCCCAGATCGGCTGCCTCGCAGCAATCCTCTTGCAAATATCAACGATCAGGCCTTCGCCCTCGCCCATGCAAGCGTAATCGATGTTTTCGTTTTTCAGGACGAGGTGAGCCGCGGAATAAACAAGAACGCCTCCGGCCAGTACGGGAACGTCGTAGTTCTTTATTGCCTCGAGAAGTCTGACGGCAGGTGGAAACGTGATTTCGAGGATCGACACCATGATCAGATCAGGCCGAAATTCGTCGACCTTCTTCACGATATCGTCTTCCATTTTGGTGGTCTTGAGCTTTGACTTTCTGGTCCGATCGTCGACCGGCCTCGTCTGGAGGAACTGCTCCTTCGCATCGTCCGACGCGAAGGCGGTCTCATCGAGGTAAAAGGTCGTATCAAACAAATCGGCTTCGATACCCTCTTGCCTGAGCAGCGCCGTAAACAGGCCGATTGAAATCGGCGGCGGGTTCATCAGTGTGCCGTTGGGATAAATGAAAAGAACTTTGAATTTGCTCATTCGAAGGCCCTCCAAAAAAGAGATCGTCTTTGACCCCTCATATAGCCAGCTAATTCCTGAGGGTCCAGTGCCAATTGTCCTGTAAAAGCCTGAGGCATCGGATACCTATTTGCAACATATCTTACTGTTTCTTTCCTCGTAGAAACATGAAAGTTAGCCGTGATTCAGGAATTAATAATTATTGAGGGAAAGTCCCACAATCAACGTTCACGCATTGTCCCGTAATAGCTGAAGCAGCGGGACTCGCAAGGAAATAGACCGCTTCAGCCACCTCCTGTTCGGTGGGCAATCGACCCAATGCGGTCTGAGTGGTCTTGAAGGATGAGAGATATGCCTCTACGGCGTACCCCTGAGCGGGCGACGCCGTTTCTTCTAAAGCCGCAAGAATTGTTTTGGTCTCGACATAGACTGGGCATACCGCATTAACCCGTATTCCCCGCGGGCCAAGCTCCTTGGCTAGCGACTGGGTAATTCCATTGACAGCAAATTTTGCCGCACAGTAAGCACTATTGTTGATACTACCTCGTTTTCCAGCCAGACTGGAAATGTTCACAATACAATCCCCAACGTCCATAACGGACGCAGCAGCGGAACATCCCCACAGTGTACCGAGCAAGCTGGTGTTGACTACTTCCTCAACGAACTTCTCGTCAACATCCCCTATCGACCGCCACCGCGAACTGCCCGCGCAGTTCACAAAGACATTCAAGGCACCGAAATGTTTCAAAACTCCGGCTACAAATCGGTGTTGTTCCTCGCGTTGTCTAACATCTACTTCGCAGTGCAAAATGTCCTTAGGCCAGGAAAAGTCACTTGGAGAGCGTGAGCAAACCGCCACATAATAGTACCGTTTGTGGAATAACTCAGCGATAGCCCGGCCGATCCCCCGCGTCCCTCCCGTGATGGCAATCACCCGTTTTTTTTCATTGGTCATATGGTCATAGCGGTAAATCCACCGTCCACAGTAACTATAGAACCGGTCACAAAGCTAGCAGCGTCGGATGCCAGCCACAGCACGGCGCCTATTAGCTCCTCCGGCTTGCCGAAGCGCCCCATTGGCGTATGCCCTAGGATCTTTGCCTTGCGCTCCTCATCGATGAAATGCTTCATACTCCAATCCGTTGGAAAGAAGCCCGGGCGCAGGGCGTTAACACGCACATTGAAAGGCCCCCACTCACGCGCGAGATTCTGCGTAATATTGGCTATACCTGCCTTTGCCGCTGAATAGACAAAGGCTTTCGATAGCGGAGGCCCCATGGAGACGGAGGCAAAGTTGATGATACTTCCAAAGCGCTGCTTGACCATAACCTCGCCGAACACTTGGCAGCAGAAAATAGTACCCACTAAGTGAGTTCTAAGAATCTGTTGAATCTCTTCCTCTGTAATTTCTAAAAATGGAGTTGGTGCGTTGGTACCTGCCCCGTTCAGTAGCACGTCCACGCGTCCGTGGCGTTTCAAAATCTCATCCCGGCAGCGTACGAGATCCTTCTTCGATGTGACATCACAGCGCAAGTAGCCGTCTGACTCGGGCCGTTCGGTGATATCCAGCACCACAACTTCCATCCCTGACTCGGACAACGCCTGCGCTAGGGCCGAGCAGAGGTAACCAGCTCCTCCAATAACCACGGAGACCTTTCCCTGAAGGTTAAATCGTTCGTCGATTGTTATCATGCCGTCGAAGGGGCAAGGTGGACTAAGCGATGCATGTTCAGCCCATCAAAGTAGTTTATGAAGGGGACACGCACACCAAGCAATCGTGGCCCTTTGGGCAAGGTATAAGGAGCGAAGAAGTGGGTGTAGTATGAGCATAGGCCATCGATGAATATCTCATCTTTTTCCCCCCAAGGGTAATTAGCAAAGACGGAAACCTCACCACCGGGAAGTTCCTTACTCAATCGGTTAATACAGAGTAGAATCGGGATC
>MHAK01000052.1 GCA_001802945.1 Ignavibacteria bacterium RIFCSPLOWO2_12_FULL_56_21 | reverse complement strand
TGACAGATGGCCGAGATATACGCCGTTTGCGATGTCGTCACCCTGGGCATCATGGCCGTCCCATCCGAACGAATTGAACCCGATGCGAAGATTGCCGCCCGGAATGCGAAAGTCGTGGATCTTTCTGCCGGCAACAGTGAACACCCTGAACCGCGCTTCCAAAGGCGTACTCATACCGGTCAATTCAAACGTGACCTGCGTCCCGTCCTCGAAAGGATTCGGATAGTTAATGACATTCAACAGTCGGGTCGTTTCTTCGACCCGGAAGTCCAAGACATACTCGGCCGTGTCGGCGGGATTTCCAGAACCATCGGTCACCTGAATACCAAGGGTATGTGCTCCATTCGACAGCTTAGGACGGAAGGTTGCAAATGCGGCCTTCTCGTTCCAACGTGATTCAAAAAGGCTGTCGGGCGTTGCCGTCCCGAGCGTGACCGGCCTGCCATCGATGCGGAGGAGGACATTCGACGGGCTCGCGATGGGCACCACACCGTCATCGGTGATTTGGACCCGGATCTCGGGTTGTGCACTGATGTAGTCACCGCTCACGATCGATTTGCCATCGACGGTCACTGCGAAGGCTGGTTGTACGGTGTCGGGAAACACAAACACAGCATGTCTGAACAGTTCATTGCCCCGTTCATACCCGCGGATGGTTCCGTCCGGGTCGAGAAGGACCTCCAAGGTTGCCGGGCCGCGAAGTCCGGCCGTTGTCACTTGTGCAATAATGGTGTCGGTGCCCAGAGGGTCGAGACCAAAGATACTACCGGTGGATGCGTGAACGCCCGTCATGGATCGAAGAGTGATCGCATACGGTACGGTGTCGACTCGCGCGAATCCAGCGTTGGTCACCGGAAATTGAATATTGAACAGCTCACCAACATTGACGGAGTCTTTATCAATCGAGAATTGCGTTACGCTTCCACCGATCTCGGGCAAGCCCGTGAAATCCGCCGACCATTCGAGCAGCTTCGGACTCATTCCCCATTGTGGACGAGAGAAACGAGCGAGCAATTTCACGTCGGCGACCTGTGCGGGAAGGAGAGTTGCGAGCGTCTCCGGCGACAGCTGAGCATTGTGAACGGTGTCGATCATTCCGCCTGCCCATTTTCGAACGATCAACACGTCGATGGAACTTCCCGAGCCGGTATCCTGAAGTTCGGCCCGCAGGGTGTGCCAACGGGAAACCGGTCCTATCCAGGGAGATTCCATTGTCGCTTCGATCGGACTGACAGCAAGAGTATCATACAAGCGAATCGCGCCTGCCCCTGAAGCCGAGATGGCCTCGCGTGCGGACCCAATTGCCGCTCCCTTCCATCCGCTGATCGCCCACGACCCTCGGAATGCCAAAGTTCGGATTTTCGCGCTTCCAATCGATTCGAATGCCTTGTTGAGGCGTTCGGTCTTGTTCTTTCCTCCTTCATCAGCAATTGCAACGAGCACACGCCGACCCGGCTGGATTCCTTCGAGAAATCGGATCAGCGGTTCTGCCATCGTTGTATCGGCCGCGTCGCTGTAAATGCTGAACGCTGAAAACCCCTCCAGATCTCCCGTCAATTCATTGACGAGCGCGATATTGTAGCCGCGAGTGATGAACCCCTGACCGACGCCGTCGCCATTGAGAGTGATCGAAGCATCGAGTCCATCGCTGAATCCGGCGGAATACAGCTCCACCGGAATCGGACGATCATCAAACGCAAGCCCTTGATCGACGCGCAATCCGGGTGTCGTAGGGTTTGTGGCGAAAAGTGAGGTGTTTTGCATCCAGGATCGCGGCACCTGTTGAGATGGCAAGAAAGCTCCGCCTACCCAATGTGTGGAATCGCCCCCGGATACAACCCGAGCTCTCCAATAGTGCGGTACGTCCAAACCGAGGACAGCGCTCGCAATGGAAACGACGCTCGCCACCGGACCCACCGGGAGAGACGACCACGAGACACTTCCGGGACTCGAAAAATCGGGAATCGTATCAACCTGGACGCTCAGAGACTGATCGCTCCGGTTCAACGATGGGCTCAAAACCACAACAATGGCGGATTCGGGATGCACTCTGGAAAACGGTAGCGGCGATAATGGCCGAAGACGGCTCGTGGCTACGACATACGTGACAACACTGCTACCGTTGTTGCCCGTATCTTCTTCGCTCAAACGTCTATCGGGATCCAGTTCGACTCGAACTGAGTGAAATCCCGGTGAAGCGAGAATGCTCCGCCGCCATCTCATTGGAAGCACAATATTCTCACCGGCGAGCAATGTATCGGCGACCGCAGTGGTGCCTTCGTGCGTATGAAAGATTCTGACGACAAGCGTGTCATTGCGGAACGTCCCGAAATTCGTCACGCTTATCTGTACTGCTGTCGACGTGTCCCCTTCTGCGGGTTCGGCGGGTTGAACGGAAACATTCTCCGGATGTATGGTGTAGTCGGGAAGCGTCGGAATACGGAGCTTTGTTGCCGGGTCCCCCAGCAAAGTCCATTGGTGAATAGCCTGTTGCCTCTCCAGAGTCGAAGCCCCTCCCGATCGAAGGACCTGCTTGGCCGCCAAATGCATTTTTCCGAGCATTCGTTCGCCCGACGCCATGGACGAATACATGCCATCGGCGAGAACGCGAAGCGGCGAATCAAAACCGAATCCGCTGGCGCCGATGTAGCCAATCGCCCGTCCAGCGTCGGCCCGAACCATCATTTCGCCGAACGACTCTATCAACGGCTCGGCAAATCGGGCTGTGCTGCAGCTAATGTCCGTTATGAGATGCTGTTTTTCTTCTTCGTTTGTCAGTTGCTCCGCCGTGCTGATGCCGTTCGCCCACACGTCGGTGCCCGCATGGCCGTAATAATTGATCCAAACGCCGCCGGTATCGATCCGTTCACGGACTTCTTCCGACTTTGTAATATCTACGATTTCATTCGCAGTTCGGTAGATCCGTTCACCATGCCCACGAAGCGGCGACGCCTGGACATAGCCGCTGATCAGCCCGTCTGAAAACTGCTGGAATCGAAGCGTCTCGAGAGAATCAAATCCCGAAGCAAAGAACAGAAACCGTTTGTTCCATGCGGACAACGGGCGCGAGTCATAATCGATCAGAGCATCCACGAATTGTTCCGCTTGCAACGTCGTCGACGCCGGCAGACGTCCGATGGACTTGAGGGGCATGAACTGATCGGAAGGGTCCACAACGAACAGCGCGTCAGACACGGGATTGCCGAGCGTCGGTACGAAAACACGCTTCCCCGTCTTGAAGTGGTCCTTCGGATCCCAGGTGGCATCGCCGAAAAGCAAGACCATGGACGGAACGGGGGCCGGCCACAGGCTGTCGGCGGCCTGTAGGAAATTTCGAACCGCCGATCCCGACATGCGGCCATCGGAGAATTGATCATACAGGTCATCGACAAACGCAATCGTCGTACGTCCAATACCCTTCCCGGCACGATATGCACGAAGACGCTCAGCTGTGGAAGAAAACTCATGGGGCGAAATGATCACATAGTCAGCACCCGCCGGCACGTTCAATGCGTTCGTTGGTGCACGAAGGTCGGCACCGGACGGAGCCATGGCCGCCTGGCGTGTCGTTACCACATATCTTGCACCCGGTACCACAGAATCCGTGAACGACCAGGACCCCGCTGTTTGTTCCAACGACATCCAACGGTGAATGTTTCCCAAACTGTCAACTCTGAAGGCATACCATGGATCGACTGTCCATCCCCCAGAGACAAACCTCGTCACTGTCCCGAAAGTAACAATCGGAGGTGCAAACCAAAGTGAATCGTTGACGGCAAGCAGATGGTTCGGAGCTTCTATGTCAACCCAGTCGACCAAGACCTCATTTGTCCCGGCGCCCGAGGACAACGACGTCATCGTAATGACGTTTGCACCCACGACCAACCTGTTTGACGGAAATACGACCGATCCAGAATACGTTTCATATCCGTTGACTTTGAGCGTGTCGATGGTAACGCCGTTGATGCGCACCCTGATCTTGTGATTCGGCGTCACTTGTTGCGGCGACGTGCTGTGGAGCCTTACGCGAAATGTCGAGAAGGAAGGATCGTCGGGTTTGACGGCAGGCAAATTCATTGTGATCGTCGCCGTTTGATTCACCCGGACCGAACGCCAATACCATCCTTCTCCCGGAGTCATGGGAGAGACATTATTGTATGGCAATCCCCTGTCGCCGTAGTAGTAGATGCTGTCTTTTTCGAATCGGGATCTGCGTTGGGCTACAGAGCATTCCGAAGATGCGGCCCATGTCGCTGTGTCTCGCGTGAACCATTGCGAACCAGTCGCACCGCGCCACATCCATGAAATGCTCGTGTCGGTTTCCTGGTCCGGATCGCCAAATTGATCCAGTGCGGGATGGAGAACGACCAACAATGTATCTCCGATGTCGGCGCTTACATCCTGATTGCCGGAGATCGCGCCGGAGAGAAACATTCCATTTCGGTGAAGCGAAAGCGATGACGTTGTACCAGTTAGTCCGAGCGAAGGAAAAGTGGACACGGGAATTGCCGTAACGCCAAACCGAGCCGATGGAATTCGGAGTCTGGCAGATTGTATATAGGGAGGAAAATACCGGGATGAATCAATGGGAGGTCCTGGGAGCAGTGATGCAAGCACGCTCGGCTCTCCCGAGAGGATCGTAGTTGTCAGCAGTACAGTGAGGGATCCGATCTTACGGCGCAAAGATCTCAAAGTAGGGTTGTTAATCGTGGTTCTGCTTAGAGTCAGCTTGAAGAAGGAACGCTTGGATTGGAAACAGAAAATAGCAAAGAACTACAACCTGCCAAACCGCATCGTTGCGATGTGCCAGATGAACCGCGGGATGCCGAGCAGGTAACGCGAACCCAACCGGATCGGTTCATGCAACAGGCGAAAGAGCCATTCCAAACCGATGGTCCGCATCAAGAGTGGCGCACGCGGCTTCTTCCCCGACAGGAAATCGAGCGACGCGCCGACGCCCATGAGTATGCGGGCGTTGATCTTCTCCCTGTTCCGTGCAATGAACTCTTCCTGCTTCGGCACTCCGAGTGCGACAAACACGATTTCGGCCCTTGTGGCATTGATCGCTTCAACGATCTCGAATTCGGGAAACTCCTCAATGCTCGAGACGGTCGGAGGCTCGAATATACCGGCTATTCTCAAGTCGGGGAACTGCTGACTCAGCTTTTGAGCACATTCGTCAGCGGTTCCGTTCGTGGCGCCTACGAGGAATATCGGCAATCTGTCCCGTTCCGCGGCCGCCACCAGCTTGATCATCAGGTCCGTGCCGGTGATTCTGTATGTTAACGGCCGGCCAAAGGCCCGCGAGGCCATCGAAATGCCGATACCGTCCGTGATCGCATACTGCGTGCCGGCGACGATTTTTTCGTAGCCGGCGTCGTCGACAGTTCGGAGAAAGACATGCGGATTGATCGGAATAACGTGGACTTGTTCACCGAACCGGGCGGTCGTCAATATGCGACCGACCAATTCATCGGCGGGAATGTCGATCAGGGAGAACTTTTCAAATGGAGTGCTTTGGCGTTCCACGTTGATCGTCTTGAATCTCGGAACTTTGTCACCACAACAACCGGTAGTACGTTCGGGCTCCGTCCAGCAGGCCGGCGATCATAAGCCTCATTGATGCCGTTGGACTCGTGGCACGTGCGCTCTGACGAACGCTGCGCGCAATTGCCCATGCAACCACGGCCGGCAGAGTCCACCGTGAACGGTTTTTGAGTATAGTAAGCATCAAATTGTGATGCAACGACCGGTAGTACGAACCGCGATCGCCGCGTTCGCTGTCCGCATTTCCCCCACGTTGCGGAACGTGCTTCACTCGAAGCGAGCCATCGAACCAAAAAGCTTTGTTGAGCCGGGCAATCCGAAGTGCGACGTCGAATTCCTCTAAATTGGACGTACCTCGAAATGCAGGATCAAAACCTGTGACGGAGCGCAACGCTGATCTCTGGAAGGACATGTTGCCGCAGGCCGCAGCATGCGTAAAGCCGGATCGCAAAGAACCGCAATTCGCAATGATTTCGCCGTACCGGGTGAGGGAAAGGAAGTCCGATGATACGTCGACGTTCTGAGAAGGATCGTCGATCGCACAGGATACGCCCACAATTCCTTTCGTGGTGTGGTGGAGCCGGTGAACCGCGATGAACTGAGGCGGCGGAATAATATCGTCGTCGCAAAAAAGAACGATGTCAGATACAGACTCCGACAGTCCCTTATTCTTCGCGGCAGCTCTGTTGTTGATACCGAAAGGTATTCTTTTCAAGGCGAAGGACCATTCGCGGTCTCTTAGGAGTTCGTCGTATACGACGCGGTTCCCCTGCTCAATAGTGATCACATCGAAATCATGGTCAGTCTGTTGATCAAGCGCTTCGAGGAGCGTCAGAAGACATTCCGGCCGATCATACGTGGGAATGATGACGGAAAACGTGGAGACCGACCCTTTAGGCGGCTGCATGACGGGGATGCACGCATTGCTGGAAATCCTCTGCAGGAGACTTGCCGATGCAATTGCCTTCTCTCCTCCACGCAGAGCATCGACGCGACTTCGTATCCACGCTGCGAGGATCATGCACCTTCGTATCCAGACAAATCTTCGCGGAGCATGTTTCCAGGCGAAGAGCAGGATCCCGTCAACGAACAGAATCCGTTGCCGGCTGGGCACGATGCCGAAGGCGTGAGAACCTGCGTGAACACAGAAAGCCGCAGACTGGTGCACAAGCTTGTACCCCAATCTGCGCAGGCGATGACACATGTCTGCATCTTCGCCAAAGAACGTGAAATCATCATCGAACCCGTTCACCGCCCCGAAGGCAGAACGCCGGATCAACATGCAGCACCCCTCAATGAACCGGGCATTGCGCATTTCCTTGCTCGCGATTCCCAGACGCTCCATGCTTCCCCACCAACCGGCAAATGTTCCAGGCGCAAGGATGCTGACCACCGCGCGAAGTGCTCCCGTTCTCGAATAACGAGTGACTTCTCGGCCATCCTCGTTGAGAACGCAAGGACCCACGACAGCAACATTCTGTTGACCTTCCATCGTCCCAAGCAGCGCATCGAGACATCCCGGTCTCAGCTCCACGTCTGGATTAAGAACGAAAAGAAATTCTCCGCCTGCGGTCGAGGCCGCGAGATTCACGGCTTCGCCGAATGACCGGTTCGCCGGATGCCGGAGGATGCGGACCTTTGGAAATCTCTCAAGCACGTTCCCAGTGCTGTCGTCCGTTGATCCGTGATCGACGATGGTGATCTGTTGCGGCGCAAGCCCCTCCTCGATGAGAGAACCGGTACATCGAAGAAGCCAGGATCCCGGATTCCAGGCCACAAGAACCGCGCGAACCGACGCAATGTCTCCGTTCTCGCTCATGCCGTCGCACTCCGGAAACGATTCATCACGGCAGCAACGACGAGGAACAGCACTGTCCATGCACCGAATGAAGCTGAAGCGGATAGATTTAGGGTATCCTGAAGCGCCAGTATGGCAGCGAGAACCACGCCTCCGGGCACGGTCCACACGGAACACTCTTTGAGGAAAAGGGCAATTCCGGGATATCTCACCAATGCAGCGGCCGCAATCATCTCGGCCGCGCAGATTGAGACGCCAACCCCGGTGACACCCCACAGATGGGCCGTGACCGGAAGGATGAGATATGCCGGAAGAGACCAGATGAGCATCGACCTTCCGATCCGTTCTTCGTTGCCCGATGCAGCGGCAACTCGGAACATCGTGAGATGCGCGATCTGTAGCGCAAGCGCAATGCAGGCCAATGCCACGGCCGTGGAGCCGTGCGCATACCCTTCTCCGGCGAGAACCCGGATCAGTTCAGCCGGTATCAGCAACGCGACTGCGACGCATCCTGTGATCGAAAGACCTGAGATCATTGCAACATGTGTGGCTGCTAGGCCTCCAGGTCCCCGCTCAGACATTTCTCGCACGATCCCTGAGAACGCGACACTCCCCGGTACATGTGTGAAGCTCATTCCAAGAAGGAACACCCGGGCTGCAATGACAACGACCGCGACATCTTTCAACGGCAGGAGAAGACCTGAAGCCGCGACCGCACCATGGATAAAGAAGGTGATGGGCATTCGGCCGAGGATGAGGCGAAATCCGCCGGAGACCGTCGGCACGTTCCCGGCACTTCCTCCCGCATGTGCTCGTTGCAATCGTCGATAGACCAGCAACCCCAACAGCATCTGACCCGCTGCTGCAGAAGCGACAAGGACCAATGGTTGGTAGATAACGTCCGCATCGGTGCGGATCACCAAGAGCACTCCAACAACATACGCACCTGCCTGCAGGATCCTTTCGCCCGCGATCCAACCGTGCGCATCCAAGGCATACGCAGCCCACACAAGCGAGAATGCACCGATTGGGATGAAAAGAGCATTGCCAAGGAGGAGGGTTTTCAAGCGGGTGTCATCGACCCAAGAAGCCATTATCGCCACAACCGCGAATGCGAGGAAGACGGCCGCCAGTTTGGGAAAGAGGGCCGCGTTCCACAATTCCCTGAATCGGGTCGGATCCTCGGCCATGGATCGCGTTGCCGGGATCCCGTACCCCAGTTCGGTGATGGGAACGAGAATCGCGATGCAGGACGATGCGATCCCCAGGATGCCGAATGTCGGTGCCTCAAGGACACGGGCAAGATACATGAACGCGAGGAGCGACATTGCACGCGCAATCACCTCACCCGACCCTACAAGGACAATGGCTCGCAACATATTCCAAGACGTTGCGGACGATAGAAGCGGGCCCATATGCGGTCGTGTGAGTCGGTTAGTGCATGTTAGCGCAAGCGTTCAAATTTACCCGATCTCCAAACGAATATCGCACCTCCATCCCAGGCAAGCGTATCTAATATCGTAATCCTGTAATGAACTGGACGAGTAGCGGCATTCAATCGCAATGGCGTGGAAGCCAGCAAGAGATTTGTACGTTGTGTGCCTTCGCGTTCAATAAGGTCGATCGCATTCGGAGCTCGTTGACTTTGATCTGTGAACAAGTATTCGCTTTCATTTTCCGAGACAACCTCCCACGTCATTGATCGAAGATCCTTCGGATCCAACCGAATTGACTGTCCGATCGTCTCCGGATCCAGACCAACAATGCCGATGCCCGTGCGGATATTTGTGAGTCTTCCAAATCGACCTGTGAGGGCAAAATGCAATCGATAGTCAAATGCCCAATACATTCCCATTTGCAGTACTCTTCCCGGGTACAGGGCAATCACAATCGGTGCCGTAATCCTTCGCACCTGATTCGCCAGATCGTCCGTTGCGCTGTTTTCCGCTTTTGCGACTCGTTCCCAAACTGAAAGTTCACGTTGCGTCAACGCAGCACATATGATCAGCGGAACGCCCCCAGCAACTACTATGAACCTCAACTTGCATTGCCAGTTGTGACGCACGTTCAAATTTGCCACAACTGCTGACACCAGGACACACACGCATGCTATTGGGACATACATCAATCTTTGAGTAACAATTCCCGAAGCGATGTGAAGGGATGAAACGGCAAGAATTCCAAAAATGACCACGCCCAAGAATTCGGAGAATCGGGGGTGAACAATCGCCAGCGATTGAAGTACCTTGAAACCAACAATTCCAACGGCGAGAGAAGCGACCGCGATGATGGGAATTGGTACCCCACGCAAGAATGTGTATGCAGTCAGCGGATCCAACGGTGAAATGACAAGTACAACGGATTTGGCCGACAATATCAGAAGATCTATTATGTAACGTCCCTGGAATGCAAGCATAGCCGGGGTTTCATCGAGTACGACCAATCTTATTCCAAGGTACACGGCGGCAATCAACCACAAATGGCTCGTCTCCTTGAATGACGATACAAGGGATTCCATTGGAGGGATGTTTTTGGATCTTTCGTGGACGTAGTCTCCAAACAGAACTACAGTCGGAATAGTAACGGCTACTTCCTTGCAACCCAGTGCTAGCACAAAACTTATTGACGAGAGTACGAATAGCAGCCGCGCTCGATTGGCTTTCCACCTCAAGTGGAAGCCCCATGAAACCAAAATGAACAAACATGCGAGAAGATCCGTGCGGCCAGAAATCCAAACCACATCGATCCCATTTGCAGGATGAACTGCGAACCAGAAAGCGAGAAGGGCAGCAAATACGTTTGCTCGTCGCGTCGTTGATCGGTTGTTCGACCTAAGCAATAGAAACGAAATTGAATACAGCGCGACCACCACAAATAGATGGAGCAAGAGGTTTGTGACGTGGTATCCTAGCGGGGATGTCGCATTGAAACCCAAATCAAGAGCCAACGAAAGTGAGGTCATTGGGCGGAAAAAGCCGGAATCGGACAACCAAGAAGAAAACCAAGGTATTCCCCTCTGCTGCAATTGTGCAAGCAAGATGAAATCATCCGTGAGGAAGCCAAAATCCAGAGCAGGCCAATACAGGGCACAAACGCCGGCACTGAGCGCTAGTACAACCGGGAGAGAATTTCGAAAACCTAGATCACTTTTCAAATTGGGGGTATCTGTCGCTAATCCCGCGAAGATCCTTCTGCCCACGACAAATCTAACCGGCTGTGTATTCCAATGATTTCACGCTTTGACACCCAATTTTCTCTTGAAGTATACCATCGTTGCTTCCAAACCTTCTTTCCGGTCGATCTTGGCCTTCCAACTGAGTAATTCTCGCGCTTTCGTAATATCCGGCTGCCTCACTTTTGGATCGTCTTGAGGAAGTTCCTTGAACACTATTTTGCTCTTGCTGCCCGTCAACTCCACGATCTCGTTTGCCAACTGGAGCATCGTGACTTCGTCTGGATTTCCGACATTTACGGGAAGTGCATAATCCGACATCATCAGTCGAAATATCCCGTCGATGAGGTCGGAGACGTAGCACACGGATCGGGTCTGCGAACCGTCACCGAAGACGGTAACATTTTCACCCCTGAGTGCTTGCGACATAAACGCCGGAATCGCGCGTCCATCTTCTATGCGCATGCGTTCGCCGTATGTGTTGAAGATCCGGACGATACGCGTTTCCACCTTGTGATACCGGTGGTATGCCATCGTCATCGCTTCCGCGAAGCGCTTGGCCTCATCGTAGACGCCGCGTGGGCCGACGGGGTTCACGTTGCCCCAGTAGGTCTCCGGCTGCGGATGAACGAGCGGATCGCCGTACGTTTCCGACGTCGATGCGAGCAGATACCGCGCCTTCTTCGCCTTTGCGAGTCCGAGCGTCTTGTGCGTTCCGAGACTGCCTACCTTCAACGTTTGAATCGGAAGCTTCAGATAGTCGATGGGGCTGGCGGGCGAGGCAAAAT
>MHAK01000051.1 GCA_001802945.1 Ignavibacteria bacterium RIFCSPLOWO2_12_FULL_56_21 | reverse complement strand
GCTTTCAAGGATTCGCGGACCACGGCGTGAGCGAAGCCCTGTATCTTTCCGACCCGGAAGGAAACGGGGTTGAACTCTATGCGGACAAGCCGGACAAGGCCTGGTCTTGGAAGGATGGCCAGGTGCAGATGGGAACCGATCCGCTGGATCTGGAGAGTCTCATGTCCGAGATCAAATCTGACAACCTGAAATGGTCTGGGACCCCGCCCGACACAAAGATCGGTCACCTGCATCTTCAGGTGTCCGGAATTGAACCTGCGGAGTCTTTTTGGGTAAAGAAGGTAGGGTTCGACATCACGGTTCGTGGATATCCTGGGGCGCTCTTCATCTCCGCAGGTGGATATCATCACCATCTTGGACTGAATATCTGGAACAGCCGCGGACAAAAAATACCCGATGACAATATCACGGGCCTTCGATCATTCTCCATCGTACTTCCGGATCGCGAGGCACTTTCCGCGCTCGGAAAGCGCTTGGAAACACCACTTGGGGAAAACTCTGTTCATTCAAGAGATCTCGACGGCATTGCCGTTGATTTCAGCTCAAGTGTTTAGAGGAAATTCTAAAGAACTATTTCTCGAAACGGAGAGTTGTTGCATACTTGTTCGACAAACACACATCAGCATTCACCGCTTTCTGCGGCAGCTATAACGCAATGTCTCACTAGATCGGAGTTTCACCATGAAATCGCTCATTTTCCTGTTTGCGTACGTGTGTATCGCGTTGACGCCCTGCGTTGCTCAGTCGGGTTGGACAATGGACAAATCACATTCGAGCATCATCTTCACTGTCAGTCACATGGTCATCAGCGAGGTTTCCGGTAGGTTCACCGATTTCGACGTCGCACTCACTGCGGCCAAAGAGGACTTTTCCGACGGAAAAATCGATGCCACGATCACAACGGCGAGCGTTACAACGGCAAATGAACGCAGAGACGGACACTTGAAAAGCAACGACTTCTTCAATGCCGACTCCTTCCCCCAGATCCGATTTGTTTCAAATAAGTTTGAAAAAACGGGAGAGAAGACCTATAAACTCTTTGGCGACCTGACCATCCGTGACATCACAAAACCGGTTGCATTCGATGTAACCCTCAACGGCACAATTGCCACGCAGCGGGGTACGGTCAGCGGCTGGACGGCCGTACTGACAGTGAATCGATTTGATTACAATTTGAAGTGGGATCGGATGACGGAAGCGGGGGGATTAGTGGCGGGAAAGGACGTGACTATAACCGTGAATGCGGAGTTTAGGAAGCAACAGTCGTAAGAAGATTGTTTCACGCAGAGGACGCAGAGACGACGTATATCGAAAGTCGGAGGATGGAGAGGAAAGATGAAAAGAATTGAGTGACACAACAGAAGAAGGTCAACAAATTCCCTTCTCTCTCAGCGTCCTCCGTTTTCTCTCTGCGATCTCTGCGTGAAATTTCTTTACTCAGACGAGTCCTTAAGTGCGCGATGCGTCCGGTCGTGCTCTTCGATCGGCTCAAGATGCGTTGTAACGACCACGGGCATTGCGAGGGCTTCCTTGATCCGCGCTTCGATCTCCGTCGCCCTCCAGTGAGCGTCTTCGATCTTCGTACCCGCCGGGAACAGAAGGTGGACGTCTACCCAGAGCGCCGTTCCGCTGTTTCTGTGCCGTAATTCGTGGAATTGCAGGCCTCTTTCCGTCGCTTCCCTCTCCAGGATCTTGCGCAGTTTTACATCCGTCTCCGGATTCCCTTCGTCCATCAATCCCCCCACCGATTGCCGCATCAATCGTCCGCCCGACCAGAGAATGTTGAGCGCCACGATGATGGCCATGATCGGGTCGAACGGCAGCCAGCCTGTCTGCATGGTTAGCATCAACCCGACAACAACGCCGAGGCTCGTCCAGGAATCGGTCAGGACATGCTTGCCGTTCGCGACAAGGATGATCGATCCGTGCCGTTTCCCCTGCCAGACGAGGTAGCCGCCCAAGGCGGCGTTGATCAACCCCGCGCCGGCCACATAGTATGTGCCGATGTCGAGATTGCGGAGCTCGAGTCCGGACATCCATTTGTCGACGGCTTCCACGATGATGAAAAGAGCCGCGATGACGATCATCGCACCCTCAAATCCGGCGCTGAAGAAAGAGATCTTGTCGTGGCCGTACGGATGGCTTTCGTCGGCCGGTTTGAGACTCAGCCAGAGACTGTATGCGGCAAACGAAACGGCGAGAACATGGACGACGGATTCCGCCGCATCGGAGAGAATGGCGGCAGAGTTGGTGATCAGATATGCATAACTCTTCCCCCCGAGCATGGCGAAGCCCACAACAAGCGAAGCCAGCATGGCGTGCTTTTGCTGGCGAACAGCGCTGTTTGAGCCGGCATGTGTCTGGGGGGTGTGCATCTGGGCAACTGAAAGCTTGTGGAAGTAAGCAGTAAACAGCCCTTCGACTTCGCTCAGGGCAAGTAAGCAAACGAGAGAAAGAGGTCTTCGCCGCGACAAAGAGGGTACGTACAACGCGAAGATGCGACATAGCTCTTCGACAATTGCATCAACTCTTCATCACAACTTCCACTCCAACACTCCATTACTCCAATGCCCAGGCTTTATCCCCTTCGTCCTCCAACTCCCGGCTTTCCCCCATTCCACGATTCCATCATTCCCGTAGTTTGCTCCACCCCTCATTTTTTACACCTTCACGATCCAATTCCTCTTGTACATCACCCACGCAATGGCGAACAAGAAGAGCATAAACGCAATGGAATGGGCGAAGGAGGCGAGATAAGGGTCGGCGATCCAGGACTGAAAGAAGTTCTTGTAATACCATCCGCGGAACGATTGTTCGGCGCCGAAGAGCTTCATGCCGAACAACCTGCCAAAGACTCCGGCAAGGACGAACATGGTAATCGCATTCTGACCGTAAATCGCAAAGAACTTGTCTCCTCCGCGCCATCCGCGAACATCAAACACCCAATAACACCCGGCGAACGAAACGAGGGCAAGTCCGGCCATGAAAACGCTGTATGAGCTCGTCCAAAGGTTCTTATTAATGGGGAGCCAGTTGTCCATGACGAGGCCGATGAGTAGAAGGACGAAACCGGCGAAGAACATCCAGGATGTCTTCTCTTCCTTTGTTCGGGGTGTTCGGAGGAACGAGCCGGTGAACGTTCCAAAGAGGATCGTCACGATGGCCGGTATTGTGCTGAAGATCCCTTCGGGGTCGAAGCCGGGGGCGGGCGCTCCGCGCCACGTATGCCCGAGGAGAACTGTGGAATCGATGTACCATGCCAGGTTCCCCTGAGGAGTCCAGACGCCGGCGCCGTATCCGGGGACGGGGATGAACACGATCGCCAGCCAGTATGCGACAAGGAGAAACGCAGCGACGAGGATCTGTGTCATGGTGGAGGTGTAGAGGACGAGCAATCCACCGATGAGATAACACACAGCGATGCGTTGCAGGACCCCGGGAATGCGGATCGTCTGGAGTCCGCTCAGGTCAAACAGCGATGGGACAATTGTCGGCAAATATGCGAGGACAAAGGCGCCCCCGACCAGAAGCCAGAATCGTTGTTTCTGCGCGGGGTCTGTTTTCTTGAGTTGGAGGAAGAGATAAACAAGACCGGCCACCCAAAAGAAGAAGGGAGTGAGTCGTGGAACGCCGGCAAGAAAGAGACCGAGGAAGAAGATGACGCCCGCGCGCCATACGACGTGGCGGGCCAGAGTCCCGATGGTTTCGCCTCGTTCGATGCGTTTGGCGAAGGAGAGCATCATGGCGACGCCCACGATCCAGAGGAAAAAAGGGAAGACGGTGTCGGTGTAGGTCCAGCCGTCCCAGCGCGCATGTCCCCACGGCGCGTAGATCTTGCTCCAATCGCCGGGGTTATTGACGAGCATCATGCCGGCGATGGTTGCGCCGCGGAAAACGTCAAGGGACATCAAGCGACTCGAGGGTGCCGCCATACGGGCCTCCGCTATTTCATGAAGAGCATTTTCCGCGAACTGCGGTTCGCGCCTGCCGTAATGTGGACAAAGTATACACCGCTTGCAAGGTGTGTTCCGTCGAAGCGGGCGACGTGCGTTCCCGATTGTTGGAATTCATCGACGAGCGTGGCGACGGATTGTCCGAGTATGTTGAGCACGCGGACCGTCGTATGCACGCCGCGGGGAAGGTCGTAGCGGATCGTCGTCGACGGGTTGAACGGGTTGGGGTAGTTTTGGGAAAGGGAGAAGGCGGCGGGGACAGGTTCATTTCCTTCGGCCACGCCGACCGGCATCGCTGGTGGAGCGATTCTGGTCTTTCGAGAGTTCTGCATGTCCATGGGCCAAGGGAGTGCATTTGCATTAAAGGTCCCGGGACCGAAATCGATATTAAATAAAGCATATGTGTTCGGACGCTCAAAGTATAGGGGGATCACGTAATTCAATGAACCGTTGTTGTCGAAATCCCCGAGGACTCCCGATTGCTGCGAACGCGTCCCTACGAAGACCGGATAACCTGGGCGAATCGATCCATTCCCGTTCAACACAAACAGTTCACCCGCCTGCGTGGTAATAAGAATCTCCGAAGAAACGTCACCGTCAATCGAGCCGATAAGCGGATTTGCGGGGGCATTCAAATAGATTCTTGAAATTCCGCTTTGAAGATATCCGTCTGCAAAGTAGTTGATCCGGTGTAGTGATCGATCCGGTAAGATAACCGGCCAGCCGGGGAGAGAAACACCATGTCTGTCCACACAATGCACAGTTGGCGGCGGATAGATAGAAGATCCGTAGGAATAACCTGTGACATACACAATATCCAAATGTCCGTCGCCATCAATATCCCCGATCGCCGATTGTCCCATGATTGGTGCCGGGATGGGAACAGGAAAACCGGTCACGACAGTGCCGGCCCCGGTAAGGCAGTACAAGTAGTTAAATCCACCGACGAGAAACTCATAGTATCCATCCTCATCGACGTCCAGTGGCGTTATCCTCTGTGTATTGAATAGGGTGGCAAACGTTGTCGGGAATCCGGGAAGAGACTGCCCAACTTGATTATAGGCGAAGACGGTATTTCCACTCACCGCGACTATTTCGGGCCGGTCGTCCCCCGAGATGTTGACAGGAAGGGCATCGCTCCATCCGCTTTGGTTGAAATAGGTGAAAAGGTTGTTGAAATGACGATCATCCGCCTTGATCCAGTAACCATCGAAGCTGATGATGTCGAGGAATCCATCGTTATTGAAATCCACCAAATGGGTGTCTTTTCCTTTCACCTCGCGTCTCGCTGTCGGTTGATCAGGGGAGCTTGTGTCGGGGACGACGCTGATTCCGTTTTCCTCAGGATTGAATGTAATAATATCAGTCACTCCATTATTGTCGAGATCGCCGGCAGCGAGACCGCTCCATAAGAAGCTTTGCCGTGTCCAATGAGTGACGCTGTCGCCATTTCCCCGAACAAGCCAATAGTATCCACCAAGAATCGTGGAGGGACCAATTCCGTTCCCGTATGCCAATAATCCGGTGCTTAATAGCGGCTCACCTTCAATTGATCGGGCCCATAGATAACTGGCATTCGGCGGCAACCCGGGAACCTGGACGACAATGGTAGTCGTGATCGACCTCATCACTTCACCGTTGTATTTGATGTTCAGCCTGAACAGCCCGTCCCGGGCCCCTTGTTGGAGAGCGTTCGTGGGAAATCTCATCGATCGTCGCGAACTATCCGCACTGAGTCCCAGTATGTTCCAGGTAACTCCGCTGTCAGGTGAAAACGCGAATTCCTGTTCGTGGTCATGTGGTAGGAGCCACGTGTAAGTCCATTCCAGTTCAACTGAATCTTGAAGGAGACTTGCATAGGTAACAGGCCAGGTGCCTCCATACGGAGATACGCCATCTTCGTGGACTCGCAAGCTGGTCTGCGAGAAATTAGCAAGTGAGAACGTGATGTTGGATGAAAACGACGGGACCGTGTCGGGTTGAACATGGACGACATAGCTGCCATCTGGCACAAATTCAGTCAACCAAGAAAATTGGCCATCGTTTTCGGTTTTGGCAATGATCGTAGTGTCGTTTGTACCAGACTTCCAGTACGAAATGTTGACAAACTTCGCGGTATCCCAGAGAACGGATGACCAATGGATATCTCGATACTGGGCTCCCAGAAGCGAAGTGGTAACCTGAGAGAACGAAATGGTCGGACGGTCAATCAAAGCCCAAAGAGAGATCTCCGTAAGTGCAGTAGAGTATCTCGTTTCGGGTATACCCGCGGTGTCCATCCTCGTTACCGTGAGTTCGAAGAAGCGTGATTCAAGAGGTTCAAAGACTACATCGATGAGTGTGGTATCTACGTTTGAGTCGGACGCCACGAGTGTCCACTGAAGGCTGTCTACGCTTGTACGCAGTTCGTAGCCTCTCAGTCGAAAGTCTTTCGCGCTGAGGAGAAACGTCCGGATCTCAACACGATTCAAGGCAACAAGGTCATTCAATGTAATGAGAATGCGCGAACCCTCATTTCCTGCCGGTAATTCATAAAAATTCGAGGCCGCAGCGATGCCATCGGTCAACTTTGAGGCGTTCGAACTGATACTCTGCGATGCGGCT
>MHAK01000050.1 GCA_001802945.1 Ignavibacteria bacterium RIFCSPLOWO2_12_FULL_56_21 | reverse complement strand
TCAATGGTGTCCATCACAGCGGCGATGGCAACTCCAAGAAGCATGCCAGCTTCGACCAGCATTTCGCGGCAAAATCGGTCGCCGCCGGCCGCCGCTTGGGCAATGTACATTGGTTCGATCTTCGCGAAATCGCCGCCGACCAGGCCAAGAAGTGAGGATTCGGGGTGTGCGCGAAGGCGCTCGGCTGTCCGTTGGGAGAGATATCGCTGTCCTATATATGCTTCAACGCAGCCCCGGTTACCGCAATTGCAGTCCGGGCCGTTGTAGTCGATGGAAATGTGCCCGACCTCTCCGGCCCCGCCAGTGGGGCCGCGAAAGATCTTCCCATCCAGAATAATGCCGCCTCCTACGCCGGTTCCCCAGATGATGAACAGGAAATTCGGGTGAACTTTGCCGGCGCCAAACCGCGATTCGGCGATCGCTGCGACATTGGCGTCGTTTTCGACGACGATGCGATATCCGGGAAAATGATGGGAAAGTTCTGCGGCGAGAGGGATCTCATCCCATCCCATAAGATTTGGGGGGGCCTTTACGACGCCGTTGTCGTCAACGACCCCCGGAGAACCGATGCCGACCGAACGAATCGTCGGCGTTCCTCCGTTGTCGGCCACATTGCGGACGGCTGCGGCGATCTGTTGGATGACCGCAGACGGACCCTCCGCGGCGCGGGAGGGGAGTTTCGTTTGATAGAGAATACGACCGTCGGACGAAACAAGGCCTGCCTTAATGGTCGTGCCGCCGAGATCGATACCGACGACGGTGGTTGGGGTTGACATGCAGGAACTTACCGAGAAATGCGGAGAGATAACAGCAGAGGATCGGCAAATGGGGAGTCGTCAGCTGCGATTGCCGAAAACGATCGACAGCATATGAAGGAGATAAAATTGAGAATACAGAAGGAACTCTGGCAAGAGGATAATCTCCTGCGTCCTTTCACCACACTCGGATCCTGCAATGGCGCAGCTAAAAGCCCGAGCCTCTGTTCGCTCTAAACATGGGCACTAGCGTTCCATCGTATAATAGACTACGAGTTCGAAGTCGCGCGTTCTCAGAGAACCGAGATCAAGGACAGATGCGGTCTTCATGGGTTTGATTATGAATTCGCATTGGTCCGTTTGCCGTGCCCGAAGTTTTTGTAAATGCTCCGTGACGAGAAACTTCAGAACCTGCGTTCCTCTGTTGGTCGACTTCGTTGGGCTTATGGCTGCAATTGATACCCGTCGGCCTTCCCCGTCCAAGAGTGCGACGTTTTCAAAGTGCTCAAACTCTGCATTGCCCAATTCCACCCTCAGAACAACCAGATCGATATGAGCATCTTGAGGAATGGCGCTTGCATTCGTCGAAAGGCACGTGAGGCCATCTTCATTCTTCGAGATTGAGCTTTGCGAAACGATTAATACTTGGGCCAAAGTTGATGTAGAGAAGAGCATCGATAATAAACCAAGGGCGATGGATTTCATGACTTCGTCTCCCTATTTGGCCAAAAGGAGTTTGTGGCTGATGATTCGCTCTGCTGTTTCCATCTTCAGAAAGTATACACCACTGGAAACTTGGTTTCCCTGCGAGTTCCAGCCGTTCCATACACATTGATGACGACCTGCTGACATGAAACCATCCAGCAGATTACTCACTTGTCGTCCCAATGCGTCAAAAATCTTCAAGCTCACAACCCCTCCTTCCGGCAAATCCATGACGATAGTCGTCGAGGGATTGAATGGGTTCGGATACGCCGAAATAGCGTAAGAGGTAGGGACGGATGAAGACTTCGCTTCAATGAGATCTTGCGCGTGCTTCTTTGGAGTAACGGTTCTCCACGATGGACCCGCACCGTTCGAATCGTCCAAGGCAGGGTACCACTGGTCCGAAGGTGAACAACAATCATAGTACTTTGGATCTGACGACGATTTCCATGATTCGAGGAAATTGTTGTCAACGTAAACTGGGGGATCGCTGTTGAGCCAGATATTGTAGCTCGTGACCTCGCTGTCCTAGAAGTCATTATAGTGCGCTTCCATCTCACCATCGCTGCTCAAAAAACTGACGCTATTGTTCGTAAAGGAATTATGTGTCACGGACCCTGATTGCCAACCCTCATCGATCAAGCCAAGCCCATGATGGTCCAATAGATTGTATATGGCTGAGACGGATCCACCCGATCCCGACCAAAGCAAGATTCCTTGGGAATCGTCATTGTCACCATAGACTTTGTTCTCTGAGATTATTCCGCCACCATAGCGGACAATTCCGTAGTCATTGCTAGTGCTTATCCCGCCAGAGTAGGTTCCTATGGTGTTTTGAGCTACTGAGTCAAATGGTCCGGCTATGCTAATGCCAGTAATACAGCCTTTGACGGTATTATTACCGAAAATGGCGAGCGTCGAGCTGCCAATTCCACTGTTGTCGACATAAATTCCTGTTCCAACATGAGCAGTTCCACTCCAGCCATTGATCAGGTTGCTCTGAACACTGGGACTGCCGTTAGTAATGTAAATCCCTTGTTCGGAGAATCCTTCGATTGTGCAGTGTTGAATGACAGGTGACGAAGATGCAACGCGAATACCCTTTGTAGCATATCGTAAGGTGGCATATGACACTGAACCTCCGCTTCCAGATTGGAAATAGATGCCGCCCCAAGTACCGCTGCCAATGACATCCATCGTGACCGGAGCTTGCGCTGAACCAGCCACATAAAGAGAGCCATTGCAGATGAGGCTCGCGCCTGATGGAGCGCAAACGTAGGATCCGGCCGAGATCGTGAGAGTTATGCCGGAATTGACCGTCACACTTGAGGCGATGTAATATTTGCCGCTCCACGCAGTTGAGCTCGTGATGGAACCGGAAACCGAAGTGAGCGCACCAATCTTGTAAAGCTTTCCGTCTCCGGGTTGTAAGGTGGCTGCGAAGTCACCCTCGATATTGATGATACTCGATGAACCGGATGCTACTTCCGTGATCTCCCATGGGACAGAATTCCCAAATGTGACAGTGATGTTCTGCGAAGACGCAACAGATCCATTCTCGTTATTGCAGACTCGATTCACCAGCATGAAGTAGGCCGTAGAATCGTTTCCTTGGTCGATTCTCTTGAATGTGCCGATTTCAATCTTGTCGCCCGAGACCGAGACGATTCGAGCGGCATTTCCCGAAGGTATGGAAGTTCTTGGAAACGCCTCATAGACCTTCAGCTTTCGAAGAGTTGGACCAATTACTCGAATTTGTTCATGCACGTTCGCGAGATTCGCGAATCCTTCTATTCCTTCAGGATCAGTAGTCAGAGTAAACGGATTTCGGCTTTCATCGACCAGCCCCACAAATCTCGACACGTCGCCTTCTCTTTGATCTGAACCATACACAAAGGAAGTAATTCCGCGCGCACCACGAGAAAGCGCTAGATAGACCTGAGCACGAAGTTCGTAAAAAGTGGGTCGTCTTAAATCCGGATGCCATGGGCGATTTTCTCTATGTGCTTGCATGAGAAAATGCCATTCCGTATGCCTCCCGCGAAAGAGGACTTTCAGACTGTCAAACAGGGATGCAAGATGGCTAAGTCGCGATTGTTGGCTTGAATAAACGGAATACGTTGTATCATAAAATGGGTAATCCTCGGATTCATAAATGTCCAGCGCTGGGGCCGCATTCAAGAATCCGACAAGAGGAACGTGAGCAAGCATATACGATTTTCTTTGAGGGTCCAATTCGTGGATCTTGCGGGTCAGGAATCCAACGCCGGGCCAAAGAACCGGATAATCGACGGGCCCTTCCTGACCGAACGAATACGAAAAGAATCCGGGTCGCGAGCCGTACTTGTTCTTAAGGCTGTTGATTTGTGATATCGCCGTCGTTGAATCCCCGAGTGTGCTGTGATAAAGCCAGTATACAAGCGAATTGGTGTTGTGGGGCAAACCGTAGTTGTCGTCGGCAACGTCTATCCTGTAATTGATTGATTCGGCCAGATCCATTACGGTATCCTCGACTGACCTGGGAATCCAATAGACTAGGTAATTTCCGTTAATTCCGGACCAATTGGATTGCTCATTCGCCCATTGGTTAGCGTTCAGAGGAGCGGTGAACGGAGGTGCATCCAAGTCAATCCAGATGCCCCACAGACCCAATGGGAAGTAACTTGAGGTATCGGTTTGCTGACTTTGCAGTAAAGATGCAGATAACAATAGCATGCCGAACGCCAGGGTTACGATGTGAAGAGTAGGTTTCATGTGCGTTACTCCTTTGCATTATTGCACCAGGAGCATTTTCTTCGTGAGGGTTTGGTTGCCGGCACGTAACCGGTAAAAATACATGCCGGAGGAGAGCCCTTCCGCGTTGAATTGCAATTCGTGGCCGCCGGTCGACTGTTCTTCGTTGACGAGAGTTCGAAGTTCTCTTCCAAGAATATCGAGCACCTTCAGGGATACGAAACTTCCACGCGATAATGAATACCGGATAATCGTGGAGGGATTGAACGGATTCGGATAGTTTTGTTCGAGTTGGAAGGATTGGGGCATTTGCGTTTCATCGCCACCGACAGATGTTACGATGCCTCCAGTATCAAGTTTGGCCGCGTAGACAGCACTTCGAGAATCCCGTGTGTCCATCCAGACTATTATTGCCGTACCATTGCCGGTATACGTCCCACGTTGCCAATCTTGCAGGGATACGACGCCGCATACATTTCTCCCATCTGCCCCCCACTTCGCAATCCCATCTCGGTTGATATACTGGGCGTACACGTCGTCATCTCCTGTGTACTGTGTCCAGATGTTCCAGATGCCGTCCTCTCCATTCAGGATCTGCTCGGATTCGTTGAAGTGAATCTTCAAAGGTGTGAAATCAGCACCACTGCCCGGCCACAGGAAATTCCCAGCACTGTCGACATGCTGGATGTGGTTCTTGTACCCGATGAAGGCGCCCCCGTGCCCGTCGTTTGTATTCCTTTTTCCCGAACCGCTTCCGCCGGTCTCGAGAAGCATGATACCAGTGGGTCCCCAAGTCGTGACGCCTTGAAGGTCAATTCTCTGAATAAACGTGCGACCGGTGTCTAAGGGCACAGGCGGTGCACTTCCCCATTGAACAATCAGATTGCCCGCTTTATCACTGATGAGATGAATGTTGGAGTTCTGCGTGCCATTGTTTGTCAAGGGCAATCCATCCGCTTGGAATGCGATGACGCCGGAGCTGTCCACTCGTTGCACGTAGAGTTCCATTTGTTCGTAGTCAATGCCTTCCGACCAGCAAACAAACATTCCGCCGTGACTGTCGCTCTTCACGCGCAAAGCCCCTGGATAGACCGTCCCGAGTCGGTTCGTTATCTGCGTCCCACTATCAGCCCATACGCGATTACCCATGCTGTCAAGACGTTGAACAAATACACTATATGTCGTGCTCCATCCCAGCAACAGTCCATTGTGTGAATCCCTGTCCAGGCTGATGAACAATCCCCCGGTCTCTGCTGCCTTAATGCCGTTCGACTGCCATAGCTTTTGTCCCTCAGCGTTGATGCGCTGGGCGAATACATACGTGTAGTCTGCCTGATCGTCTTCCCATGCTATGTACGCCCCTCCACCACCGTCGCTGACCATTTGGGGAAACCGTTGAGCAATCACGTTGTCCACAATCGGAATGCCGTTCTTCTGCCATAAAAGCGTCCCGTCGTTGGCGACGTGCTGTGCGTATATGTCCACTTGTCCGTTTCGCCTGTCCATCCAGCAGACGTATGCCCCTCCATTATCGTCGGAACAGATCTGCGGAGACATGAACCCTCCTGAAACCGGATTCGCGCTTGTGTCACAAATCGCCAGTCCGGTCGGACTCCATTGCGCAGACGAGAACTGCGGCACGATTACACAGACGACGATTACCAGTGAGACATTTCTGAGATGATGCATTAGGAATGGCGCTTCAAGGAAGTAGTTCGCATGGGCTGATCGTCCGATGAACACCAACGCTCATCAAAGAAAACAGCCCTCACCATCGGATGACTTCGATCATGAGGGCTTTGACAATATCACATACATGGTTCCCCGACACGGCGCCTCCAGAATTCACTTTGAGTGTGCCGTCGTGGTGACAATCTGGGCACGGCTTCAGTTTTTGTCAAGCGATCCAACATTAATTGTTGATGCTCGAGGGAAATTTGGTGATTTCGAACTGTTGAGGATCACGATTCGCAAGAATGATTCGCGTCATTCCCACGCATGCGACAATTGATCCTCCGTTTCGACGTGTTGATGAAGACAAGGAAATCAAAAGGCGGCACATCGGCCGCCTTCCAGTGTGCATGCTGATATCACGTGTCTCTAAAAATAGAACCTTACTCCGCCCGCAAACATGTCTCCGGCAGAATCGCTTAATGCCGGATCGACCTCGAACGTGAGTTCCATATAGTTCCGGATGTCGACATCGAATCCGATGAAAAACCAGACGGGTGTTGCGGTTGTGCCGTTCGCGAATTCGACATTGGCGTCGACGCCGGTATACAGTCCGACGACCCGGGTGATCGGAAAGGAAATATTCAATGTTCCATCGACCCCGACATCGCCCGCTTTGTGGGCTCCAAGAGAAATGGAGATCAGGGGAGAACGGGTTGTGAGCAGCCATTCGACATCGAGGCCGAGATAGGTCTCTCCTTCTCCGAACACTGCGCGCACACCGAGGTCTGAACCGCCGCCGAGGCCGAAGCCAAAGTCGCCGATGAGGTTCAGGTCCTTGCTCGATGGCATTGCTGCAAAAAATCCGAGCGACGCATCGCTACGGCCGAGAACGCGGGCGTTGTTGAGCACCTGAGAAGGTGATGACGAAAAGGCAAGGAGCCCTAAGATGAGGACTACTGGAGGTTTCTTCAATGAATGTCCTTTATGATTGTTGAAAACTCCAAACATTCCAATGGGTCCAAACATTCCAAACAAGGAGACTGTCTTTTTCAACTGTTTGGTAAGTTTGGATTGTTTGGCATGTTTGGAAAGTTTCTCCTCAGCGTATACAATCTATACTGTCTTCTCATATAATAGTGGGTTCAACGGACTCGCAGCGATCTCTCCCGGTTTTTGTCCCGGATGAAACACCTCCATGTCGACCTTTCGGTGTTCGTTGTCGGGCGGGAGGATCTTCGTGCCGTCGGCGAAGTAGATGATCGTCAAGACCTCACGACGACGGTCGCTGGTGTTGGGATGCGCGGAATGGAGCGTCCATCCGGAATGGAACGTTACGTCCCCCGCGGACAGGGCAAAACTTGGCGTCGGAGCGTTGCCCTGCCGGATAATGTTCTCGAAGAATTCCTGCGACGTGTCCGAAATCGCCATGCGCGGGAAGGAAGTATTCGTGTGTGATCCGGGAACGAAAGCCATCGATCCCATCGCCGGCGTGACGTCCACGAGCGGCATCCACATGGTGATCGTATTGGGCGAGTCGAGCGGCCAATAGTACTGATCCTGGTGCCACGGGGTCGGCTTGCCTCCCGGCTCTTTGATAAGCGCTTGGTCGTGGTACAGACGCACTCCCCGGACTCCCATGAGGTCAGCGGCGATCTGTGCTAGCCGTCGCGCAAATACGATCTGCCGGATTGTCTCGTCCTGGTTCCAAACGTTCGTGACCTGCGTGAACATCGCACTGTAGTCAGAAATGCGTCCCTGGGTGTCACGCGACCTGGACACTTTTTCGACTGTATCAAGAATAACCGGCCGGTAACTGTCGATGACCGCGCGGCTCAGAACGGCGCGTAGCAAAATGAACCCGTCAGTTTTGTACTTCGCGCGGTGTTCTTCGGTGATCGGGTATGGGGTTGCGAGTTCGGGGCTTGGATTGGGCATGGTGGCAGTCGGATATCCTATGAAGAAAATTGTCCACGAATCTTCTCGAATGAAACACTACTTCGTGTGCATTCGTGGAGTTTTCTTTCCTTTGCGCCAATATGCTCAAGCAGCCCCGAAGTTGCAAGTTGCGGACGTGACGGTCCTTTCGTACGTTTAGCAGCCATGTATTGCATCCATGTAACTTCTAGCTTTGGATAGCGTAGGGAGCCGAACGAGCGAGTCAGCATTCTCTCCCCTTCAGTCATTGTTCATCTCAATCCGGAGTCATATGATCAAACCTGTGCTGGCGACGATTCCACTCCTTTTGGTCGGTTTTTCCCGCCTTTGTGCTCAACACCCTCCTGTCACCGCCGCTCGTTTGTCCCAGCCTATCGTCGTCGACGGCAGGATCGACGATGCTGCATGGTCATCCGTTGCGCCCCTCGACGTGAAGTACGAGGTCGACCCGCGCGAAAATGCTCCGGCGGCGCAGCGCACCACCGTCAAGTTCGCCTACACCGACGACATGTTGTATGCCGCATTCGAATGTTTTGACTCGAGTATGACAAACCTTCGTGCGCAGCTGTCGGAGCGCGATCGCATGTTCAACGACGATCTCGCCATTCTCATCGTCGACCCGTACGGCGATAATCAACGCGCGTACGAATTCTTCGTCAACCCTTACAATGTCCAGGGAGACGCTCTGAGAGCAGGGGAGAACGAAGACCCGTCATACGAACTGGTATGGTATTCTGGCGCTGCGCTGGGCCGGGATTCCTGGACGGTGGAAATGGGAATTCCTTTCAAAAGCATTCGGATTCCCGACAGGGAAGAACAAGTGTGGACGGTCCTCGCCGGCCGGAAACTTCCCCGGGAAACAAACGCCACGTTGTCTGCAACAACGTACGACCGGAATAATCCATGCCTTATCTGCCAGGGATTTCCGCTCATCGGCATTCGCGGCTTGAAATCCGGACTCTCGACGGAGATTCTCCCGTATGTACTGGGGTCGCAGCAGGGCTCACTGAGAGATGCGGACGACCCGACGACACCGTATGAACAGGGAAAAGTGAAAGGGCGTGCGGGCGTCGGTGTGAAGGTTTCCCCTACGCCGGACATTGTTGTCGAGGCGACGGTCAACCCGGACTTCAGCCAGATCGAATCGGATGCCGCGCAGATCAGCGTGAACACAACGTTCGCACTCTTCTTCCAGGAGAAGCGGCCATTCTTCCTGGAAGGGTCGGACCTGTTCCGGAGCAGCTTGCAAGGATTCGACGGTCCTGCGCTCACCGTGTTCTACACGCGGACGGTCAACGATCCTTTGGTGGCGGCGAAAGTGAGCGGCAAGGCCGGAGCGCTGTCGTTCGGAGTCCTCAGCGCGTCCGACCGGAACACCGCACTGTTCATTCCCGGTGAAGAACGGAGCGACCTTGCAGGAACGGGAATGAAATCGCTGGCAAACGTGGGCCGTATTCGCTACGACCTCGGCGGACAGTCATACATCGGCGGCGTCGTGTCGCATCGCGCGCTGACGTCGGATGCCCACAATATCGTCGGCGGCATCGACTGGAATTACAGGTTTCTGGAGAATCACGCATTCCGCGGCGTTCTCTATTATTCGGACACTCGCGAGCTCAACGACACCAGCGTTTTTCAGGATTCGAGGACGTTTGGTCCAACCAAATACACAGCAGGGTACGACGGAGAATCGTATGGAGGTCTTGCTGCGCGTCTCGACCTCTCACGCTCAGGGCGGAACAGTAATTGGGGGATCACGATGGAGGACCTCTCTCCCACGTTTCAGGCTCAAAATGGTTTTATCACAAGAACGAACCGGCGCAACTGGAGTGTGAACTACGGCCTGACGTTCTATCCGGACGAATCGAACTTTGTGACGCAGTGGGGCTTTGGAGGGTTCACCGGAATGCAGTTCAATTACGGCGGGCATCGAAAAGAGCGGTTTGTGGTGCTCAACGGGTTCGCGAACATGAAAGGGCAAATGGGATTCAACGTCAACGCGCTTCTCCTTAACCAGGAGCGATTCCGAGGGCTGTATTTCCCGAGGATACCGCGGACTTCGTTGAATTTCTATGCGAATCCGTCCCCCTTCCTGTCCTACGACCTCTATCTTGAGATAGGCAACTTTATTTATCGAAGGCCGACTCCGCCCGAATTAGGATACGGCCACAACGCAGGGGGAGGCTTTACCGTGCGCTTTACTGAACGGGCGCGGTTGTCACTGTCCTACAATCGCTCACGATTGTCCAGCGACGCGACTCGAACTCTGTACTTTGACGGTAACATATTTCGCGCAACAGGCATCTATCAATTCAGCGCGGAGTCCTTCCTTCGGCTGATTACCCAATATGATTCGTTCGACAAGGCGCTGAACATTTATCCACTCTTCAGCTATCGCCTGAACCCGTTCACGGTGTTTTACGCCGGCGCGACGCGCGATTATACGGATTTTGGCGGAGCGACGAGATTTCAAACAACGAGCACACAGTATTTCTTGAAACTGCAATATCTTATACAAAGCTGAGAGGAGTGAGTTGTGAGTCGTAAGTCGTGAGATGTGAGACGCAAGTCGTGAGTGGTTGTAAGAGCGATGCTCAGAGAGTGCCCAGTAGTTAGTGCGGAGTTCGGAGAAGGAATTTTCGGAAAGCCTCGACCGGCAATAAATTCCCAGTCTCGATTCAAATGCGAAACCCTTCGGGTTGTGTTCAAGCCCGAAGGGGCTTGCATTTGAACATCCCAAAATCGAGCTCTTCCTCGAATTAACCATTCAACCAACCTCGTTCTCCCCGTACTGCCAATTAACCGTTTAACCAACTCCCTTCACCACTCCAGCCTCACTATCGCCAATCCCTGCGGTCCGACGGACACTCGCACTGACCGTCCTGATACCCGAAGAGTTTCTCCTGATGATTCGAGAATATCCGATCGTACGGCCTTTTTGGGAGACCTCGGGAGGATCATTTCTCCGTTAACGTTCGCACTGAGCGTATTGTAGAGCGTTGCTACCCACGCATTTCCCTCTTCCGCCCTTTTTACAGACGTCAATATGAGCCCGTTGCCGATCAGTCCGATGTAGCTCTTTACAGCCGGCTCCGGCCCGCGGTGACGTGCCACGAAAACAGCTTTCAAGGGTGAGTTGTATTCGTAGCCTCGCCGAACCGTTCCCGCGGAACTCCATGTGCCGGAATGCGGCCACAGGGCGTATTCGATCACGTGTTTTCCACGGTCGGCGGTCGGGTCTGGCCACTTGGGCGAGCGAAGGAGCGACAGCCGCATGACGTTCCCCTTGATGTCATGCCCGTATTTCGACCTGTTCAGCAGGCTGACGCCATATCCCCCATCGGAAAGGTCGGCCCAACGATGCGAGGGCACTTCGATCTGCGCTTTCTCGAAGGAGTTTTCATTCCTCGTTGAACGCCGGATAGTTCCGTACGGAATCTCATACGTCGCCGCCGAATCGTCCACGGCCACAGGGAATGCCACCTTCAGCATCGTCTTTTCCTCCCACCAGTCGACGACGGTCGTAAAATCGATTCGATCAATACCGCTGTTCAGCGTTATATCCTGCGTGAAGAATGTGCTCGGGAAATCTTCTGTCGGAAACTCTTTTTTCACGCCCGGCTTCAAGTACGTGTAGTGCAATCGTAGTGTTGCCCTCAGCGGTCCCCGTTCCACTACCTCCATTTTCCGGAATTTCACAGGATACTTCACGCCGGTCAGCCCGATGTTCCATGCATCCCACGCTCTCGGCTTATCCTCGAGAACCTGCAGTTCATTCGCAGGTCCCGCAAGGATCTCTCGTTTGGCCTGCTTGTCGAAAATACTGCTCACCCAGCCAGTGGACGGGTCTATGACAAGCCGGAATCTCTCATTCTCCAATCCGCTTGACGACACTGATACGCGCGATCGGTCGCTTATGAAGGAACCTTTGCGGAGAAGGTACGTGGCATGGCCGAGGGAAGGAACCTCCGCCGGGAATATGATCTCCGCGTGCAGCCGGTCGCGCCGGATGAACTGCGATGGAACCTCCCGTCCGTCGGAAGTGAAGACCGCGTATGATGCAGTATCGCCGGTAGGGAGTTGCACACAGGCGATTTCATTGCGATTCCATGCGAGCGTATTGAATAATACCACCGGATTCCCCGCGGGAAGAGTGGCTGTATTGATGCGTGAAGCAAGATGCTCGAACGCCCCGTTCAACTCCCACTCTGCCGTTGCACGAGCCCCGGCGTTCTCAGCAGCTGCGTCGATGTAAACCTCCCGAATACCTGAACCGGGCAGGATATCGTGGAATTGATTGAAGAGGACCGTTCTCCAGGCCGTCCGAAGAGCGTCTGCCGGGTACGGTCGGCCGTAGAAACCCGCAATGCTGCCGAACGTTTCGGCGGATGTCAAAAGAGTCTCGTTCTCCCGATTCTCCTTTTTCATCGCCGCCTGCGTTGTAAATGTCCCTTGATGATATTCGAGATACAGTTCGTCCTTCCAAACGGGTAGAGTTGTGAGATCCTGTTTGCGTAGCCAGGAAACATACGACCCCGAAGTGCCGAATTCGACCGTCGGATAGATGGCGAGTGTCTTCAGCCGGTCGATACGCTTCATCATTTCGACGGTCGGTCCGCCCCCATGGTTGCCGATTCCGAACAGAACGATGAGCTTGCGAAATCCCGTGTTCGCCTCGAATTGCCGCAGCCAATCGACGAGACCATGCGGCTGTCCAATGTCGTTCACGTAATCGAACGGGAAGAGGGAGAGAATCCTCGACCCGTCCGGGGATTCCCACCAGAAGATCCGATGGGGGAATACATTCGTGTCGTTCCAGCCGATCTTTTGGGTGATGAAAACATCGACGCCGGCTTGTTGGTAGATCATCGGCATGTTGCCGTTATAGCCGAACGAATCGGGATTCCAGCCGATCTTCACGTCGACGCCGAATTTCTCCTTGAAATAGCGTTTAGCATACAACAGATGGCGCGCCCACGAGTCGCCGCTCGGCAGATTGCAGTCGGGCTCGACCCACATGCCCCCCGTGATCTCCCAACGTCCTTCTTTCACGCGCTTCCGGATCTTCTCGAAAGTTTCAGGGTAGAGTCGCTCCATCCAATCATAATATGCGGCGGCGCTTTGCGAATAGGTAGCATCAGGGCGGGCATCCAGAATGTTGTTGGCAGAACGAAACGTGTTGTTGCAGACCTCGATCGTTTCGACAGACCGCCAGAGCCATGCGGCGTCGATATGGGCGTTCGAAGAGAACTGAAGGGAGAATTGCTTCGCAAAGTCGGAGACCGGCTTGACGGCCTCTTTCCATCTCTCGATGGAGGCTGCAAAAGCTGATTCCGGTCCGTCGGTGAGCGAACCCACGTCGATGAGGCTTGTGGAGGACTGCAACACGTCGTTCAAGCGTCTCCGATCCGAGGCGGGGATAGTCGACTTATCGACGCCAGGATCGACCTTCCGCGTCGCGTTGGTCTGGTATGTGTCGAAGGAGAGCAGCTTTTCGCCGACGCGAAGGGAAAGAATCAAATCGTCGGCTGCCTGTCGGATCGATTCCGTCGTGGAAGTCCGGACCTCGGCTCGCAAGAGGCGCAGGGGTCCGCCGGTATTGATCGCTCTGATGGCGAGGACGAAGCGCTGTCCCGGCTGGCCGCTCGGCGTGAGCTCAAAGTCGCCGTCCCACGGGAAATGGCCGAGTGATGATCCGTTCACCCAGAGGGAGCCGTAATCGTCGACCGAGACCACAAACCGGACCGAACCGCTGACCGGCCGGCCGAGAATTTTTGCGGGCAGGGCGATCTCTTTCCGGATCCAGCACGAGTCGGGATACACGCTCTGGTCGATCTTCAGAATGTCCCAGCCGGAATCGTCGAACTCCGGCTGACGAGGATCGCCGGCGGGGCGGTACGTCCTGAGGTCCGGGCTGATGCGCCAATCGTTGAATGACGTGACGGTGATGGAGTCGAGAACGGAAACGAGGCGCCGTACAGGTGATTGGGCGTAGAGAGCGACTGGAAGCAGGAAGAAAATGAGGAGTTTCATGTGGATAACTAGAGATTATTTCAATAGAAGCATGGTTCGTGTGGTGGAGAACCGACCGGTGGAAAGTCGGTACAGATACACACCGCTGGCAAGCCCATTGCCGTCGAACTCTGTACGATGCGTCCCTGCGGGCATCACACGGTCGACCAGGATTCTCACGGTTCTTCCAAGGATATCAACGACAGTGACGGTGACGAATGATTGTTCGGGAATGACGTAGTGGATCACAGTCGTCGGATTGAACGGATTAGGGTAATTCGGCAAGAGGTGCGCGGAAAGGGGAATATCAGCGGGAGGCGAAGCGACTTCGGTCAATGCATTGCTGAAGATCGCCAGCCGGCTTGTCGTTCCGTCCAGTGCGAGAACCACCCGGTCGTTCACATCGATGGATGCGCGCATGCCCGGAGTTTCGGGAGAGTCAAAATTCCAATGAGAAATGCCGTTATACAAGGACGAGCCGGGGCTCACGCGAATGACGGAATCCTTTCCAGCATCCAGATTTCGAAGATATCCAATGCCGTCTATGCCATCGTCGAACACACAATTCGGAGTCCCCTGGGAATTCAGCACGATCGTCATGCCCATCGCGGCCCCCTTCGGGGAATGAAAATCCCTCACCTCGGAAAACAGCTTTCGCCCGGGCTCGCTCCGGGAATAATGCATCGTCCATTCCGATGCGTTATCCCACGTATTCCAAAGAGCGAATGCAATGCCGTAGCGGTCGACGACGATGTCAACCGCTTGGCCGAGCGTGTTTGGAACGAAGAGTGAATCGATCTGTACGTCAGCGTCGGGAGAATATTTGGCCACGGCGATACGGCTGTCGGAGTACGGAAGTACATCGGTCCATGCGGCGAACATATTCGCCGAGTCGTCGACAAAACTTCTGTACTCCGGGGGCAATGAATTGATGCCGGATTCCTGTAAGCATTGCACCGAGTCAACAATGATCGTTGTCGGCCCCCAGATTCCTGCGGCTACTTTTCGGATCGCAAGTTGGAAAACAGGAGCATTGGAAGAATCCGCTCGCAGCCATGTGACAGACACTGTTCCGGCGGCATCGGCATGAATGTGAGGCCGGAAGCCCTTGCCCAATTCGATGACCGAATCCGACTGGCCATCAGCGTGGATCATCCTATACATGATCGCTGAAGTCTCGAAGTAATAATTTGAATCCGGACCATACGGAATCCAATCAGTGCCGATCGGATGGAGCGGCGCCACCGATTCCCAGACAACGTGGAAATCGCCGGCGGAATCAGCGGTGACATGGGGGTTATTGGATAGCGGAGTCGTGGAGACGATGCGCACAGCATCGTACGCGTTGAATGCGATCGACACCTGCGGTTGCTGCAGAACGCGTGGGAACACGATATCGCTCGAAATTCTGCGCTGCTTCTTCCAGACGATGGTCGTGCTTCCCGAATGATTGTGTGCACACGAGACGCGGAATTTGTCTTCGAACGATGAAGCAAAATACTCTTCTCCTCTGGCTCCGCTGTCGAGTGCAACGATGCTGCCGAACTGTCCGAAGGGGTCGTATGCAACCATGAACAGTCGGGACTCAAAACTGGTCGAATACGAAGTGACGTTACGAAGAGTCTCTGCAAGTCCGATGACGAAGATCGAGCCATCCGGCGCCGGAAATGTTTCAGCTCCGACGACATTTGAAAAGGGGCTCGGGATGGGGCTCTCGGAGTGATCCTGGGAGAAAAGGGACTGAAACAGGAACGCGACTGCGAGGCAGAGGTATGTCTTCAGGTGCGGAAGAGTGCTCATGCGTTAACCCCGGGGCAATGCCAATTCAACATACGGGAAACGGGCGTGGGAAGAAAGTGGAACCAGGTGTGATTCTTGGTCTCGACATGGCGCTTGTTACCATTTTCGGAAAGAGAGTACAAACACGAAGCCCCGGATCATCTCCGGGGCCTCGCATCACAGATACAACAATTCCATTATTCCACTATTCCACGCTCCTCATTCCCACCGCACCAATTTTCCAACACAAGTTCTTCATTTAATCAGCGTAAGTCTCCTTGATGCATTGAACGTCGGAGTCGCCAAGTGATACACATACGTTCCGCTGGAGAGTTGGGCCGCATTGAACGCTATCGAATGAGACCCCGCCGCGACAACGTCATTCACAAGCTCCATTACCTCGTGTCCCAGCATGTCGAACACCCTGAGGGTAACATGCTCCGTCTGACGCAATCGAAAAGGTATGATGGTCGTCGGATTGAACGGGTTGGGATAATTCTGGCCGAGTTCATAGCCGACAGGGACTTCCGACTTCAGCAGCGGAGCAAATCCCTCATCATTGGTACTCGCCGCGCCGCCGGCGCTGGTGACAACCGTGTAATGCACGTAGTCCGCGCTTGTCGTAAAATTCCTGTTGTTGTATGTGGAAAGTACACGAACCCGAATAAGACCTGTCACGGAGACGTACTCCGTCGGGACGGCGGGGGAATAGGTCACGGTCACATCGGTCGTGCTGACGTTTCTTGAATCCACCTGATTCCAGGCCCCGGACGAATAGTTGAAGAGATACGTCTTTTGCAGAACACCCGAGCGGCTCTGCTTGCCGTTGTAGACGATCGTGAGTCCGGTGACGCTGGCTGGTGCCTCCGCTATTGTAACGGTGGCGTACCAATCCGTCGTCCGCGTGCCGCTTGTCGTGGAATTGATCGTCGCATACGAAGCATTGTCAGTCGCCAAATTCGTGTAATTGCCCGAGCCGGCGATTCCGGTGGAGATCGTCATGCTTGCCGGCGCATACTCGGACACGAGCGTTTGGGTCTGCGGATTTCCGTTGTTGGCCGCTGTTCCCCAATCCGCATACGAGTCGCTGTCGGTTGTCGCGTCTGTCCGGACCACCGTGCTTCCGGTCGGCGCAGTCGGTAATGTTGTGCTTCCCCAGCCGGCCGGAAGTCCGGCAGTCGCTCCACCTTCCCAGGCCACCGCATCGACGATAACCGTCCCATTCTTCAGAAGGAGCGTTTCGCCGTCGTTATTCAGGGCTGGAATGGCGCCATACACATCGGCATTTCGCCCATACAGCGCCTGGAAACCGGCTGCATCAGCCGCAACCGTCAAGTAGGTTCCGGGAAGGATCGTCGTACCGGCGGGAAACGCGTAGGAAGTTCCCGTGCCGTTGTTATCGGTAAGCGTCCATCCGCTCACGTCGATAGTCGAGGTCGTCTGGTTGTAGATCTCCACCCATTCTTCCACGGCATCCGTGCCCGGCGTATCATACAACACTTCGCTGATCACGAGGTGAGCAGTCCCGCCCCCGCCGCCGGTAGTTGTCGTGAAACTCTGATCGCTGGAAGATGCAGAGTTCAAAGCTGCGTCCGCAGACGTTACCCGGTAATGGTACAACGTCGAGGCGCTGAGTCCGGAAAGACTGACACTATGATTCGTGACGAGCGTTGCATTCGATTGCGAGCTGCCATACGCGGAAGTCAGGCCGTAATCGACAACAGACGTTGCCGGTTCATCGGTCGTCCAGGTGATCGTAGCGCCGGTGGTGGAAATGTTCGTGGCCTGAATGTTGGAAATGACCGGAGGCGTGATATCGCCACCTCCTCCTGCGTCATCCAGCGCAAGTGAGAGCGGCAATCCGGCCGCAGTTCGTTCATCGGGTCCCTGTGTCACAGCGCCGTCGGCCGACACATTGAACGTCCCGGTGCCGGTCGTCGTGACGACAATGTCGCCCGAGCAATATCCCGCGAATGACGTCAATGAGCCGGTGGGCGCCCCTTCTTCCGTCTGCAGAACAAGCGTCGGAGGAGCCGTGATGCAGGCGGTCGCTTGCGCGAGAAGAACGTGCTCAACCACGTCGATGCGCGGAAGATCCCAGCCGGATGATTGTCCGGCCCCCGTGGAAACGATGGCAAGAGCCGGCCGCGACTTGTTGAACCAGTCTTTGTTTGTGCTGCTCTCACTTCCATGGTGATTAACGGCCAGGACGTCAATGCCGCCGTCGGAGATAAGCGGACGTGCACCTCCCGGCGAAATGGCATTGATGACGGAGGTTTCGACATTCACCTGATTCGTGCTGCGGCCCGTGCATGATCCGTCGTCCGATCCACCGCCGAGATCGCTCGACCAAAGGTAATCGAACTCTCCGTACTTGATGAGGACCGCGAGCGACCGGTCGTTCTCGTCCGACACCGCCACATTGCCTCCTCCCAAGATCGATCCATTGCTGGCAATACAGGTAAGCAGAGCGCCGTTGCCGAGGTCGATCGTTGTGCCGACGGTCATGACCACAAGCGCGCCGGCTGTTGTGGCCGCGGCGGTGGTGTTCCATTGTGTGACGCACGTTGAGCTGTAGGAGGAGCCGTTATAGTAATTCCGGATGCGGACATCGTAACCGGCATTGATGACCTCGTCGAGTCCGCCGATGTGATCGCAATGCTGATGTCCAGCGATGGTGTAGTCGAACCCAGCCGATGGCGCAAGACCGATCGATTGCAGATAGGGGACCACCTCGTTCGTTCCTTTCCCCGTGTTTCCCGCCTCGATGAGAATCGTCGTCCCATTCGGACCTTTGACGAAGGCGGAATTTCCCCAGCCGACGTTGATCGTGTGGATCTCCAATGTCTGTGCGGTTGCGGCGCATACAGCAGATACCATCAGCACGAGGACGCGGAGTGAACGGTTCATTGGCGTAATGCCTCTTAGAAAGATGTGGGGGGTGAGATCGAATTCGGTTGTGTCACATCTGGGACGAAATGAGGAGAAAGGGAAAAATGATCGGACGCCGCACAGCAGTTGTGAGAGATCAGCAAGACTCCAAAGAATGCGATCCTGTGAGTCGGGCGGGGAGTATATATATTCTTTGGTCAGTGTGGATTGACCCTGAACCTTAAAGTAATGTACGAAGTGCTAGCTAGTTCTCAAAATCAATAATGCGCTATTTAGTGTTAAGCTTTTCCACACGGTCGAAGAACTCATTCTGCAATTCCAGGGCTCGTTCATCGGCCTTGATTGCGCGAATGGCGTGAACGAGCGAAGAGATGCGGTATTCCGTCTGAAATTCGCCGAATTGCCGAGTCCCTGTGCTTCCCTCGCCGGCATAGTGATTGGGGTACGAAGCATACCAGCCGATGGCGGTATAGACGCCGGGAATGGACAGCCGCTTCTGGTTCTTGCCCGATTCATCGCTTGCACGGCCCATCTGCACGAGGTCGGGGCGGAGGTAGAGCAGCGTTGACGTTTCTCTTTCGCCCGCATGTCCATCATACGAAGGGTCCGATTTCCGCAAGCGAGCGCTCGCGGAGGCAAATGCGGAATCGGGCGCAGGGTCGTAGAAATAGACGACATAGTTTCGGCGCCGTTCGAGCTGCGATTGCACAAAGAAACGCAGAAGGTACGGATTACCCCCGTGGCCGTTGACGATCACGATCTTGGTGAATCCGTTTCGTGCGATCTCTTCGCAGGTAGCATCGAGAAGTTGCAGAACCAGCGTGCTTGGTAGGGCGAACGCTCCCGGCTGATGCCGCGCCTCGTAGATCTGTCCATAGAAGTAATCCGGAAAAACCACTGCGTACTCTTGTGTGGTTGCGAGTTTCGACCATTCGCGCACCTGAATCAGGTCAGAGCCGATGGGAACATGGGGTCCGTGCTTTTCGAGGATGCCGATCGGGAGGATGCACGTATTCTTCGATCGTTCCAGCGCCTTCGGCCAATCGCTCGCGGTCAGTTCGTCCCAACGGGCAGGAAGGTTCTGCGAGATTGCAATGGAACAGATGCAGGAGTAGAGCAACATGAGAGATTTCATGGCAGGGCCTTATGGAGGAAAAAGGACAAAGGATAAAGGAGAATTGACGATTTTTGTTTGTCTAGGTCCGCACACGTACGTCCTTCTGTTGCGGCACCGCACCTGTGCAAGCTACTTTCTCTCGACTGGCTATCTACCCTGAGTCCGCCGAATGCGAATCGAAGGGGTGCATACTGCATACTCACCCGCGTTTTCCCATGTATTTCCAATTCCTCGCCTTCCCTTGTGACATCCATTCGATTGCGGTTGCAGTTCGACGTTTACGCGTTTCAACTGACTTCGCTTCGGAGATCCATTCAATATAGTCGCGCTTGTGAGATGGACTGAAGTTCTCAAAGGTCGTCCTTGCCTTCGAGCTCTTTGCCAATGCATTCTTCAGCGCGGGCGGAATACGGAGCGGCTTCTTTGCCGTAGGTGTGGAGCGTTCGACCTTCATTCCCTGTTCGTTGAGCTTCACTGCCTGGCGGATAAACCCGAGAATGACGGAATCGGGGGGAAGGTCGGACAAACTGGCCATACGGCCGAGGTTTCCCATTGCGGTCCTGCTCTTGCCCTCTAGATAGCCCTTCGGATCCTTCATCAATTTCGATTTCCAAAAGCCGAACGTGCAATGCTGCTTGAACGCTGCGAAACCGCAGAGGATCCCCTGATGTTCGAAACTCGGCATGCCCCACTTTATCGTTTCGTGGACTTCCGGACATCCCTTATGGATGAGTGACCTGAGGCGGGTAAGAATGGGCTTGGCAAAGTCGGCCGACCTTGCGATGTATGCGTCAATTCTCGGGTCCTTCATACTCATGATAAGTCCTTGACGAGAAAGAGGTTTAGCAGAGTGTAATTCGGATCAACGGCCGGTGATGCATCGGGGAAAAATGTACGGAAAAGGCGATGCAACACAATGACGTTTAAAAGCAGATAGCCGGGGCATGGTCGCGATTCCATACTCAGGAGAAAGGCCCCTCTTGACATAGACCTTTGAATCACCTATAATTGACCAAATCCATCAAACGTTTGATACAACGATTGAAATCGTGAAAAACGCCACACTCTTAGATATCGCAAGAGAACTTGGGCTTTCGCCCTCCACAGTTTCGAAGGCGCTGAGCAACCATCCTGACATACGTGAGAAAACGAAGGAGCTGATCCGACAGACGGCGAAAGATCTTCGCTACTTCCCTAATCCGATTGCGCAGAGTCTCAAGGGACGGCGTTCGTCGACAATCGGCGTCATTGTGCCGGAGATAAAGCACGATTTCTTCGCCTCGGCCATCAGCGGAATAGAAGATGTCGCTTTCCAATCCGGCTATACGCTCCTCCTCTGTCAATCGAACGAAAGTTTCGAGCGCGAGGTGGTGAACACCACCGTCTTGATGCACCACCACGTCGCCGGTGTCATCGCGTCGATCTCGCAGAACACGAAGTACGGCGAACATTTCCACGACCTTCAAAAGCGGCACATTCCGGTAGTGTTCTTTGATCGCGCGCTTGACGACGTTGAAGCCAGTAGAGTGGTGATCGACGACGAACAATGCGCATACAACGCAGTTTCTTTTCTGATCGACAAAGGATACAGGAAGATCGCTCATTTTGCCGGACCGAAAGAACTTGGCATCTGTATCAAGAGGAAAAACGGATATCTTCTGGCTCTTCGGCGCGCAGAGATTGAAGTACGCGAGCGCTGGATCCGGTATGGTGGATTGCACGAACAGAACGGGTACGACTCGATGAGTTCCCTCATAGCGGAACAAGACCTTCCCGACGCCGTCTTTGCCGTGAACGACCCCGTCGCCATTGGTGCGTATCAACGTATCAAGGAAGCCGGCCTCCGTATTCCTGCGGACGTTGCCATCGTCGGGTTTTCGAACAATAAGATCACCACTCTCGTTGAGCCACAGATCACGACCGTCGATCAACCTTCATTCGAGATGGGCAGGAAGGCGGCGCAGGTCCTGATTGAAACGATCGAGAACGCAACGACGGAGATCCAGGAGATCGTTCTCGAAGCGAAACTCATTCCGCGTGGCTCGACGTGATGATTCGGCGACACACTTCTTCGCGTCCATGACAAACGACGTTTCTGAGACCGTCCGAACATTCAAAGAACTCTACGGGGAGGAACCTCTCGTGGTCCGGTCCCCTGGTCGGGTGAATCTGATCGGCGAGCATACAGACTACAACCTGGGTTATGTCCTGCCGGCGGCGATCGACCGTGCGATCATCCTGGCGGTTACGCCGCGGACGGACAGTCAGTGTGTAATGACCGCTCTCGACATGAAAGACCGGTATATCGCGGATCTGAACGATCTTCAGCCGGCCCCTCGGGGTTGGCCGAACTATTTGATCGGCGTCCTGGACCAGATCCAAAAGTGCGGATATCAAATCCGCGGAGTCAACTGCGTCTTCGGAGGGGACATCCCGATCGGGGCCGGTCTTTCATCGTCCGCTGCTGTTGAGGCAGGATTTGCATTCGCGCTGAACGAAGTATTCGAACTCGGCATCGACCGGATGTCGCTAGCCAAACTCGCGCAACGGTCGGAGAGCGAATTTGTCGGTGTCAAATGCGGCATCATGGACCAGTTCATCAATATTTTTGCCAAAGAAAACGCGGTTCTCCGGATCGACTGCCGATCGCTGGAATATACGTCCGTGGAAATACGGGGAGACGCGGCCATTCTTCTCTTTAATACCGAGGTATCTCATTCGTTGGCATCGTCAGCATACAATAAGCGGCGTGAAGAATGTGGACGTGGGATCGCAGCGCTTTCGCGACGCCATCCGCACATTGCATCCCTCAGGGACGTTCCTCTGGAGTTGCTCGAATCTGCTCGATCTGAAATGGATGCAACCGTATTCAACCGGTGTGCCTACGTCATCCGGGAAAATGCCCGTCTTCTTCGGGGATGCGAAGACCTCCAAACCGGCCGGCTTAGCGCGTTTGGAGAAAAGATGTTTGAAACGCACGAAGGTCTAAAAAACGAATACGAAGTGAGTTGTCGGGAACTCGACCAACTCGTTGACATAGTCCGAGGCCTGCCGGGCGTCTATGGCGCGCGCATGATGGGGGGAGGATTCGGGGGTTGCACGATCAATCTTGTTCGGCCCGATGCTGTCGGGTCGGTTCGAAGGACCGTTGAGGAGCGTTTCCGGAAAACGTATGGGAGAACGCCACCGGTGTATCATACAACGATTGTCGGAGGAACGAGTGTGATCAGCCGGCCCCGCGCGGCGAGCGTAACTTCAATGCCGGAGGGGTCGGCATGACGTTCACCCGACCGCATCGAAGGAAAAACATACTCACGGGGGACTGGGTCCTCGTTTCGCCGCAGAGAACGCAACGACCGTGGCAGGGAGAAATCAGCGAAGCGATGGAACATCCACGGGCGGCGTACGACCCCGCCTGCTACCTTTGCCCCGGAAACGTCCGCGCAAACGGAGAACGTAATCCGAACTATACATCGACATATGTATTTACGAACGACTTCGCTGCGCTTGACGGGAGCCCGGTGGAGAAGTATGAAACCAAGAATCCGTTCTTTACGGCGCGGCCGGAGCGCGGCGTCTGTCGTGTCGTTAATTTTTCACCGCGTCACGATCTGTCGCTCGCGGACATGAGCGAACCCGATATTGTGAACGTCATCGAGACCTGGAAGAAAGAATGTGCGTCGATCGCCGAGAACAGGCGCATACGCCACATCCAGATCTTCGAGAACAAGGGAGCGATGATGGGGAACAGCAATCCACATCCCCACTGTCAGATCTGGGCGCAGGAAAACATACCGATGGAAACGGCTAAAGAGCTTCTCCAGTGCAGGAAGTACTATTCCCGGAAGAAACATGCCATTTTATCGGACTATGTCCGGTTTGAAATACGCGCGTCGGACCGGATCGTGTTCGAAAATGACAGATTTGTCGTCTTGACGCCATTCTGGGCCGTGTGGCCGTTCGAGACAATGATCGTGCCGCGCCGTCGGATGGAGTCGATTCTCGACTTCTCACTTTCCGACGTGTCATTCTTCGCGAATGCCCTGAGCAGGTTGACGAAATCGTACGATGCGCTCTTCCAAGCCCCATTTCCATACTCCTCCGGAATTCATCAGGCGCCGACAGACGGACATCGGCATCCCGAATGGTGCCTCCACATGCATTTCTATCCGCCGCTCCTCCGCTCCGCAAACATCAGAAAATTCATGGTCGGGTATGAAATGTTGGCCGAGCCGCAACGCGATGTGACGCCAGAAGAAAGTGCGAAGCTCCTGAGATCCACGTTCGTGAAAACCCTCACGTGAGACAATACCATGCGCCGCGCAGCTCCGATACTTGCCGGATTTCTGTGGGCCGCGAAGGCTCGCCGTTCTTTCGGTCGCTCAACGGAACCTGGAAATTCCGGTTCCTGGAACGCCCAACGCTTGCGCCAAAGGACGTCTTCGGAGATGAGTTCGCACGCATCGATTTTAGCTACCGAAAAACCGGGGTCGGTGACACGCCGAACCCGGTCATGCCGGCCTATCGGGCATACCTACGGGTGCAATTTCCTGTTCAGGTGACCGGAAAAATCGATAGCAGCAGGCTCATATTCCGCTGTGAACAACGGCGACGAAATCATGAAATCGGCCGTTGACCGGTTGCAGGCCGTTGGGACGTTGTACAGGACCGCGATCCTCAGCAACGCTTTGACATCGACGTCGTGCGGTTGAGGTTCCATTGGATCCCAGAGGAATACGAGGACGTCGATCTCCCCTTCTGCGATGAGTGATCCCAACTGCTGATCCCCGCCAAGCGGACCGGATTTCAGTTTTCGTAGGCTGAGCGATTGTCGTGTCGACTTGTCCAACTTTTTCGTCAGCGTCTTTTCGACGAGTGCACCCGTCGTCCCCGTGCACACGATTTTATGCCGAACGAGGGATTCCGCGTTCCATTCGACCCATTCCACAAGGTCTTTCTTGCGGTTGTCGTGTGCAACGAGAGCAATGCGTTTGGAGGCAGTCATGGTTGTAACTTTTCAAAAATAATTCTAGCTGCATAAGAACATTCATTATACACATATTCTCAGCGATAATGGAGCCATCCCATTATGCATTCGTGTCGATTCGTGGGCGAACGTTATACTTCGCCCCGCGCACACCGTTCAATGTCCTCACATTCCAGGATCCGCTTTTCATAGCCAAGCCGCGTCACATTGATCATCGCTCGTCCAACGTCTTCCAACGTGCACACGTAGTTGGAAGCCACCGTATGCAGGAACGGATACAGAGGGATAAGTACTCGCGCGAACGAGTGTGATCGTTTCAGACCTGCCATCGGCCTGATGAAACCCGGTCTGAGCATGAAAGCAGCCTTGAAGGGGAGTTTCATCAGGTCGTTTTCCGTCTTGCCCTTTACTCTCGCCCACATGCTTTTTCCTTGTTCGCTGCTGTCCGTTCCGAGTCCGGAGATGTAACAAAAGGTCATATCAGGATTCAGCCGTGACAATGTTCGGGCTGCATGCAGCGTGAGGTCATATGTGATGCGGCGATATTCGTCTTCTTTCTTACCGACCGACGTCGTCCCCAAGCAGAAATAGCAGGCATTGTAGCCAGTAAACTGACCCTCGAGGCTCGAGAGATCGTACAGGTTCGGTGTGACCACTTCCCTCAATTTCTCATGTCGAATCTCGCATGATCTTCGTCCGATGACGAGCACCGATACAACTTCGGAATGCCGAAGGGCTTCGTGAAGAACTCCTTCGCCGACCATGCCCGAGGCGCCAAAGATGACGGCTTTGATCTGCATAGACATTTCAGTGTTTGTCCGCGGTATCGTCATTGATCACGACATACTCCGACAAGCCGATCATGGAGAAGATCTTCTTGTAGTGGGCGGACAATCCCGAAGCGACGATACGCTGACTTCGCTTGCGCGCCTTTGCGACCGTAGAAATGAGAACTGCGATTCCGGAGCTGGTCAATACGATTCCAGAAGCACAATGGAAGCGAATCTCCTTCGCTCCTTGCTGTGTTACTGTGTCGTACGCCTTGAGAATCGCGGCTTCCGCGTTCGATGCGATGTAGCCGGACAACGTGATCAACCCCATGCCCCGCTCGCAGCTTGACGTGACGTCGAATTCCGGCCCAGGTTCATGTGTTGTGTCTGCCACGGTGCGTGGATCCTCCGCTTAGTGCGTCATGACGATCGATGTTGCTGGAATGTCAATCGAACGACGGTTCCGCCATTCCTGGTCTCAAATGTACATGAATCTGCAAGCCGCTGCATGAGGAATATCCCCCAGCCGCGGGGGTTCTCATTCCCGTCGATCTTGGTCTCAAGATGAGGAGGTGCTGCGCCGGGATGGATCGCAACTCGCCGGCTCCAAACCTCAACGGACAACGTCGTACTATCATACCAGATTGTGACCTCATATGTGTCGTTGACGGTCGTGCCATGCTCGGCTGCGTTCAAACACGCTTCGCGCACAGCCGTACAAATATCGTCGACCTGCGCCCCCGTGAATCCGAGCGACCGCGCCCTGTCGGCAGCGCGGTCCACCGCTTTCTGCTCCAATCCGATCACAGGTCGTACTTCGAATCTGTCCCCCAATGACATCATCCCGGAGTCACAGGCGGGAGTACTTGCCGCTTCCGAAGAGTGAAGAGCGTGTGTATCCCCCAAAAGACGAACGGCAACAGTGCCGTGACAACAGCATAGATATTTTCCATGACGTCGAGGTGATGAAGCGTCGGACCATACCGTGCAAACCCATAGAAGAAGGGGACCATGCACAGGAGAGCCGATACAATGATCACCTGGAGCGTTCGTATCGTGGAGGACATCCGAATCCAGGCAAGGAGCGTCTTCATGGAAACGAAGAGAAAGCACGCATAACCGACAATTTTGAAGGTAGGAAGAGCTTGCTCGCGCCAGGCGCCGGCATACCATTCGCTCCACGACATATTCCGCATCCACCGCAACGACACCGCCACGAGACCCGGTATGACCAGGGACATCACGACCAACATGACGATGAGAACGATTTTCAACCAGCGGGCTGTGGACACGCCGTCACTGGTGCCGTGCGAAAGGAGGGCTCGTACGCCTTGGCCGAACCCGAACATGAAGGCCCATGTGACCAGGATCGCGACTGCGAATCGCGCGTTGACCCAGTAGGAGCCCCCGAATACTGATTCCGCAATGTACGACTTGAGATCAAACCACATCGTCTCGCTCAGGATAATGACGACGAATCGTAACCAGGGAAGGACAAAGAGCAGGAGAGTGGCGATCATCGTTGCCGTGGCCATGAACTTCGTCGCGCGCGGAACAACGAGCGCGGAACGCCAACGTTCAAACACGTACGCCGATCCTTCGATCAAGAGCATCGCAGTCCAAAAGACGGCAATTCCCCAGCCCACAACAAACGATGCATATGATGGGCCGAGGACAAAAGCGAAAGCGGTCACCAGGAGGATTCCCCAAATTCCCAGGACCCAGAGTTGCAGGCGCAAGACGCGTGCAAATGTCATCATGACCGGCCTCCCTTCTCCACTCTGAGGACGACCATCGATATGTCATCGTCCTGGGGAGCGTTTTCCGTAAAACGTCCAACGTTGTCCATGAGTTTACGAACGACGGATTCCGTCGTTTCGGATGCAAGTTCTTCGGCGCTATGTAACAGCCGCTCGAATCCGAATTCCTCCTTTGTATGGTTCATTGCTTCCACAATGCCATCCGTGTAGAAGATCACAAGGTCGTTCGGGCGGAGCGGAATTTTTGCTTCTTTGTATCGCACTCCAGACAAAATGCCGAGCGGAAATCGATCGCCATGCGTTTGAGGAAGGTAGGATGCCCGCCCGTTGCGCACCAGGATCGGCGTCGGAATTCCCGCGCAAATATACCGGAGCATACGCTTCTTCGGTTCAAGAACACCGTAGAACATCGCAACAAACACATTGCGGCTGATATCCTGACGCAGGCGTTCGTTGGCCACGCTCAATATCTGCGCGGGAGCGTCGAGTTGAGAGCTTGCAAAACGCAGCGAGGTACGGGCCATGCCGACGATCATTGCGCCGGTGATACCATGTCCGGAGACGTCGCCGAGGACAATGCCGACACGATTCTCTTCCTGCAGAAAATCGTAAAAATCCCCCCCAACCTCGGATGCAGGTTGTGAATGGGCCGCAAAGGCGAATCCTCTTATCTGTGGGCACGCGGCGGGGAGCATACCTGCTTGAAGTGTCTTTGCCATATGTAATTCGTTTTCGCGGACGGCCTGCAATGTTGAGCGGTCGCTCTCTTCCCTGAGCTGGCGGATTCGCCGCGCATAGAGCCTGCCACTGCCATACAGCACTGTCACGATCGAGAGTGCAGCGAACCACGTCGCCTTCCAAAACGGAACTATGATCTTGACATCCACCCAATGCTCCTTCGAGATCAAACCATCCGGGGTCATTGAACGAACACGGAACCGGTGAGTCCCTTGATCAACATCGTAATAGCGAGCTTCCATTTCGGAAACCGGGTCAGACCAGGAGGTGTCCACGCCGTCCAGCCTGTACTGAAAGAACACGCCCGTTTCTGTCCGATATGAACGATCGGCAAAGACAAACGAGAGGTTGTTCATGGACGATGGAAGTGTAAGTCGCTGTCCCTCAAAGTATCCAACAGGGTCGTACTGTCCTTCGAGCAGCGGAGCCGCCCGGAATGTGACATATCGGAAATCATCCGCGGCACTTGATGAATAAAATACGGCATGGTTGGCAACGATCTTCCAAAGGACGGGCGCCCGAACCGGGTACTGCAAACCGGATGGCGGGAAGGACATGATCCCTACCGGCGTAGCCGCCCAGAGCACACCGGAGGAATCCTCGGTGAGAAGCTGTAATCCTTTCACCAGAGAAGATCCTCCAACACGGTAAATTCCAAGGGGTCCTGCTCGCATCTCGCGAATTATTGACGAGTTCAACAACGGTTGTTTGATCAGGGAACCTTTGTTGAGATCGAGGTGATAGAACCCAAGATTTTTCGACGTCACTGTGAACAGGAGAATCGACCCGTCGGAACGCTCATAGAGCGGAGAAAGAATGGCCATGTTTTCTGTGGACGCCAAGAACTTCAGACGATCATCTCCGACGAGTTGTTCAGTGACGGCGATCGTCGTCGTGATGATTCTGCGACCGGACTTCGTCACCATTCCGTCGACAACATATCCCCGGGTCTTGATACTCTTGTCGTCATTCATGTCCCGCGCCGAAACCGAATCCATATGCTCCAATTCATACTGTGATTGGAAACCCTTGAGTCGATTGAGCACAAAAACGCTGTCGCCATGTCCGGTCGTAATGTTGACGGGAAAGCCTATATCCCCCAGCGGTGTCACAGAGTCGTTGAGAGCAACTTTCCACACCGCGGGAAAACTGTACGCCCAGATGTTGCCGGCCCTGTCGAAGACAAAATCCTGCAACCGCTCGCCTTTGAGGATCGTGGTCGTTGCACCGTTTCGGAAACGCCGGAGGTATGTAGGAGTAAGCAGGACAATGCCGCCCTGCGGATGGAATTTCAACCGACAGACACTTGCATACAGTTCATCGATCAGCGAATCTGCGAAGAGTGTAAACGTGTTCCCGCCGAATCGAACGACGCCGCGGGCGGAGAGCATCCAGACCTGTCCTTGAGAATCGACGACAGGCTTGAGCAACGGAAGGTTGCCGATGGACGATTGTGTCTTCCATGACCTGATGGCGGAGCCGCGCATACGGACCAGGGCTCCGGTTCCGCTGAACCAGAGATCGCCATTCGGGGCCTTTGTGACGCCGAAGAATGCGCCGCGGGGTAATCCATCCGTTTCCGAATACAGCAGATACGATTCGGGCAGGATCTTTGTCAATCCTTCCGATGAACCTGCCCAGACAAGACCGTCGTCATCCGCATGAACGCAATGGAATGCATTGGTCGGGAGCCCGTCCGATCTTGTGAAGACGCTTATCTTGCCGTTCCTCAGCCGGACCAATCCTCCACTTGACGTTGCACACCAAACATCGCCGTTCGGAGAACATGAAATCGAGGTCACGGCAGCGCCGGGAATGCCTGCTATCTTCCTCGGGTGGACCGCGATCCCTGCCTGGACGTGGAAGAGGCCGCGGCCGTCCGCAGAGATCCATAAGCTTCCGTCCCGTGCAACGGTAAGAGTGCGGATCGGAGAGTGTCGCAGTTCGGAAAGATGCGCCGGGACCTGCAACAAGCTCGCATCCAGATAGGTGAACAATCCTTTGTTCGTTCCCACCCACACGGTGCCGGAAGAATCCTCAACGATGGCTGTCACCGTCAACCCCTCACCGACCTTCCGGAGCTCCGCATGCATGAAGGAATACGCATCCATGACTTTGCCGGTGTCGACCCGGGTCCACACGCCGTGACCTTTGGTGCCAATGAGCACCTCCTTCATTCTGGTCCTGAAGATGCTTGTGAAATTCCAGGTTGCGAGGACATTATCCGGGATTTCCGAGAAGAGGGACTTCCAGTGGTATCCTTTGCGATATGGATCCTGCCGGACAAATGAAACGGAAACCGCGGTCCCTTGCGCACCGGAAACCAGGAGTCCGCCCTCTCGCGCATGTACAGCGACCTGAGAGATGGGAGAAGGCGGGAACGTAATGATGAATGCCCGTTCCGCATTGACGAACGCATCGCCCGACGATACAGCCAGTCCAGTCGCAGTTCCGACCCACACGAGACCCAAGGAATCCCGGACAACTGAGCGGACCTCCTGCGAAGGGAGTCCGTCGTTTACACCATACGTGCGGAGAACGAGACGCTCGCGCTGGGCATGAACACGACCCGGCAGCACTGCGAGGGAGACGAGGAGAAGGAGAAGTGTGCGCATGATCTCTCTGAGGTGATGGAGGTGCATCAAGGAACGACGTTATCGAGAGACAAGTTGCAGAAGTGAATGCGGAGTTGTGTCAATCCTGTGTCAAAAGATTCATGCGTTACCGGGTGAACCGATAACCTCCCCCCCGTACCGTCTGAATGTGCCTGGGACGGGAGGGGTGTGGCTCAATCTTCTTGCGAAGCGACAGGATATAATTGTCGACGGAGCGGGTTGTCGGGGGCTCTTCGAATCCCCAGACCTCGCGGAGTAGCTCGTCGCGCCCGACGACCTCTCCCTCGCGGGCAAAGAGGTAGCGGAGGAGGCGGGTTTCCCTTGTGGAGAGCTCAATGGTCATGTTGTTGCGTATGACGATCTGCCGTGCAAAGTCAACGCGCACGTCGCCAATGGCGGCTTCAGTCGGCACATCCTTGCCCAGCGTGTTCTTCGTGAACAACGAAAGAAGGTCAATCTCTGCGGGCGAAATGGGCGCAAGCGGAGTGACGGCGGGGCGTGATTGGCCGAAAGGAGGGCGTTTGCGGGGCATGTTTTTTCAGGCGAGGGAGATTACACAACTCTGGCACAAATGAAAACCATACATCGTGTCCTGAATGTCCACCATGAAGCTTAGGATGACGGTCTTCATGATCTCTCCGTCTCTTGCCAGTGAAAAAGGTGAAGCATCCGGTGCAGTGCGGGGGCGACAATGACTCCGGCGGCAATGAGGAAGACGAGACCGGAATACATCGCATACAATCCCGCAAACAATTTACCGTTGTCTGTGTGGGGAAACTCTACGGGTCCCATGCCGCCAAGCAGCATCGCAGAATTCAGGAATGCGTCGAGCCAGGGGAGGCCTTCGTACCGATGGTACCCGACCATTCCCGCCGCAAGAGAGAAGACAATCAACGCAGCGGATACGAGGGCATGCTTCAGGAGACGCCGGACAAAATGGCGTCGGGGGATGGGCTTGCGATGACGCGGCTCGTACATGGTGACCATTCCTTTTCTCAAAGATACAAAGCAAACAGCCCGAAACAACGTGTCGTTGTCCGGGCTGCTTTTGAGAGAGGATAAACCGCAATTCGCGAAGATTCGCGGTTGGTCTTCTACATAAGGATCCTGGGACCCTATGCTGCCTTTGCCTGCGCCTGCGCGGCGTTGAATTCTGCCAGGATCTCCAGCTTCACGTCGTTGCTCACGACCATGCCGCCGGTCTCCGTCAACGCGCTCCATTGCAGGCCGTAATCGAAGCGATTCAGCTTACCGACGATCTCGAATCCGGCGACAAGATTTCCTCCGAAGCCGGGGACGGTACCGTTGTAGACGGCGTCGAGCGTGACCTGCTTCGTAATACCGCGCATCGTAAGGTCTCCAGTTATCAGAAGTTCGAAATCTGAGAGTCTCTTCACCGATGTCGACACGAACGTCATTTTCGGATGCGCCGCAGCGTCAAAGAAGTCGGCAGATCTCAGGTGGTTGTCGCGTTGCTCATTCTTCGTATTGATACTGTGAACGTCCGCCTCAAACGCGATCGTTGCATCGCTGAAATCCTCCTTTGCGGCGTCGATGGTTGCGGTGAACGTGTCGAAATGACCGGAAACGGTCGAAATGACGAGATGCTTCACCTTGAAGTTTACCTGGGAATGGATCGGATCGATGGTCCATCGTTTCATTGCAGTGCTC
>MHAK01000049.1:13473-39653 GCA_001802945.1 Ignavibacteria bacterium RIFCSPLOWO2_12_FULL_56_21 | reverse complement strand
GCATCTTCTTCGTCATCACTTTTCCCTCCGCAACCAGACGATAGAAGTACGTTCCGCTCGTTAACCTTCCTGCATCGAACTGAACCTGGTGATATCCTGCGCTCTCGACGCCGTCGGTGAGCGTTGCCACTTCACGGCCAAGAACGTCATAGACCCTCAGGCTTACGGGTGACTCCATTCCGAGCTCGAACGGAATAATAGTGACCGGATTGAAGGGATTGGGGAAGTTCTGATGAAGTCGGAACGTCACGGGAAGGTCTTGTTCCCCGCCTGTGCCGACAGTTCCGCCGGGCGAGATTCCCATGATATTGCTGGGTGCGCTCTCATTCTGATGCCGGTCGAGCGCCGTTGCCGCCACGTAGACGTACTCATCCGGGTAATTGAACCGCGTATCTTCCACCCAGTTCGTCGATGTCCCTCGAAACACGGCATTCCGGATGTCGGAGAAGTCGATCGGCAGCGTATACGACCTGTACAACAGATACTGCGTCGCCCCTTCCCCGTCCGACGCCGTGGGGGACGGATTCCAGCTCACCAGCCCATATCCGCTTCCCTTCTGGATCTTCAGGCTCTCCGGGGCCGCCGGAGGCACGGAGTCGCGCCATGCCATCGTGGGCAGAAGAACGCGATGAGTGTACGAAAGCGACCGAAGGGAATCGTTCAATTGTTTTGATGCGTACGCACTTCGCTGAAAGTACTTCGCGCTGAAGTGAATGCTGCCGTAGACGTTTGTCTGCTGCCTGTTCAGCGCAATCTGTTGGATAAGCTCATAGACGGGCCAATTGTACGATGGAAAAAGCCGATATGTCGCTTGTCCGATATAGATGTGACGTGAAAAGGAGTTTTGATCCCACCATGGAACCAGGATCGAATAATCCGCAATCGTGTATCCGCGGAGCCAATAGACTTGTGGGGCCATATAATCTACCCAGCCCTCCTGGAGCCAACGACGTGTGTCTGCATACAGCGCTGAGTAGGATTGCGTTCCCGCTGTCGCGGAACCCAGAGGATTCGAAGACTGATTCATCCAAATACCGAACGGGCTGACGCCGAATTTCACGCGTGATTTCGCCGCGTGAATGCTGTCGTTGAGCATGGAAATGAGCTTGTTGACGTTATCTCTTCTCCAGTCCTCCGGCGTCATCCCCAGCGGGTTGTAATTCGCGTATGTTGCGGAATCTTCCGACGTCACGCCGCTGTAGGGATAGAAGTAGTCGTCAAAGTGCACACCGTCGATATCGTAGCGACTCACAACATCCATAATGACGCTTGCGACGTACTCACGCACGGCTGGAAGCCCCGGATCGAGCATTTTGAGGGTGCCGAATGTGAGGATCCATTCCGGATGCGTCACGGAAATGTGCGTCGTGGCGACGCTGGACGAGGTCGTGTTCACCACCGCACGGTACGGATTGAACCAGGCATGAAGTTCAAGATTGTACGTGCGCGCCAATCGTATCGCCTCTTTCAACGGATCGTAGGAGGTGTCGGATGGAGCCACCCCCTGTGTGCCCGTTAGCCATTGGGACCATGGCTCCAGTTGAGACTTGTAGAGTGCATCGCACGAAGGCCTAATCTGGAAGAAGACAGCATTGATCCTGGCCTTCGACAACGAGTCAAACAGAGTTGACAATGATGTTACCTGAGAGGCTGGAGAGTAGTCCCCTAGTAATGGCCAGTCAATATTCGACACGGTTGCGACCCAAGCTCCGCGAAGCTCACGTTTCAGCGGATTGGATACGAATTGCGCGTGCAGGATGAGAGGAAATACGTAGATGACAAGGAGAGAATGAAAGCGGAAGCGAAAGGGCATGATACACCGAATTCTCAATGGACCATGATGGGCAATCCTGAAATGACATCGAACCTGCGTATGAAAATACTATCCCCTCTTCACAATTGCCATTGAACGATTGTGGTGCATGAGGCTTTACTTGCTCACAACCATTTTTCGTGATGCAGCGTACGCCGGCGTTCGCAAAACAGAGAAGTAGACGCCCGACGGAAGTCCCGCCGCGTCAAACGACAGTGTTCGCTCTCCCGCCTCCGTTGTCCCATCAAAGAGTGTTGCGACGACCTGACCGAGCACGTTATACACGCGCAGCGTCGCCTCCGTACGAACCGGAGATGCTATTGTGATTTTCGTCGTGGGGTTGAAGGGATTGGGGAAATTCTGGTCCAACGCAAAGCTGCGCGGGAGATCGGCCCTTTCCCCTGCCCCCGTTGTGATGGGCGTGATCACAAAATCGAACGACGTCGTCCCCGTGTCCGGAACCGAGACCTCAACCGTCTTCGGCAAATACCCGGTTTTCTCAACGTGTGCTGTTTGTGGGCCTGGAGCAAACCCAAAAATGTAAGAACCGTTGGATCCGGTCCAGCGTGTCAGCGAGGGCTGGCCCTGAAAATGCAGGAGCACCCCCGGGATGGGTTGGTTTGTCGCGGCATCCCGCACAGTTCCCGTTACCACACCCCGACGGTCGTCAACACAGCGTACGACATGAAGGCCGGTCGACATGTCGGACACAATCGCTTTGCCGGACGGCAGAAACGGGTCAACACCCCAATTCCCGTTGAAGATTACGCTGTCATCCTGCGGATAGGAATCGAAATACCCAACTTGCACGGGCGACGACGGTGTATTCACGTCAAAGACGCGCAAACCCGCCGTATACCAGGCGACGTAGGCCAGCGAGCCCTTCACCACCACGTTGTGGACGATCGGCAATCCGAGATTCGTGCCGGTCGTTGAGCGAAGGAATGGATTCTGGATATCGGCCAGGTCCCATTCCTTCATGGACTTTTCCCCGATTGGATTTTCATCCGTGGTGAATACTCTTGCGCCGTCCCGGCTCGTCCAGGAATTGTGCGTGTGGGCGCCGGAATACTGCAATAACGTGATCCTGGACGGCGAAGATTTGTCTACAACGTTGACGACATCCAGGCCGTTCGCCAGACACGATGCAAATGCCGTGTCGTTCCTGATGTGCGTGTCATGCACATAAAAACCGGAGTACATCCCAGCCTTGACCGGATTCTCCGGGTCGCTGATGTCGAGAATCCGCAGCCCGTTGAATGTGCCGCCGTTAAGATAGAGGAAGTGACCGTTCTGCGAGATGGTGTGCGCCGACGGTCGGGCGACCGTATCGGTCCACACATAGGTTTTGATCAGATGAACGGAATCGGGTAGGTACTGCAAGTCGACGATCTGAAGCCCGGCACCGGCGGCAACGTCCGTTGCCTCACTCACGATGAACGCATAGTGAGTGTACATCTTCATTTCCCTCCAGCGATTGCGGGGACCGGGAATGAACGCCCGTTCGATCAGCGACGGCCCTTCGAGGTCGACGACCTGGGTTCCCAACGGACATCCCAATAACGCATACTCGTGTCCGTCGGCGGCAACGTATCCCCAGCACGCGGAATAGCGATAAGGATTTACAACTGCCGTATCACGGTGTGTGTCCAGATTGCCGAACAGCTCCATGTTCTGGATCGACTGAGCGGACGCAATTCCCATGACGCCCAGACAGAAAGAAATGGTCAATAAAGGCACACGCATACATCGGTTGAATTTCCGCAAACGAAAGGAACAGCCAAGCGCATTTCTTTTGGCATGTTTGCCCGCCCGCCCGATTTCCATGCTTATACTCCGGTCGGGCGGGGAATGTTTAGCCGGCTTGGACCGTTTCTTGATCATCCTTTTTTCAATATGCGTTTGATCGACTCTCTGATCAAAGACGGATCAACGTTTTCCACAACTTCGACATGTCCGACCCTGTCCGGAAGCACGAATCGTTTCTTCCCGCTCACCGTCTTCTTGTCCCTGCTCATAGCGTCGATGATGTCCCTGGGCCGCAGGCGACTCACGGAGCACTTCAGTGGAATCCGCCGAATGAGTGCGACGATCCGGTCGTGCGCTTCCGTGGAGAGCATCCCAAGCTCGCGTGCGATATGCGATTCCGCAATCATTCCAAGCAATACTCCTTCGCCGTGTTTGATCAGACGATAACCGCCGGCTGCCTCGAGTGCATGTCCGATGGTATGGCCGAAGTTCAGGACCACGCGAATGCCCGTTTCTTTCTCGTCCTCACTCGTGATGCGGGCCTTGATCCCGGAACACGTCGCCTGAACGTGCATGACAGCTTCGTTGTCAATGCCGAGGACCTTGTCGACGTTCTGCTCCAGCCACTCGAAGAACGGTGCATCCACAATGACGCCGTATTTGACGATCTCGCCCAGGCCGCAGGTGATCTCGCGCAACGGCAACGTGCCCAGCACAGACATGTCGGTCCAGACGAATCTGGGCTGATAGAAGGCCCCGATCATGTTCTTTCCCAGCGGATGGTTCACGGCAACCTTTCCGCCGATCGAGCTATCGACCTGGGCCAGCAGCGTTGTGGGAACCTGAACGAGCGCCACACCGCGATGGTAGGTTGCGGCAATGAACCCGGATAGGTCGCCGATGACGCCCCCTCCCAGCGCGAGCACCGTCGCCGATCGACCGAAGCCTTCCTCGATCATAGAGGTGAAGATCTTCGTCGAACGTGCGATCGATTTCTGCCGTTCACCGGGAGGAATGACGATCGTCAGAGTCCGAAAACCGTAGTGTCGAAGGTGCTTGACGAGAGGGTCAAGATACAGGGACGCTACCGTGGCGTCTGTTATGACCGCCACATCGTCCTTCACTCCCTGCTCGCGCATCGTCGGCCCAAGCAGTGCGAGCATGTCGTTCCCCACATACACGGAGTACGGCCTTTCTTTGACTGCAACATTTATCGTGCGCTGTATCATAGGCTGCTTGTGCGGTTGACGATACTGCTCTCAGTGTTCGAACAAAGACCGACGACCCTACAGGTGTCCTTTGAGCCGTCGAACGATCTCATCCACCATTGCCCCGACCCGTGTTCTGTCGGACGGCACAATGATATCGGCGCGGTTGTAGAACTGTTCACGCGCCTCGAGAAGTGTACGGACCCGCTCTGTGAGGAGATGTGGAGGAAGCGTCCGTCCGTCGGCGTCGCGGAGTAGCGGCCGGTCGTGTCTGTGCTGAACGCGCCGGACGATCTCCTCCGGCGTCAGGTGGAGGTAGACGATCAATCCATTCTTGTGGATCATCTGGTAGTTGCGCTCATTGGCGATTGTACCTCCTCCCAGAGAAACGACGAGGTCCGTGCGCTTCTCCAATTCCTTGAGCACTTCTTCCTCCAACACCCGGAAACGATCCTCGCCGTCGCGCTCGAAGATCTCGACGACGGGGGCGTTCGCCTTTTGTTCAATGAGACGATCGACGTCCACGAACTCGTATCCCAGTGTATTGGCGAGAATCGGGCCGATTGTGCTTTTTCCGCTCCCCATGAATCCGGTCAAGAACACGAGATGTCGCGACGCCGCAGCCGTTTCAGCGGCCGGGTTGGAAGTGTTCGTCATGCGTGGGGTGGAAGTCTGACAGGTTAGAGACTCAAACCGCTAATGAACGCAAATATGATTTTGTTTTAATACTACCATTCGCGTGAATTCGCGTCCATTCGCGGTTCCAGTTTTGGGTGGATACTCGGCGCATAATTGCCGGACATGGCATTAAAAGATCTCCGAAAGATCCACGAGCACGCCTCCGGCGATTGAAAAGCCGTCAACGTTGACTTTGGTATGCATCGTAGATGTTGGGAAGTTAAGCGTCGAACCTTTGTACACGGTCGATCTCCGATCGTAGGTCCAATCCATGGTCACCTCCGGGTCCCGGAATCTGGTGTCTGCATGGAGCCAGATGCCCGGCGACAGTCGGTAGTCGAACCCGATCGATACGACAATGCCGTACCCGACAGGTAAGGATGCCGTGGTAGCCTCGACATCCACGATCTGGAGGATTCTTCCTGCGAAGTATGCGCCGACGCCGGCGGACATGGTGAGCCGTATGGTCTCGGCCTGCATCGGAATCGCGGCAAGGCCGCCGACTTCGACGGGGACGAGAAAGAATCCGTCGCGGACGGGCAGGATACGCAGCGTACCGTCGAGCGCAACCGGCTTGTCTCCCTCTTCAACAAATGACAAGTACTCGACCGACAGGAACGCCGCCACACCGTCCTCCGTCAGCGGCAACTGTAGCTCCGCGCCGATGCCGGTAAGGTCCTCAACGGTCATCAGTTCATTCCGGACCGAAAAGGAAGCCGACCTCGGGTTGAGATACATCTTTGCTGATGTTGTGTAAGAAGCGCGGATGGTCAGAGGAAGCCCCAGCGACTGTCCGTGCAGTACTGGGGCTCCCGAGAAGAGCGTCAGAAGGAAGGATCCACGAACAACAAGGCGAGAAAAACCTCCGGTGGACATGTCAAACTCCGCATATGGGCTACCGGTAGAACTGGTCGCGATAATCCTCGATGTCCGCCTGCTCCCGGAGGGTGCGTTGCCAGTCGGACATGAATCGATTTCGTTTCTCCTGAAGGATCTGTTCGCGCAGCGAAGAGCGTTGCAAGGCGAACGCTGCGGTGTCGACCGCCGAACGGGACAAGAGTCTGACAATATAATAGCCGCGCACGCCTTCGAACGGAGCGGAGATCTTGCCCGGCTGTAGTGCCAACGTTGTGCCAACGAATCTCGGATCGCGCCCGATGCCCGGTGGAAGATCGGTCGGCTTGAAAGGACCGGTGGTTCCCGCCACGAGCTCCTGATGCTCACGAGCGGTCGACACAAGGTCTGCGTCAGGTGCGAGGGTCTTCGCGAATTCCTCCGCCCGCTGTCGAACGACCGACATGCGTTTCTCGCGCGTCGCCGTCGCACGAACCGACGTGATGACCTCGTCCAACGGACGCAGGCCTTCCTCGCGAACGCCCGAGACCTTGAAGACGGCAAGATTTCCGTTCACCGAAATCGGATGGCTGATCTCGTTGAGGTCGTGATTGAAAGCAAATGCCGTAACCAGGTCGTTTTGGCCGATGCCGGGGATGAACCCTTCCTTCGTGAATTCCGGGGTCTCCCGCGGAGAGTAGCCGCTCTGCTCAGCGGCTTTTTCGAACCCTTCTTTCTCGGCGACATACGCAAAATCCTCGGCCGATCTGGTCGACTCATCGATCGTCTGCGAGCCCGGTTTGACCTTCATTGTCACCGCGGTGATCTTCACTTCGCGGCGGTCGTGTCCCAGTACTTTAATGACATGCCATCCAAACTGCGTGCGGACCGGCCCGACTACCTGTCCGGTTCGAGCGCTGAAGGCAGCATCTTCAAAGGGCTTCACCCATGTTCCACGGGCGGCCCATCCGAGGTCTCCGCCTTCGACCGCCGATCCGTCTTCGCTGTTGGCGCGCGCCAAAGCGCCGAAATCGCCGCCGGAACGGGCCTGTTTCGCGAGATCCCGGATCCTGGAGGCTACGCGGACGCTGTCAGCGGTCGGAACATGCCTCAGGAGGATGTGCGCGGCATTGACAAACTCCTGCGTACCCTGACGTTCGTCGGTGACCTTGATGATATGGAACCCGTCCGCGTCCCGAATCGGGCCGACAATCTCCCCTTTATGGGCAGCAAACACAGGCTTTTCCTTTGTTCGGCTGAGTTCGCCGTGTTTGAAGAATGCGTCCGACGGAGGGACTTCCGAATACGTTGTCGCCAGTTCCGTGAAATCCAACCCCGATTTTGCCTGATCGATGATCCGCTGGAGCTCAGCCTGGACGCTCGAGGAATCCTGGGCTGTCGCCTGCAGACTGAATGTCACATACTTCAGCTTGCGCGTTGCCTTCGTCTTGTAGTCTTCCGGATGCCGTTCGTACGTTTCCTGAATGTCCTTGTCCGTGACCGTCACGGCAGAATCGGAGACCAGACGGTTCACGTCGAACAACATGTACGCGGCATCGATGGTCACATTGCGGTCTACATACCTCTGCAGGACCTCACCTTCAGAGGCCTGGACTGACGTCATCAACAGGCTCTGTAATTTTTGACGCTTCTGTTGCTCACGCAGCACGTCTTCTACCTGCACCCAGGCTCCGCGATTCTGAGGGTTCGTGATCGCCTGTTCGTATGCTTCCCTGCGGAACGTGCCCGTCGAATCGCGGAATTGCTGGACAAGAAATTCCGGCGGGTTGGGTCCATTCACGACATCCCGTATTTCCTGGTCCGTCACCACGATACCCAGACGGTCCACCGCCTGGTTGATGAGTATCTCATCGACCATTTGGTTCCAAACCTGCGCGCGGATCTGGCGTTCCGTTTCCTCGTCCACGTCCTGCCCGGTCTGGCTCTTCTGATTCTCAGCCGTGCGGCGGACAACTTCGGCGAAATCTTTATGCTTGATCTCGTGCCCGTTCACCTCGCCGATCACACCGGTCCGATTTCCTCCAAACCCGCCGGACCTGCTCGAAAGGTCCATACCCCATTCGAAAATGATCATGAGGACGAACAGGACAGCGAGAACCACGAACATGGTCGACAGCTTGCTTCGTATACTCGACATCAACGGCATACTGCTGACAGACTCCTTCCTGCGTTCAAAAGAATGCGTGGATTCGCAACAAATTGAGAGGTCAATATACCGGCGAATCGGCTGAAATGCAACGAATTTAGTGTTGACTTTCGGAGCACATTGAAGTATATTTTTCGCTGTTCAGTCAAAGGATATGCACTTCCGGCGCGACGCAATCCTGCTCGCGCTTTTTTGTCTCAAGAAGGTCTAGCAGGAGTACGTAGCTGTGAAGAATTACCTGACCAGAATCCTCCTCATTGTCGGGGCGGTCGCACTCTCCCTCGTTTTTCTCTTCCCGACGTACACGGACTATTCTCACCGGAAGACCCTTTCGGCGCTTTCGGGTGCAGATAGCCTTGCCTACGTCGAACAGAACCAGGACGACATGCTCTCCGCAAAGCTGAAGCGGATGAAGCTCGGCCTCGACCTTCAGGGCGGTATGCGCGTCGTGCTCGAGGTTGATGTGATCCAGCTCCTCGACGATCTGGCGAAGAACAAGGACGACAACTTCCGTGCGATCATCGCCGAATTGCGCGCCGAAGCCGCCGTCAGCGACATCTCTGTTCTCCCGGCATTTGCTCAGAAATTCGCAGACCGGGGCATCCGCCTGAATCGTTTCTACGGGACCATTCGTGACGACGATGCGGCGATCGTTACCGAACTCGAGTCCGAGACCGGAAAGGCCATCGACAGGGCCATCGAGATCGTTCGCAATCGAGTCGATCAGTACAGAGTGTCGGAACCGAACATCCAACAACAGGGATCACGGCGCATTATCGTCGAACTCCCCGGCGTCAAGGACGAGAACGAGGTCCGCCAGCTTTTGCGGGGCACCGCCAAGCTCGAATTCCGCCTCCTGCGCGATCCGCAGATCGCCTTCCGCGTAATGCAAACGATCAACAATTACCTCGCCGGAAAGCTGGACACCAGCGGCACGAGCATTGCCGGACGCACCGATTCCGCGGGGACCGCAAAGTCAAAAGCTCAGCAGAAACCGGTGGATGCGCTCACCGAACTGACCGGCGGTACCCAATCCGCCACCTCAGATACGACTGAAGAGGCCCAATTCCTGCACGAAAACCCCTTCTTTGCCTATGTCCGCCCCAATCAGCAGACGGCGGAAGGGTTCGTCCTTGACAAGGACCGCGACCGCGTGCTCCGATTGCTCGCACGCCCCGACATTCAGCGCCTCCTCCCTCCGGATTTCGATTTTGCATGGTCGGCAAAGACAGTCACGGACAATGACGGAAGTCAGTATTATAAGCTCTATTCTGTCAAACGAACTCCCGAGTTGACCGGCGGTGTCATTATCGACGCGGCCGCGAGCGTCGATCCCGAGACGAGTCGCCCGATTGTGAACATGGAAATGAACAGCGAGGGTTCTCGTGAATGGGCCCGGATCACCGGGGCCAACATCGGCAAGCAAATAGCCATCGCCCTCGACGACGCCGTCTTTTCCGCGCCTGTAGTGGAAAACAAGATCACCGGGGGACGCTCTCGCATCACGGGCATGGATTCGCCCCAAGAAGCCAGGTTGTTGGAGATCGTCCTGAAAGCCGGCGCCCTGCCCGCTCCTGTTGCGATCATCGAGCAGCGAACGGTCGGACCATCACTCGGTGAAGATTCTATCCGAAGCGGACTCTCGGCGACCATGTACGCGTTGATCCTCACCGTGCTGTTCATGGTCATCTATTATCATACCTCCGGTTTCGTCGCCGATTTTGCCCTGCTGTTCAACATTCTCTTTATTCTTGGCGTGATGGCCGGATTCCAGGCCACCTTAACGCTGCCGGGTATTGCCGGCATTGTTCTCACCATTGGCATGGCTGTCGATGCCAACGTGCTGATCAATGAGCGTATCCGTGAGGAACTTGCGGGGGGAAAGACGCTGCGCGCGGCAATCGATTCAGGATATGCGAAAGCGTTCACGGCGATTCTCGATTCCAACGTCACCACATTCCTGACGGGCGTCATTCTGTATCAATTCGGGTCCGGACCTGTGCAGGGATTCGCATTGACGCTTATCATCGGCATTGTCGCGTCGATGTTCAGCGCGATCATTATCACTCACCTTGTGTTCAACATGATGACGGACAAGGGACTGCAACCGAATTTCGGTTGACCCCAAACCGCTGCGTTTCGGAGCTCACTGACTCATGCGATTCTTCAAGAAGACAAACATTCAATTCCTCGACTTCCGAAATGTCGGATATTTCCTGTCGAGTACGCTTATCGTTGTGGGCCTTGTTTCACTGGTTAGCAGGGGCATCTCGTTCGGCATCGATTTTCTCGGCGGGACGGAGATTGTCGTTAGTTTCCGCCAGCCTCCCGATATCGGACAGATCCGAACCTCACTGAATCAGGCGGGGATCCTGGGAACCGAGATCAAGACATTCGGAGAACCGACGGACGTAATCATCCGGACCATTGAACAAGCTGAAGGGACTGCGGTCGGCGACAGGATCAGGGACGCGCTCTCCGGGAATTACGGTCCCGGCAATTTTGAGATACTTCGCCAATACAAAATCAGTCCGAAGGTCGGCAAAGAGCTCCGGGAAGGTGCCATGTATGCCATCTTCTGGTCCCTCGTAGCCATCATGGGATACATCGGCTTGCGATTCAAATTCGTGTACGGCGTTGGAGCCGTTCTCGCCTTGCTCCATGACGTGTTGATCACCTTGGGAATCCTCTCCCTTCTGAACGACGTCATTCCGGGCTTGAACCTGGAGATCACACAAGAGGTCATCGCCGCATTCCTTACACTGGTCGGTGTGTCGGTGAATGACACTGTCGTTGTGTTCGACCGTATCCGCGAAAATCAGAAGATCTATCGCAGCCTGGGGCTGAAAGAGATCATGAATCGAAGCCTGAACGAGACGCTGAGCCGCACGGTCATTACGTCCGGCACCATCTTCTTCGTGTTGATCGTTCTCTTGATGATGGGGGGAGAAGTGAACCGGGCTTTCGCCTTCACCATGACCATCGGGATCATTGTCGGAACGTATTCGTCCATTTACATTGCCAGCGCCGTCGTGCTGGATTCAACCATTCGGAAGTCACTGCGCAAGGCCTGAGCGCACGAAACCGGAGGCAGGGCCATGATGAAATTCTCGTCAAAAGAAACTCAGGGTGTCACCGTCATCGCGCTGACCGGCAACGTTCTCGGCGGACCGGACGCCAATGTCCTCAACGATCAGTTGCGAAACCTCCTCGGTTCGAACAAGAAGAAGGTCGTTATCGACCTGGGGGCAGTGCAATTCATCAACTCCTCGGGGCTGGGCATGCTCATCGGCGGCATGACAACGATGCGTAATGGCGGCGGCGAACTCAAGCTCGCCCGCGCCTCGAAGAAGATCCATACGCTGCTGGAAATGACGAAGCTGTCGAGCGTTTTCGACGTGCATGAGAGCGTCAAGGACGCTGTCGGCGCATTCAAGTAATACGGCCGCAATGCCTGTCGTCTCCCGCCCGCTGTTCATCGCCGTCGCCGGCAACATCGGCGCCGGCAAATCCTCCCTCACCCGGCTCCTCGGTGACCGATTCACCTGGAAGCCGTTCTACGAATCCGTCGACGACAATCCATATTTGGCCGATTTCTACGGCAGTATGCCGCGGTGGTCGTTCCACCTGCAGATCTATTTCCTCGCCAACCGGTTCAAGACCCACAAGCATATCGTCGAGTCCGGTTCGTCCGTCATCCAGGACAGGTCCATCTACGAGGATGCAGAAATCTTTGCCCGGAATTTGTATGAGATGGGAAGAATGGACGAGCGGGACTACACAACCTACGTTTCCCTCTTCCATGTCATGATGGAGTACCTCAAACCCCCCGACCTGATGATCTATCTTAAGGCTTCCGTCGATACGCTCATGCGGCAGATCGCCAAGCGGGGACGCGATTTTGAGAAAGGCATCGAACGGGCGTATCTCGAGCAACTCAACAAACACTACGAAGACTGGATCCGAAGGTATACCATCGGACCCGTGCTGATCATCCCCTCTGACGGCCTGGATTTCGTCAACAACCCGGCCGATCTGGAACATATTATCGGACTTGTTCGCTCTTCGCTTCCCCAAATCGAACTCTTCCCAAAGTGAACCGCGAAGCGACGCGAATAAACGCAAATTGAAGACTATCTTTTGATTCGCGTGCATTAACGCCTGCACCCACCCCCGCCCGACCAGAGAAGGCCCAAAATCGGGCGGGCACCATCTTTTTGGCGGGTTCATTCGCGGTGAAAGCTTTACAGGCCGGCTGGAAGAAACACGAACGGGCACCCCGCAGGGATGCCCGTTGTGCTGTACAGCCACAGAAAAGTTCTACCTGCCCCGCAATCGTCTCGAGTACTCGGCTTTGTTCTTCAGCAGTCCGAGGGTTACGAGCACCTGGGGATCCTCTTTAAGAGACGCCTCGATTCGCGCTTTGTCGCCGCTCGATCGACCGAGGATCTCCTGCTCCAGTGCCGTCCTGATCTCCGCACGATACCTGGCCACGGAACGTTTCTTTTCCTGCTGTGTCATGCGCTCGAGCGAGGTGATCTCATCGAGGAATGACTTTTCGTACCGTCCGTCAGTGGCGATTTTGCGAAGCTCTTTGAGCGCCGACTCCGTGTCTTCCTCATACTGGAAACGCGTGAGCGACAGGTATTGGTCGAATTCATCGACAGTCTTGTTGGTCACTGCAAAGGGCACGTCCAACCTTCCCTGTGATGCAAGGTAATTGGCGTACTTGAAAAACATGGCTTTCCGAACGAGCGCGGCAATCAGGGGTCCGGCTTCGGGAAGCGGCACGAGAGTATCGGGGTGGATGCCTCCCGCCTCTAGGACGGGACGATGGTTGCGCGTCTGGAACAGCCGTCGCAGACTGTCCGGGACGACCGACGCCTCGCCGTCGCGGGTACGGTGCGCATAATCGAGCTCCTGGATGCAGCGCCCCGAGGGCGTGTAGTAGCGCGCGGTCGTGATCTTCAACGAAGCAGTCTCTGTGAGACGCGAAATCGTCTGCACAAGTCCCTTGCCGAATGTTCTGGTGCCGACAATGACTCCGCGGTCAAGGTCCTGGATCGCGCCGGCCACGATCTCGCTCGCACTTGCACTGTTCTCATTCACGAGCACGGCAAGCGGGATATCCGGCAGCATGGGTTGTTCGGTCGAAAAATACTTGCGTTCAGTCTCCGACTTGCGCCCGCGCGTCGATACGACCAGACTGCTCTCTGGAACGAACTTTGCCACGACGTCGACCGCGATGTCCAGCAACCCCCCGGGGTTGTCCCGCAGGTCCAGTATCACGCCCTTGATTTCTCCGGTGGACTTCAGATCTTTGAGCGACGATCGTAGGTCGTCCCCCGCGGTTCGTGAGAATCGTTCCAACCTCACGTACGCGACCCCCGGCGCGGCATAACCCGCGTAGGAGATGTTGCGCACGGGGATCTCCTCGCGGACGAGAACGAAGTCCAACGGAGCGCTTTCCCCCTCCCGCTCGATCTTCATGCGGACCTCCGTCCCCGGTGAGCCGCGGACAAGACGTCGTATTTGGTCGACGCTCGCGGTCGAAACGGGCGAACCTTCGACTTCGACGATGCGATCGCCGATACGCAGTCCCTGTTTGGAAGCGGTGAATCCTTCCAGGAGATTAACGATGACCACTGCACCGTCGCGGACGCCGATGCTGACCCCGATCCCGCCGTAGCGTCCCGTGGTCACGAGGTCGATCTCGTCGCTTCCCTCTTCATCGATGAATACGGTATACGGGTCGAGGCCCTTCAGCATACCGTCGATGCCCGACCGCATCAATCGTTCGGGGTCGAGTCCGTCGACATGTTGGACCGCGATCTCGCGGTAGACTTTACCGAAAAGGTCGATGCTTCGGTTGATGCGAAAAAGCAGTTCGCCGTCTTCCGCTCCAAGCGCAAGGAAGAGCACCGCCGCAGCCGCAATTGAAATGCTCCACTGAACGACGGTCCGGCGGGTGAATTCATGTAGTCGCATGTTTCTCCTCTGTCATCATCGCTTCAACGTGCTTCCAGATCTCCTGTTCAATTGCCTCTACAGTCCTTGTTCCATCGATGACCTTGAATCTGGCCTCCTCTTTAGCCAGGCCAAGATATCTCTCCCGCACGCGCCCGTAAAAGTCGTCTCCCCCCGATTCCATGCGATCACGGCGAGTCGCCGCAGCATGCATTCTGCGCTGGACTTCTGCCGGCGAAATGTCGAGGAAGAACGTGACATGGGGGGTCAATCCTCCGGTCGCCCATCGATTGACGGTCCGAATGATGTCTGCGGGAATGCCGCGCCCCGCCCCCTGATATGCGGTCGTCGAATCAAAGAACCTGTCGCAAATGACCGCCTGCCCTTTTTCCAACGCAGGCCTGATCACGTACTCGACGAGCTGTGCCCTGCTTGCCGAGAACAAAAACACCTCGGCGGCGTCGGTCAGACCGTGCGTTCCTTTGTCGAGGAGGATGTGCCGGATCGTTTCTCCGACGGGGGTTCCTCCCGGTTCGCGCAGCACGAGGACGCTCCGTCCGGCGCGCTGCAAGCGCGATTCCAATCGGCGCACTTGCGTCGATTTTCCGGAATGGTCAAGTCCTTCAAAGGTAATGAACAGCGCCATGGTCGGGATGGTCAAAGTACAGAAATCGACGGCCTTATGCAACGCGCGTTGCGGGTCGCGGTTTTTTTTGCTAAGTTGATATTTCCATGATGCCCGCCCGTTGACCGGATGGCGAAGTCCAACAAGAAGCAGACGCCTCTTCCTCGTCCCCAATCCCCGCCACCTTCGACCATCAGCGAACGCCGTCAGGAATCGCGCGATGAGGATTCGATCCTCATCCAAAAGGCTCTGAACGGCGACCAACGTTCATTCCGCAGACTCCGACATAAGTACCACGACGCGATTTTCAACCTCATTGCCCGCATGATCCGCAACCGGGAAGAGGTCGAAGACCTGACGCAGGAAGCATTCATCAAGGCGTTCACGTCCCTCGCGTCCTTCAACGACGAGTACGCGTTCTCCACGTGGCTGTACAAGATCGCCACGAACAACTGCATCGATCACATCCGTCGCAAGAAACTCCTGACGTTTTCGATCGACAAGCCGATCGAATCGAAGGACAGCGACTATACGTTTGAAGTTCCCGACAGCACCTACGAGCCCGACAAGAGCATCATCGCCGACCAGAGGAAAAAGATCCTCGACGAGGCGATCAACTCCCTTCCGCCAAAATACCGCCAGGTCATTATCCTTCGTCACACCGAGGAAAAAGAATATCAGGAAATCGCGAGGCAGCTGAAGCTCCCGCTGGGAACTGTCAAAGCGCACATCTTTCGGGCGAGAGAGATGCTCTACAAGTACCTTCGGGACAAGATGCGTCATTACTAGGAATGCGAACCGACCTTCCGACACAGAAGCTTACATTTCTTCCATGGCCGGCGAATTCTGTCTGATTTCGGCGTACGAGAACGCAACTTCCTCCCTGAAACGTCCGTAAATCATTCAGGCACATTATCTTATGCATTCTCGAACACTGCCATACGGACTCCTCCTCTGTGCCGCGGCGATGCTGCCCGCTGCCGCTCAACGCGTTCATAAGGAATTTCCCTTAACGAATGAACGCGAGCTTGTCGTCATTGTCGATGTATCTTTCGGAACGCTCGTGTTTGAACGCGGACCAAAAGGAATGGCGGCTGTTGTGGAATTTGAAGACCGGGAAGATCACGAGGACCGCCTTCAAGTTACGTATGATGCGGACGTTCGCGGAAAGCTCAGGATCAAATCGAAGAAGTCGTCGAGGGTGTGGGATCGCGATGAGGACGGATACGAACGCAGGATCGTCGTGAAATGCTCTTATGAAGTGCCGCTCTCCATTGAATTGGAGTTGGGCGCGGGGAAAGGGGAGCTGGACATGACGGGATTGCAGGTGCAGGACCTTCGGGTTTCGACCGGCGCAAGCGACGTCAAGCTCTGGTGCAACCAGTTGAATCCAATCCTCGCCGAACAGGTGGATATCGAATCCGGAGTGAGCAAGTTCACCGCAGAAAATCTCTCAAACCTGAATTTTCGGAAATTGAAGTTCAGCGGCGGTGTGGGGTCGTACAACCTCGACTTCGGAGGCCGCTTGCAGCAGGATGCGGAAGCGAGTATTGAGGTCGGGCTAGGCGCGATCGTTGTCAACGTGCCGACCGACATCGACGCGCGACTTTCTTACGACGACAATTGGTTCTCTCAATTCACCCTCAGCAGCGATTTCAGCAGGAAAAAAAGCGGTGTCTATGAAACGGAAGGGTACGGCGATTCACGCCACCGGCTTAATCTAAAGATCGATTCCGGTCTGGGAAGTGTAAAGATCCGCAGGCGATAATGCGCTAGGAAAAGATTTACCCACGAAGTACACGAAGGAGTTTGGGGTTGAGTTGTAAGGCAAGGGCGAGACACTTGCGCGCGCGAAAAAGATTGGCCCACCAAGCACACGAAGGCGTAGGGCAGAGGGAATGAAACTGCGCGAAGAGTTTGTGAGATTATGAAGCGCGGAGAGCCCCGAAAGTCTGCAAAAATCAAAATCTCTTAGTGTTCTTTCATTTCCTCTGCTCTACCACTTCGTGTAATTCGTGGTGAATCTTTTTCGCCCGACCTTCAGAAGCAATGCCCCTCAGCCGACCCCGAAATGGAAGAACTGCGCCCAAGAACGCGGATGGCTCACCTCACGCGTGCTGATCAAATTTAGCAGTGCCTGCCGGTATGCATCCCCCGGCGCCAGCCCGTTGGCAAGATGCGTGAAGAAGAACTCGCTGAACAATTTTCCGGATTTTCGGTCCGCTCCCCAAGCGTTCAAGAACACATCCGACGTTGCATTGATTCGGAGCAGCATCGCATGCGAGGTCCCCAGTCCCATACCCTCGCCCAGCTGATTCGTGAGCACGACCACCGGCGACGGCTCAAGCTGCAACAGTTGTTCGAATGGTACCTCCATGGTCTCATCCGTTGCCTGTCCTTCCGACATCATCAGCACGCCGAATCCGGTAAGACCCGTCCGAAAGTCCGACGCGATCTGCAGGAGGTCTGCTTTCACGCTTTTCAGGTGGTCCCACGTCGCGTCGCGCCCGATGTAGACGTCGGCTCCCCGGAAGAAACTTCGGATATCACGGAGCTCGTAGTCGACCGACCAGTTTTTTCCCGATGGATTTCCAAAGGCAACAATGTCCCGCAACTTGTTTGCCGGCCGGGTCGGGAACTGCAACGCCGTCCAACCGGAAATATAGTCGACGCTCATATATTCGACAAGATATTCAATGCGTCCGGAACGGTCCTGCTTTTCCAGCGCATGCACCGGCAAGTCGCCGATGATATCCGAGCCGACCACGACGAGCCCTCTTCCAATCTCGTTCTCTGCCGGACGGACGAGGAGGTCGTAGAGTTCCGTTGACACCGTTGCGAACCTGGTCATGGGCGTAACGCTCTCTTCTCCTCCTTCTCCCGTATAGACAAGCGGGTCCTGCATCAGCCGGAGATATTCCTGTGCCAATGACCGCACCGTGGCTTCGGCCGTCTGAACCGTGTGTACCGAGTGCCGATCGCGGTTCAGAGTTATGATATGGACAACGGCTCCGTCACCGACGTGTTGCATGACCGTCGTGCCGCGGGGAATGAACTTCTGAATGCCCGCCATAAACACCGTATCCGCACGGACGATCGCCCCGTAGTTCGCGTATTGTGCGGAGATCGCCGCGGCGCGAGAACGCAGCGCCTGGAGTCGCCGGAAGAGCTCCGACCTCGCCTGCACAAGGGATGGATCGGGGATGCCCGACCCCAGACGCGCAGAGAGTTCGGTCGCATCAAGACGCAACTGGAACATGTCGGCACGCACGGCTGCGGCCTTTGTCTTCAACGTCGGATGCCGGAGCGTCAATTCAAGCCCATCCAGCGCATCTGCAAGCTCCGACTGTCGATGTTGTTCCAGGATGGTCAGCGCATCGAGCACCCTGTTCTCGCGGGCCAGCATTCCAGCGAGCGCGGAAGCCCAATGCGACTGATGCCGCGCAACCCCGAGATACTCCAGATACGGCTGATGCAGCAACGGGTCCGCGAAGGCAAGGAACCGTTCCCGATCGGCAGCAGCAGCCGTTGCGTACCACCTGCTCGCGCCGGCAACATCGCCGGACGCCCGCATTTCATCTCCCACATATCCGGCTGCGGCGGCTTCTCCGGGTTTCTGTAGGATCTCGCGGAATTGCGCGGCCAGTTGACTGTACGCCTGGATGATCCTGGGCCGCATCTTCACACGCTGATCCGATTCCATCAATCCGACGTCAGTACGAAGGACAAGAAGGTTCAGGTAGTACTGGGCGACTTTGTCCCCTTCCCTCCGTGCTATCTCCAGCCCGTCGCCGAAGTATTTCCTGGCGTCCCCTCCGCGTTTGTTGCTTGCGTACAGCGCTCCGATCCGGAACAGTAATTGAACTTCCAGACGGCGCCCTGCCCGTTCGCGACGCAGTATGTTGACGCCGTCGCGATACGCAGTCAACGCCGCGTTCTGATTCCCGTTGGATTCGTGGATCCGACCCAGGCGCAATCGCAGCCGTGCTGCGACGACGGGGTCGTCGGAACGGTCCACCAGTCCTATTGCCTGCGTTACGGAATTCAGCGCTTCGGCGCTTTTCCCGCCGAGACGAAAGATCTCGGCGATACCGCTCAGCGCAAGAGCTGCTGAGGAGTGATTCGATGCCGTCTGGGCGGCTGTGAACGCGCGCTGAAAATGGTCTTCAGCTGCGACGGGATTGGACGCCTGAAGCCAGAGATCGCCGAGGGCCAGCTCAGCGTCGGCAATGGTCGTTTGGTCGTTGAAAGTCGCGGAAAGACGTTGTGCATCTCCGAGCGCCCGGAGCGCGGCAGGCCGGATCCCGGCGTCAGCGTAGACATTTCCTTCCAGCGTTCGGAGAGATGCTTCCGCCCGGAAATCGCCGAGCTGTTTTGCGAGTAACGCGCCCTCGGATGCCCGTGCAGCCGCGACCTTCAGCTCGCCCAAGTCGCGCGCAAGGCGTGCCTGGTAGACGATGGTTTGCAGCAAAATGTCCCTGCGGTTCTGAGCCCTCGCAAGTTGTTCCGCTTGGACGAACAACGGACGGGCTGCCGCCAACGCGCCTTCCTGGTAACTGGCGAGCGCCTGTTCAAACGATTCCGCAGGCGTGGCGGGGTCGCGGTCGCCGGTGTCGCAGCCTGCAACGAGAAGGCCGAGAAGGAGAATCGCAGTGCGAATATGCCGAAGGACGAACGATGCGCCGGTCATGAGGACTGGGTCTGGGGGAATGGGACAGGGCGCAATATACGAAAGGGGTGCTGAGCGGTCAACGAGACTGCGTAAACCGTGGTTGGAGGCGCGCCGGGTCGTCGGAAATAAGGCCATCGACCGATCTTGCTGCTAAGCGTTCGGCGTCGTCTGGGTCATTCACGGAATAGACAAAGACGGCCAGGCCGGACTGGTGGACGCTGTCCAGAAGCGAAGATCGTAACGCTCGTCTGCTGCAAATGAACACGGACGCTCCGATATCGCGGGCGGAGTTTGCGGAGCGATCCCAGAGTGAGCGGAACCGCGTCTGGAGTACCCCGATTACCACGCCGGGATCTTGAGAATGGACCTCGGCCAGGAGTCGATGGTCGAACGAGCTCATCAGCACGTCTTTGCCCATGCCCGCTGAAGCGACGGTCTCGAGGACCTTGCGTCCGTAATGCGTCCGGAGTTCGCGATGAAAGGGGTGGGACTTCAACTCGATATTCACCCGACAGCGGTTGCGCGCAAGCATCAGCACATCGTGCAAGGTGGGAATGCGTTCAGAGGCGAAAGCGGGGTCGAACCAAGATCCGGCATCGAATGCATGGAGCTCTTGTCGTGAATACGAACGAACGGGGCCGTTTCCCGTCGTCGTGCGCTGCAGGGTCTGGTCGTGAATAACAACAACCTCCTCGTCGGCGGTCAGGTGAACGTCGAGCTCGATCATGTCGACGCCGGCTTCGATCGCCATACGGAAGGCGGCCATGGTGTTTTCCGGGGCATGGGCAGAACAGCCGCGGTGGGCGATGATCAGCGGTGGGGCACCTGAGGATCTACGTAGGGCGAAGTTGTCTCTGCTTTTGACCACGAAGAACGCGAATTCGTAATGTCATGATTTTGGAAGAACACGAAGAGAGAAAGGTACATTTCAAAAATCCTTCGTGTCCTTGATGCATGGGCGCTCAATATCGCTTCGTGTCCTTCGTGGGGATTACTCTAGTCGGCAATATGCGGCTGTGTGCGATTCCGGTAGATCCAGTCGAGGATCATTTTGTGGACGTAGCCGATCTCCTGCATACCGTCGATCTGGATGAAGCGGCCTGACTGACGGTAGAAATCCTTCAGCGGTTTGGTTTGTTTCAGATACACTTCAAGCCGGTGCTTCACGGTGTCCGGCATGTCGTCTTCGCGGTGATAGAGTTCGCCGCCGCAATTCCGGCACTGTGTGAGCTCTTTTCCTTTGAGGTGGTCGAGGCTGTAGATGCGACCGCACGTCCGGCACATTCGTCGATTGTTGAGCCGGCGGACGACCTCTTCATGGTCGACACGGAGGCTCATGACGCCGTCCAGTTTGATCCCCATGCGGTCGAACATGTCGTCCAGCGCCTTTGCCTGGGCGACCGTTCGGGGGAATCCGTCGAGGATGAAGCTGTTCCGGGCCCGGTCAGAATTGAGCATTTCTTCGATGAGTCCGATCATTACGTCATCGGGCACAAGGTTGCCGGCGTCCATGTACGACTTGGCTTTGACGCCGAGCGGTGTGCGATTCTTGACGGCCTCGCGGAGCAGATCGCCCGTCGAAATATGAACGCTGTCGAATTCCTCGGTAAGCAGTTTTGCCTGGGTGCCCTTGCCGACGCCCGGCGGTCCGAACAGGATAATGCGCATTTTGTTTTCGAGGTGGAGGTCAGTGATTTCGTTGGTGACTCAGGCGGCGGGCACCGATTTCCGTTGTCGCGAAGCGGACTGCATCCTGGGGGACCGGTGTTTGACCGCAAGCTGGCCGCAGGCGGCGTTGATATCTTCGCCCGCGCTGCTCCGCACCATGACGGTGACGCCGCCCGATCGCAGCCGTTCTGCGAACGCGGCGATCTTGGACGGAGAAGCGGGCCGGAGCGTTGCCGCAAATCCGGCGGGATGCGTGAATGCGATGGAGTGGTACGGAATGAGGTTCACTTTGCACGGAACGCGGCGGGCAAGCGCGATGAGCCGCGTCGCATCGGCCGTCGTGTCGTTGTAGCCTTCGAACGGAATGTATTCGATCGTGGGACGCTGTCGTGTTTTGCGAAAGTAGTAATCGAGGGAATCGACCAGCTCATCCACGCCGAATTTCTTCGTGATCGGCATAAGTGCGGTCCGTTTGCTCTCGACGAGCGAATGGAGCGAAAGTGCCAGCTTTGCGCGCCGTCCTTCGTCCGCCATCTGTCGGATGCGATTCGCGTATCCTGCGGTGGATACCGTAATATGTCGCGGGCTGATGTGCAGGCTCCGGTCGTGGGCAATGATCTCGATGGAGGTCATGACGGCGTCGTAGTTGAGCATCGGCTCGCCCATGCCCATGTAGACGAGGTTAGTGATCCTCTTGTCGATGGTGCGCAGCACCTGGATGAGTTGGTCAACGATCTCGCCCGCCGTCAAATTTCGCACAAGACCCATGGTCCCTGTTGCACAGAAAGCACAATCAAGCGGACACCCGACCTGGGTGGACATACACAGGGTAAGGCGCTTTCCGGCATCCGGTGCGTTTTCTTCCGCGGGAATGAGTACGCTTTCGATGTTCAGGTCATCCCGGAGGGCGAAGAGGAATTTCGTCGTGCCGTCGTGGAGCGACGTGTTCGAGGCGACCGTCCGCAGGTTTTCCAGCAAGGCGGCGCCGGCGAGGACGTGTCGGAATTCCTGGGAAATGTCGGTCATTTCTTCGAAGGAAGAAGCCCGTTTGGCGTAGATCCATGAGAACAGTTGGGCGCCGCGGTACGGGCGTTCGCCCAGCTGCGAGACGAAGTCGCGCATTTGAGCGAGGGTCATTCCTTTGAGGTTCGGGCGTTCCATGTACCGGGTGTTCGGAGGGAAAGGTACGGAAATAGTGGTGCGTGAGCAAGGAAGTGGACAAGAACACAAAGCCCCGGCTCATTGCTGAGTCGGGGCTTTGAAAATAACTCTGGCATCGACCTACTCTTCCATGCAGTTACCCACATAGTACCATCGGCTCCGAGGGGCTTAACTTCTCTGTTCGGAATGGGAAGAGGTGTAACACCCTCGACATTGACACCAGAATACAAAACTCTCTGGAAGAAGTGCGACCCAATCGAGCCACTGCTGTATCGATGCCCTCCGCACTGCGGTGCAGTACGCATGCATCAACAAAAATTATGGTTAAGCCTCTCGATCTATTAGTACCGCTCGACTCACGCATTGCTGCGTTTACATCTGCGGCCTATCAACCAAGTCATCTCCTTGGGATCTTAGTCCCCGAAGGGACGGGAAACCTCATCTTGGGGCGGGTTTCGCACTTAGATGCTTTCAGTGCTTATCCCATCCGGACATGGCTACCGAGCAATGCCACTGGCGTGACAACTCGTACACCGTCGGTCCGTTCACTCTGGTCCTCTCGTACTAGGAGCGAGACCCCTCAAGTTTCCTCCGCCCGCACAGGATAGGGACCGAACTGTCTCACGACGTTCTGAACCCAGTTCACGTACCGCTTTAATTGGCGAACAGCCAAACCCTTGGGACCTTCTCCAGCCCCAGGATGCGATGAACCGACATCGAGGTGCCAAACCTAGCCGTCGATATGAACTCTTGGGCTAGATCAGCCTGTTATCCCCGGCGTACCTTTTATCCTTTGAGCGTTGGCCCTTCCACTCGGAACCAACGGATCACTAAGTCCTGCTTTCGCATCTGCTCGACTTGTAGGTCTCGCAGTTAAGCTCCCTTATGACTTTACTCTCGACGCATGATTACCAACCATGCTGAGGGAACCTTTGAGAGCCTCCGTTACTTTTTAGGAGGCGACCGCCCCAGTCAAACTACCCGCCTAACACTGTCCCTCCACCCGATGAGGGCAGTAGGTTAGAATTCAATCAGAACAAGGGTGGTATTTCACTGACGGCTCTGCCGAGGCTAGCGCCCCGACTTCATCGCCTCCCACCTATGCTACACAAGTTTTGACCGAACCCAATGCTAGGGTGCAGTAAAGGTGCACGGGGTCTTTCCGTCCATGTGCGGGTAACCGGCGTCTTCACCGGTACCACAATTTCGCCGAGCCCGTGGTTGAGACAGTGACCAAGTCGTTACACCATTCGTGCAGGTCGGAACTTACCCGACAAGGAATTTCGCTACCTTAGGACCGTTATAGTTACGGCCGCCGTTTACCGGGGCTTCGGTCGGAAGCTTCGTCCCGACAAGTCGGGACTAACCTCCTTCCTTAACCTTCCGGCACCGGGCAGGTGTCAGTCCCTATACGTCGCCTTCACGGCTTAGCAGAGACATGTGTTTTTGTTAAACAGTCGCTTGGCCCATTTCACTGCGGTCCCGACCAGCTCCGGCGCAGGCCTTCACCAGTCGAGACACCCCTTATCCCGAAGTTACGGGGTCAATTTGCCGAGTTCCTTAACCACGGCTCACTCGAGCACCTTAGAATATTCTTCCCATCTACCTGTGTCGGTTTGCGGTACGGGCACCGCACAGTCTCCCATACGAGGTTTTTCTTGGCAGCATGATTACGTCGAGTTGTGGCCCTTACGGGCACCCTATTCACCTCTCGGCGATAGCTGGGAAGCGGATTTGCCGGCCTCCCACGCCTACAGGCTTAAACCACCTAATCCAACAGGTGGCCCGACTTCACTTCTGCGTCACCCCTTATGGTCAAACGACTGTACAGTGGTACAGGAATATTGAACCTGTTTGCCATCGTCTACGCCTTTCGGCCTCGACTTAGGTCCCGACTAACCCTGAGACGATTAACGTTGCTCAGGAAACCTTAGATTTTCGGTGGACAGATTTTCCATCTGTCTTATCGCTACTTATGCCTACATCTGCGTTTCCATCAACTCCAGCATCCCTCGCGGGACACCTTCGCAGTCGATGGAATGCTCCCCTACCACGCTCCCGCTTGCGCGGGAACATCCGCAGCTTCGGTACCGGGTTTAGTCCCGAGTATTATCGGCGCCGGGTCGCTTGACCAGTGAGCTATTACGCACTCTTTAAATGAATGGCTGCTTCTAAGCCAACATCCTGGTTGTCACAGCAACCCAACATCCTTTCTCTGTTAACCCGAATTTGGGGACCTTAGCTGGCGGTCTGGGTTATTCCCCTCTCGGCGTCGAAGCTTATCCCTCGTCGCCTGACTCCCGTAAAAGCTGTCAACGGCATTCGGAGTTTGTCTGGGTTTGGTATCGTTGTGACGACCCTAGCCCAATCAGTGCTCTACCTCCGTGACAGTATGTTACGAGGCTAGCCCTAAAGCTATTTCGGGGAGTACGAGCTATCTCCGAGTTTGATTGGTCTTTCGCTCCTACCCTCAGCTCATCCGAGCGGTTTTCAACCCACATCAGTTCGGGCCTCCATGAGGTGTTACCCCCACTTCACCCTGGCCAAGGGTAGATCACACGGGTTCGCGTCTGCGGCACGTTACTGAGTCGCCCGATTAGGACTCGCTTTCGCTCCGGCTACAGGTCTGAGACCTTTAACCTTGCAACGTACCAGCAACTCGTAGGCTCATTAAGCAAAAGGCACGCCGTCACTTATTTCGCTCCCGAAGGAACGAAACTCGCTCCGACCGTTTGTAAGCATGCGGTTTCAGGTACTATTTCACCCTCCTGTTAGGAGTGCTTTTCACCTTTCCCTCACGGTACTTGTTCACTATCGGTCACCAAAGAGTATTTAGCCTTGCCAGATGGTTCTGGCGGATTCCCGCAGACTTCCACTTGCTCCGCGGTACTTGGGATCCCCTCGGGAGTTGCATCGCTTTCGCTTACGGGACTGTCACCCTCTGTGGCACAGCTTTCCAGAAGCTTCAGCTAGCAATGCAATTTGTAACTCCCTGGCCTAGTAGCGCTTCGGCCTGATGGTCCCACAACACCCCTGATACAACGGTCGCTCCCTTGAACATATCAGAAGGTTTAGGCTGTTTCCGTTTCGCTCGCCGCTACTCGGGAAATCACTATTGTCTTCTCTTCCTGGGGTTACTGAGATGTTTCACTTCTCCCCGTTGGCTTGTCACTGCCTATGAATTCAGCAGTGCATACTCCGACATGACTCGGAGTGGGTTGCCCCATTCGGACATCGCCGGGTCACAGGCTGCTTCCGCCTCGCCGACGCTTTTCGCAGGTAACCACGTCCTTCATCGCCTTTTGGTGCCAAGGCATCCACCGCATGCCCTTTGTAACTTAACCGAAATCTTTATTGACACACGCAGTCCCGCCCCGCAGAAAGCGGAGCGGAGGTGCATCGATACAGCTTTGGACGAAGAAAATTTGATTAGATCGCTTCGCTTTGCGCAACCGCCCGTTTGTTCGTCACGCACGAGGCGTGACAACGACTAGGACTGCTGCAACAAAGACGTCTTCCAGATTGTCAAAGAACAAAACAAATTTTGAACATTCGTTCAAAATTTGTTGTGGAGCTGAGGGGGATCGAACCCCTGACCCCCAGCTTGCAAAGCTGGTGCTCTCCCAACTGAGCTACAG
>MHAK01000049.1:0-13384 GCA_001802945.1 Ignavibacteria bacterium RIFCSPLOWO2_12_FULL_56_21 | reverse complement strand
GGGCCTGGGTAGAGTTGAACTACCGACCTCACGCTTATCAGGCGTGCGCTCTAACCACCTGAGCTACAGGCCCGGTGATACAATCAGAATGTTCAAAGAACAAAAGAAAAAATGAAAAAGTGCGCACGACGTTCGGTCATCGAAGCAAGGGTTCCTTTTTCGTTGAGTGCTCATCCTCTTGCGAGGCGAGTACTCCTTAGAAAGGAGGTGATCCAGCCGCACCTTCCGGTACGGCTACCTTGTTACGACTTAGCCCCAGTCACTGGTTTTACCTTAGACGCCTCCCTCCTTGCGGTTGGGACGGCAGCTTCGGGTACCCCCAGCTTCCATGGCTTGACGGGCGGTGTGTACAAGGCCCGGGAACGTATTCACCGCGGCGTGGCTGATCCGCGATTACTAGCAATTCCAGCTTCATGTGGGCGAGTTGCAGCCCACAATCCGAACTGAGACCGTTTTTCAGGGATTTGCTCCACCTTGCGGTATCGCTGCCCGTTGTAACGGCCATTGTAGCACGTGTGTAGCCCTGGGTGTAAGGGCCATGAGGACTTGACGTCATCCCCACCTTCCTCGCTGCTTGCGCAGGCAGTCCACTTAGAGTGCCCAGCTTGACCTGATGGCAACTAAGTGCAGGGGTTGCGCTCGTTGCAGGACTTAACCTAACACCTCACGGCACGAGCTGACGACAGCCATGCAGCACCTGTACTCCGCGTGTATTGCTACACTAGCCGGCTTTCACCGGTTTACAGAGCCTTTCAAACCCAGGTAAGGTTCTTCGCGTTGCATCGAATTAAACCACATGCTCCACTGCTTGTGCGGGCCCCCGTCAATTCCTTTGAGTTTCAACCTTGCGATCGTACTTCCCAGGTGGGATGCTTAAAGCGTTAGCTGAGACACCGACCCTTGCGGGCCGACATCGAGCATCCATCGTTTAGGGCGTGGACTACCAGGGTATCTAATCCTGTTTGATCCCCACGCTTTCGAGCATGAGCGTCAGTAATGGACCAGCCGACTGCCTTCGCCATCGGTGTTCTTCCTGATATCTACGCATTTCACCGCTACACCAGGAATTCCATCGGCCTCTTCCACACTCAAGATTAGCAGTATCAGTGGCAGTTCTCAGGTTAAGCCTGAGGATTTCACCACCGACTTACCAACCCGCCTGCGCTCCCTTTACACCCAGTGAATCCGGACAACGCTCGCATCCTACGTATTACCGCGGCTGCTGGCACGTAGTTAGCCGATGCTTGTTTTCAGGGTACATTCACGTCCGCCTGTAGCGAACCGTTATTCCCCTGTCAAAGGAGTTTACGACCCAGAGGGCCTTCATCCTCCACGCGGCGTCGCTGCGTCACCCTTTCGGGCATTGCGCAATATTCCTCACTGCTGCCTCCCGTAGGAGTCTGGACCGTGTCTCAGTTCCAGTGTGGCTGATCGTCCTCTCAGACCAGCTACCCATCGTCGGCTTGGTGGGCCGTTACCCCGCCAACTACCTAATGGGACGCAGGCCCATCCTGAGGCGTCTCGCGACATTTAACAACATCATCATGAGATGCCGCTGCATTATTGGGTTTTAGCCCCGATTTCTCGGGGTTATTCCCATCCCCAGGGCAGGTTGCCTACGTGTTACTCACCCTTGCGCCGGTGTACTCGGGATATTGCTACCCCTTTCTCCCTAGACTTGCATGTGTTAGGCACGCCGCCAGCGTTCGTCCTGAGCCAGGATCAAACTCTCCGTTGTAAATTGTAAAAATTCTCAACGTCTAGTTTGAGTCCTCGTCTCTTTTCCCGACAAAAAAAATCGGGTCAAGATCCAAGTTTGAAACCCGGCTTCGTATTGACTTAAGCCGTGCACACTTTTTCAAAGAACACACCTAAATTCCGCCTGATTCACGGATTATCCGGCCCCAACCCAAAATGGGCGGGCTTTAAATATACTGTCACTTCACTGGAATGTCAAGCAGAACGGCGAACTATTTTCAGGAAAACGACTTACAGCCCCACTACCCTACGCCCTCTGACGCAGAATCTCCTGCCGCACTTGCTTCTCCAACCGCAAATGCTCCTCCGCGGAGATCTTGAACTTCTCTCTCATCCCGTCCAGCCTCTCCGAGTCCTCCGGAGTGATGTGCCCATCCTTCCACCCCGACGCAATCGCTTCCAAATACAACTCCAATTGCACCTCAACCACCAAACCCGCGTGCTCCTCCTCCCCAATTGCTAGCGCACTCCGAAGCGTGTTCAGAATAGCCTCCTCCTCAGAGCTCATCAACGCATCCGCCCACGCAGTCTTCAATGCCTGGGCATACGCCTGCAAGCTCATCATCCTCGCCTGCTGCTTTGCCTGGTCGGCCATCTTTGCTTCCATCTGCTTCCGCTGCTCTTCTTCACGCCTCTTCCGCTGCACCTCCTCCGCCTGCCTGCGGGCAACTTCTTCCTTCTTCTTCTTCTCCAATTCCTCGGTCATCTTCCGGGCCTCGGCCTCTGCCCGTTTTCGGGCTTCAGCTTCGGCGTGCTTCTTCGCCTCCTCTGCTTTCTGGTTCGCCTCTTCCTCCGCCTTCCGGAGCGACTCCTCTTCCAACTTCCGACGCGCCTCCTCTTGCGCAAGATGCTGTGCCTCTTCCTGCGCTCGGCGCGAGAACTCCTCCGCCATCTTCTTGTCTTCCTCTTCTGGCGACGGAGCGACGGGAACGTCAACAGCCTTCCCGCCCGATTCAGCCCTCTTCTTCTGCTCGAGGATCTTCCTCTTTAATTCCTCGACTTTACGTCGTTGTTCGTCTATTTCAGACATGGTTATCGTGAAGAAGAAGTGCTTTTTCAGGAATGCGAATCGAACTCGACAAAATGAGCTTGAATATATCCTTTTCCCACAGGAATGTCAACGCAGTCTGTGCGCATCCTTATAATCCCGCGATTCCTTGCCTCCCTGCCTCCCGCTGCGTAAATTGCATGGCCACTTTCAATAGGGAGACACCCATATGACCGATCAACCGGCCCCACTACAAGATGAATCGTCGTCGTATTCCACCATTCTCACAAATATTTTCGCAGCCCCATCTGAAGCATTCTCACCAATAGCCGGAACGCCGCCACGAACGTTGCGCTGGTTGATTCCGCTTGTGTGCTTGATGGTGCTCGCTATGGGCGTCAAATACATCACTGCCACCAACCCCACGTTCAAGGGGCAAATAATGGAAATCAAACTGGCCGGCATCGACAGATTTGCCGAGAAGGGATGGATTCCACCAGAGAGAGCAGAAGAAGAGAAAGATAAGATCCGGAATGAGGATGAGAAACCTTCTGTCTTGGGTATAGTCGGAACCGGCCTCATGCCTGGGTTTATGTTCTTCGTGAGCGCACTATTCCTCTGGATCGGTGCCAAAATTGGTCTGAAGACCCCGGCTGGTTACGGAAAACACATGGAGATCTTTGGACTCGCTTGCTGGATTGGAATCATCGGCGGAATTGTCACCATGATCATGATGATCGCCTTTGATACCATGTACGCTTCACCAAGCGCATCTATCATTGTCCTCGGGTCGTTCGATCCAATGAATACGATGCACAGATTCCTGAGTGTGCTCAATGCCTTCGAAGCGTGGCAAGCAGTCGTCGCTGGTATCGGCATTGCGACCATCGCCGGCAAAGGCGCCCTTCGGGGTATTATTGTCTCGGTTATTCTCTGGATGTTGTGGATAGGCGTCCAAATGTCTTTCTCGCTCCTTTTCTGAGCCCTACGTAACAAGGCCTGAACTGCTCACAAACCGTTCCCAGGTGCGCGTCTCCACGATGTCTTCTAGGGCATCCACGGCGGCGCGCACCTCGGCGTCTGTCGTATAAAAATGGGGGGCTATTCGTATGCCCGCCCCTTTGCGGTAATCGACGACGATCCCCCGGTCGATCAACGCGCGCGATACCTCGAGCCCGTGGTCCACGTCAATCGTCACTGTTCCACCGCGCCGCAAATGTTCCCGGGGCGTCCGGACGGCAAAACCTTTGCTGTCGGCGCATGCGATCAACAGCGACGTTTGACGGAGCGATTTTTCGCGGATCCTTTCGACTCCCGCCTCCCGCACGATCCTCGCCCCCTCCGCCGCCGCATACATTGACGGTATTGACGGCGTACCGTTGAGAAAGCGGAATCCATCCTCTCGCTGATCCATTGGGCCTGTGTTAAACCCAAACGGATCGCGATGCGCCACCCATCCCGTGAGCCGCGGTCGCAACCGCTTGCGCAGGTCCGGACGAACGTAGAGAAACGCCGCTCCCGGTCCGCCGCACAACCACTTCACCGACCCGCCGACGAGAATATCCACCCCGAGTTCCTGGACATCGACGGGAAGTACACCGATCGATTGATACGCGTCCAGCACGACGATCGCACCGACACGGTGCGCCTTTTCAATGATGGCGGATGCGTCCTGAATGTACGCACTCTTGAACAGCACGTGTGATATGGGAACCAGGAAGGTGTCCTCATCGATGGCTTCGCACAATCGCTGTGTGTCGACCGTAATGCCGTCGTCCGATGGAACCGTATCCAGGTGCGCTCCGTGCGTTTCAGCCCAGTCCTGCAGAAGGTACAGCACCGACGGAAAGTTCATCTCTTCGCACACGATTTTGCGCCTGCCGCGGCGCAACGATCCGTCGTCAAAGCAAGACAGGATGACCGCCTGCATGAGAGTGACGTTCGGATGCATCGAAACCTCGCCCGTCCGCGCGTTGATCATGTCGGCGATGATGTTCCCCGCATCGACAGGCATTTCCCACCACCCCTCGGCCCACGCTTTCACACCTCTGGCCGACCAGATATCTGCATACTCTTTCAGGCGGTCGTACACGCCGCGGGGCATGGCCCCGAGCGAATGCGAAACGAGGTACGTCGTTCGCTCGAGGATCGGAAACTCCGGGCGCCACGTGAGGAGATCGTCCGTCATCGCCGTCTCCGACGTACGAGTGCCGACTTGATCGCGGTGACGTCCCGCTCCATGCGGTCCATCTGGTCATTGTGACGTCTCCAGACCTCGCTCCGCAGCATCGACTGACGTTCCGCCATCTGCGCCGCTCGCACCACATGGTCCATGAAGAGACCGAACAGCCATACGCCGAGGAATCCGAGGGGCAGAATGAGGAACATGAGCGAACGCAGGCGGGGAATGCCGAAGAAGATCATCAGCTTGTCGCTGGCCGTGATGACAAGGAGCGTGAAGTTGAGGATGGTCAGAAAGGACTGCCCCAGGTCGAAGCGATACTTCTGCGCGAAAAACGTCTCACGCCATCGTGCAAGGGTTTGACGTATGCGTTGGTCCATGGAACCTCCGGCGATGAAGAAATGATAGGATTGTCGATGTTCGATTGACGATTGTCAATTTTTGTGGCCAATGTTATGTAGGCCACGATATAAAGATTTACCCACGAAGCACACGAAGAAACAATACCAATATTCCTTTCGTGTCCTTCGTGGGAAAGTCTTTTAACCCATGGCGGTTGCGTTTCTCAAGAGCCCCGGAAACAGCAACGCCCGCCATCCGTGGAACGGGAGGAGCGGGCGCAGACGCTGCAATTGTCGATGCTCTGTCGGCTATGCGGCCGGCAACAGAATGCGGATGGTCGTTCCTTTCCCCATTTCACTGTCGATCTCGATCCGGCCCTTGTGGTCGTCGACGACCTTCTTCACGATGGCCATTCCCAGTCCGGTGCCGTGCTTTTTGCCGTACGTCATGAACGGCTCGAAGATCCGTTTCTTTACTTCGTCCGGCATACCCGTTCCGCTGTCGACGAACTCGATATTGACGTATCCCTTGGCCTCGTTCGTGCGAACCGTAAGCGACCCTCCGTTGGGCATCGCATCCCGTGCATTGCTGGCGATGTTGTAAAAGACCCGGACCATCTTGTCCTGGTCCATCTTCACCATTCCTTTGAACTGCGTTTCACGGAGGAGTTTGACGTTGTGCTTTTCCAGGTCCTGCTGAATAAAGTCGAGGACACTGTTCATGATCTCGCCGAATTCGAGGTCCACGATGTTGAGTGAACTGACACCTTTCGTGAAGTCGAGGATCTCCTGCGTCATGTTCACAAATCGATCGACCTGATGGATCATTTCGTCGGCCAGCTTCCCCGCTTCTTCATTCCCCGACTTGCGTTTCATGACCTGCGCATACACGCGCAACGTGCTCATCGGATTCTTGATGTCATGGATGATCGTGCTCGCCATGCGCCCAATGGCCGACAGACGTTCGTTCTGGACCATTTCCTGGGCCACGCGGGCGTTCTCGACGGCCACGGATGCATGCGCGGAAAGCGCATCGATGAACTCTTCATCGTCTTTCGTGAAGGCCCCATCTGTCCTGTTCAGCAGTTGAAAGACACCGATGATCTTCCCGTCCTTGTTCTTCATCGGCATGCAGAGCATGCTCCGGGTCCTGTAACCTGTCTTCTTGTCAAAGTCCCTGTTAAACCGTTTGTCCTGGTAGACGTCTGGAATATTGATCGTTTCCCCGGTTTCCGCTACGACGCCGGCGATGCCTTTCCCGATCGGAAGTCGGATCTCCGCCATGTTGGAGCCTTGCAACACCTTTGACCAGAGTTCCTTCTTGATATCGTCGACCAGATAAACGGTACCTCTGTCGGCGTCAAGACTGGACGTAGCGGCTTCGAGTATCCGAGTGAGCAACTTGTCGAGGTCGAGCGTGGAATTGATGCTTTTCGAGGCTTCGGTCAACTTGTGCAGGCGCAACATTCGTCCTTCGATGTTGACGCGCTGTTCCTCGAGTCGAGAGATGATATTGTCGTTGGCCCGCCGAAGCCTGTCGCCGAGTTCGCGGAGAAGGTTGTACGAAACGTCGTGGTTGGACTTCAGGAGCTGCTCGAATTCTTCTCCTGAGACGGCAAACATGACCGCATCTTCCGTCACGGTCACTTTGGCGGAGCGCATATGTCCGTCCAATGGGGCAAGCTCACCGACGATATCGCCCGCAGTAAGCTCCTGCAAGGTGGTCTCTTCTCCGTAGCTCGTGACACGCGAAACCCGCACCCTCCCCTTCTCAATGATATAGACTTTGTCCCCTGGTGCGTTCATGTCCATCAGGACAGTCCCCGCCTTATGCGATTCCTCGTTGAGGATCTTGGCCAACGGTTCCAGGCTCTCCCGGGTCATGCCGCGGAAAAGCGCGGAAGATTGAAGCCGTGTGATGCGTTCTTTCAGACTGGCCATGGGGAATGAGGTGACGGCGCCGGTTGGATGACGACTCGGGAAAAGTATACCAAGAATACGACTCTTAGTCAACAAAAGCGTCGACGGAACATGTCCTGACATCGTACAACGTCATCGCACGAGGAGCATAGGGCGCGACATACTTCCGATGGGCGCATCGAGCCTGCAAACATACAATCCGCTGGCGACACGCGATGCGTCCCACGTCACACGGTGCATTCCCGATGAGTGCTCGCCAGAGGCCAAAACTGCCACTTCACGCCCCAAAATATCGTACACTCGCACAAAAACCGTACTGCTCCGCGGAAGGGAAAAATCAATTGTTGTGGAGGGATTGAAGGGATTGGGATGATTGGGAAAGAGAAACACGTGGTCCGGCACAGGGCTGATATCGTGAACAGTCGTTCCGGTTCTGGGAATGAATACGGCGAGGAGAGAGTCGAAGACGAGCGTGCCTGAATACACGGCACCCGGAACGGGAGTCCCCGCCGGAATAAGGTACACCACAATCTCCTCTACATTTGCCGGAAGGTCGAATGTTCCTCCCGAATTGATCCGTGCTGCCAGAAATCTCCATGCGGTGTTCCACGTGATGCGGCGCGCTATGGTTGGATTGATGTCGCCGTCCCTGTCGGTTATCTGGATGACGAGCGCGTGGTTCTGTCCGTCGCCTTTGACGTACAATTTCAGCGAATCGACCGTTCCCGGGATCATCAATGGCGCTTCGGATATCAGCCGCGCAATGTACGTGTTCGCATAGGCCTGCTCATACACATACTTGTAACGAAGTGCGAGAGCAGTACCGGAAGAGCCGGACACCGTATCCGTGAACATGATTTCCGTTCCGGAAGTATCCAGACGCTGGGAAACGAGATGCCATCCGTTCGACGCAAATCCTTCCACAACGTACATCCCGACCGGAGCAACAATCCGAACGTATGCCGAATCGACCAACGAATCTTTGGAGGCAACGATGAACCCTTCGCCGGTCGACCGTCCCGCAAAAATCCCTCCCGCCGATATCTCTCCTCCCTGTCCAATGTACGACCAGACCACATCCCCCTGCGACATTGGAACAGTCAACGAATCTTCTGTTTGGCCAAAGATCTCGTATTGAAGTGTCTGAAGTGTATCCAAAATACACGATTCCGGTCGCACATTGAGACGATTGAGATGTACTCCCTCCGGCATTGACAAGACGAACTGAGGATGTTCTCCAGCGGTCACTGAAACGTCCCCACCGCCTGCCGAGAGGATCTTCCGCTGATCGCCGTACATCGAGAGTACAGTGGCGTATGCGGTGGGCACTCCCACGTTCGCAATGGCGCTTCCGGACTTCGTCCACACCACGCGAACGACATCCAGACCTGAGCCGAACGTGGCGGTATAGATACCGTTCGTCAGCGAGAGTCCGACAAACGATCGTGCGCCGATCGTTGTGTGCAGCGCGGCAATGGCGCGGTATGCATCCTTCGGTGTTTTATTCTGGCGCAGGATTCCGTAGCGACACTCCGGGTCGACGTCGGTAAAACAATCATCTTGCAGATCGTACCAGGAGATCCGATCGAGATCTGAAATTGAGCGACCCACGAGCCATGTTCTCACGATGAACGCAGCCTGAGTCGCTTCGCCCACACCTCCAAAGGCATTCGCTGTATGGTGACCGACTTCAGTTATCCAAAGCCGTTTGTTCGGAGCCACGGCGCGAATGCGCGATGTTTCCAGCGGGACCCAATCCTCCGGGTAACGATTGACCGGATACTGATGGAATGAAACGGCATCCATGCATGCACCGGCGCCGAGTTGAAAGATGCGGTAGATAAAATCGACTCCCGGAATCTTTTCACTCGTCTCAGGTTCATCGAGCGGCGATGTTGCGCCGCCCAGAACGATCACGGAAGAATCCGCCGATTTGCACGCAGAGTATGCGACCTTGAGCAGTTCGAAGTACTCGAGAGGACTTGGGGCGGGGAACCAGGGACAGAATGTTTCGATGCAGAGGTTGGGTTCGTTCCAGATCTCGTAGTGCTTCACGCCGAGCGGCGCGTATCGGGCGACGGTCGTGCTGCAGAAACGGGCGAACGCCGATCGTGAACCGCTGTCACGCGGCGTACCGCCGTAGAGGGCGTTGCCGTAATCGAGAATGATCAACGGCTGAATTCCTCGGGAGAGCGCGGCCTGAATATACGCATCGTGCTTCGGCTGAAAGGTAAAGACGCCCGGAGACGTCTCGACCTCATGCCAATACACTTCATCCCGAATTGCCCTAATGCCGGCATCGCGCACGAGCGTCATCATCGTGTCGAGATCGGGACGCGATTGCCCATAGTGAGTTTGAATGCCGAAGAACGGAAGTGAATCGGGGGGTGCGGCGGCTTCTCCGAAAGAAAGCAAAGCGAAGAGCATACTGATGGAAGTCATTGCATTGGTCGAGTGCTTGAAGTGCGAATGATCTGACCGAACATCACAGCATTCAGGAATATGCGGCTTGTGCCGTACCAGAATGCCCGGAACGTGGGGGCATCCGTCATGACAATGATGCGTCCGTTTCGCATAGTGTTGACTTGCACAGACCCTCCCCCCGCAATGAGGGAGCGTGTGTCCGTATGAAGATAGCCGGCGATAAGTGGATTGTCCGTAAATCGAACGGGTGTGGCAAATGGACTCTTCGACATTTCGAGGACGAGGCCCGACGATTTGAAGAGCGCCATCGTCGGCCGATCATAGCCAAACAGCAATGGATGCGTCAGGTCAACCGTGCCGTTCACGATCGTTCCCGGAACATTTCTAGCGTCGCGGTATTCGTTTTCGAGCGCATACGGACGCGGCGGCGGAACTTCATCCCTTTTTGCTTCGGGTCTCTTCTTGATGGATGCTCCGACGAGCCTGTGTGACACCAACCATTCTATCGCCTGCTCCAATCCAATAAGAGTGTTTCCCTGCTCCACCCAACGAATCAAGGATGCGCAGCCCGCGGAGTCGAGGGCGCTATAATTGCCGCCCGGCATTACGAGCACGGTAAAAGCGCCGATGTTCACCCGGCCAAGTGAGGCCGGGTCGATGAGCACGACGGGGATACCGAACCGTTGATCCAGCTCATGCCACAACTCACCGGCGTCGATCGCCGACACGCCGCTCCCCGCCAGAATCGCAACCTTGGGCAGTTTGAGAGAAAGGAGGTTCGGCGAGCCGAGGTCGACGCCGTTATCCGACATTCCGGTCGCGACAGCGTCGGCAACAACGGCATCTGAAGTTGCGATCGTCGTAAGCAGGTTTTCGATCTCCCCTCGCTTCTCGCCTTGTATACCAAGCGGCACAACGACCGTTCCCGGACCAAACGCTTTCGGACCCGACGAAGTGGAGGCATCAAACGATCGGACGGCAATTCGCACCTGAATGCCAGCCTCCAACAAACGCTCCACTGCGCGGGGTGCAAACGTCGGCTGCCAAGGAAGGGCATACGCCACGGCGTTTTGCGCAGGCGTAAATCGGCCGGAAACGATCACTGCAGTACCAACTTTCTCCCCGGCATATTCCTGCACGGACCCGCGCACTTCTGCGTATGGCACTCCAAACGCCAGGGGTAGCGTCCATGCAGAAACATCATAAAAGAGACTGTCTTCGAACGACGTGCGTCGTTCAAACAACGCCGTCACAAGTCGATATTGGGGCTGACGCGCCGGAAGCACATACCCGAACTCGGATTCAAAGGCCTCTCCCCCGTCGCGATACGTTTTCGAAAGCCTCCGGACCTCTATCTTGTGGCGCAACAGGACATCGAGCATGAGTTGAGTTCTGACCGGATCGGACTTGGAGCCGAAAACATATCCTTTTACGGGCGCTTGATCCGCCAACTTCAGCGCGCTGAAGGCTGATTCGCGTTGGTGTTTCAACAGGTCCACACGCATCGCCTGCGCACCCCGAAGGGACGACAACGACGCTGTCACATGATTACGTATCGCATACGGGAATGTGAGCACTCCGGTCGAGGATTCCTGTGCGTGCCCGCGCGACGATGCCTGCTCGAACAGTACGCCGACACCTCCTGTGATGTCCGGATATGATGAACCTTTGCCGACATAGAAGTCGTCGTACGATTCTCCCGAATAATAGAGGGCCCCGGTGGCGTCGAGCGCTTTCGCGTGAAACTCCGCCAGCCGTTGCGTCAATTGCATTACACCAGGAGGGGTGAGGGGATTGTTCCGGGACGGAATGCCGGGCTGAAAGAAGAATGTGGAATTCGTCCCCATTTCATGGTGGTCGGTCAGCAGGTTCGGCCGCCATTCGTAGTATCGCTCGATACGGGCACGGCTTTCGGGATGCTGGAGCGGCATCCAGTCACGGTTGAGGTCGAACCAATAATGATTCGTCCGTCCACCAGGCCAGGGCTCGTTATGTTCGCGCGAATCGGGGCTGGCAACAACGACGGCGCCGCGGTTCGCGTTGACCCACGATGCAAAGCGATTGAGTCCGTCGGGATTGATCGACGGGTTCAGAAGCACGACCGTCGCGCCCAGCAGAGCGTCGATCTCCGGCCCTCGTGCAGCGGCAAGATAATATGCCACAAGCACGGAGGCATGGCTTCCGCTCGCTTCATTCCCGTGGACCGAATATCCCATCCACACGACCACCGGCATATGTTCGACATCCGGCGCAGACGCGGAGGGATCGCTCAGGCGGAGATGTTCCTCGCGGATTTTCGCAATGTTTCCGTGATTCTCCGGAGACGTCACCACGGCAAGGATGATCTCTCGATGTTCGTGAGTGCGCCCCATCTCTTCAATTGCAAAGCGGTCCGACAACTTGTCCAACGCGCGGAAATATGCGTGGATCTGGTCGGGTTGGAGATGCCGCTCCCCCACTTGAAAACCGAAGAACGCTTCGGGTGTGGGAATTGCGGGATCATACGCGGCGCCGGTTGGAAGATAATATGACAGAGGAACTTTGACTGAAACCTGGGCGAAACCAGGGCTGATAAGCGCAAAGATGAGCGCAAGGCGAAGAATAGTCATAGCGATTTCTAATGAGGTTTTCGAGGTCAAAATGGAAAAAAGCAAGCAACAAAAAGAAATGAAAAACAGAAAATAGAAATGGCGAATTGCGTTGTAGGTCCAAATCGTCTGCACTTTGGCAGCGGATCAATGCTTTGCGGCTGTACGTCAACGTTTTACCTGGAGCACTTTTCCTTTTCTTTTTGCTCTTTAATTTCTATTTGTCATCTTCCATTTTCTTCTTATTCATGCGCACGTTACTTGGCGTGAAGGAGCCTCGTCTCAATCAGTCCCCGCATATTCGCAAACGCGCGTGATCGATGGCTGATCGCATTCTTCTCATCCTGTGTGAGCTCAGCGTACGTCTTTGAAGTACCGTCCGGCACGAAGATCGGGTCGTACCCAAACCCGTTTGTGCCGCGCGGCTCTTCAGCGACAGTTCCCGGACAGACGCCTTGCGCAAGTTCCGAGGCGCCGGGAACGACGAGTGCGAGCACGGCCCGGAATTGCGCACGACGACGACGCGGGGCGACGCCGCGCATTTCCCGGAGCAAACGCTCGTTATTCGCCGCATCGGACGCCGGTTCGCCTGCATAGCGCGCGGAATACACGCCCGGTCGGCCGTTCAGATAGAAAACCTCGAGCCCGGAATCGTCGGCAAGCACCGGGAGGTTGACTGCGCCGAATGTCTGCAGCGCCTTCTTCGTCGCATTTTCTTCGAATGTCGCGCCGTCTTCAATCAACGAAGGTACCCAGGGAAAATCTTCGAGTGAAAGAACCTCAATGCTCAATCCCGACAGAAAGAAACGCAGTTCTGCGATCTTGTGCGTGTTGCGAGAGGCGAGGACAAGTCGAACGGGCATTGTGAGAGCGATGATGCGCTAGACGGCCATTGTAAAGAAAATATCTGAGGTCGTCACCAAGAAGGCCGAGCCTTTGATCTCAAAGACGACTCGTTTCATATCCGATTTCATGCTCCCGGCTTGCCGGGCCTCACTTTGTAATACGTGTTCACGCCCGCGCCCGCGGTTGTAATCGAGTTCAGGATCATGAAAACCGGGTCGTCGATCGACCAAGCATAGATCGCGAGTGTAACGCTGCCGATCACCGAGAGGACGAGAAATCCCGTGTTGACGCTGCATTCACCGCGGCGTATGGTTTCCATCGACTGCGGGATCCAGCA
>MHAK01000048.1 GCA_001802945.1 Ignavibacteria bacterium RIFCSPLOWO2_12_FULL_56_21 | reverse complement strand
CGCATGGGATCCCTACACGGCCGTCGCTCGGCAGGTCAAAAAACTCTATGCCGCCGTCACCAGCCTCCCGCGGGATCTGGCAATTCCTGAGCTTTCCGCGGATCTCGCCCGGGCAGAACGGGAATTGAGAGCCGAAGCGGAATATTTGCTCGACCTCCTGCAGAATTCCGCACAATTGGCTCCTCAACATCTCCTCAAAGACCTGAAGGACATTCAGCGCGGAGATTTCGCGGCCGTGATCGATCGGGCCGTGAAAACGAAAGCCGTGAAGGCGGGGACGACGAAGGCGGAGAAAGAGGAGGCGAAGCGATTAGAGGCTGCGGCCGCTCCGATGCTGGAGCGTGTGAACAGCAGGCTTTCCGCGTATGGACTGCTTCTGGCCCGGCGGGCATACGTGCCCGCGGCGCGGGTGCTCGTGCTGCTCGGCGACACTCTTGAAGAGATGAAGCGACGCGACCGAATCGTCCTGCTCGACGATGCCGTACATTCGCTGCTGGGTTGGCTCTCGACCGGCGTCGTTCCCGACGTCTTCATCAAACTCGGCGACACGATCTATCATTTTCTCATCGACGAATTCCAGGACACTTCTCCGGCTCAATGGGAAACGCTGCGCCCCCTTATTGACAACGCCGTGTCGACGAATGGAAGTCTGTATGCGGTCGGCGACACGAAGCAATCGATCTACGGCTTTCGCGGTGCCGATTGGCGAATCATGCGGCAGTTGATGACGACGACCGTCTTTCCGTCGGCTCCGCCGGTGGCGGCCACGCTGAACCAGAACTTCCGCAGCCGTCCGGCAATCGTCAATTTCGTTCGCGCTGTGTTCCACGACATCGTCCCCTCTTCATCGTGGAAAGCTGCGGGAGAAGAAAGCGGGCTGAGTGTGTACGTGCAGGAATCGGCCCCCGGCCCACCTTCCACCGGCCACGTGGAAGTGCAACATATTGTGCGGAACGATGAGACCGAGCCTGAGCTCGACACGGTAGTCGAGATCGTCAAAGATTGCCGCGCACGCGGGCGATCGTGGAGCGACATCGCCATACTCACGCAAGCGAATGCACGAGTGGTCCGCATCGCGTCCGCATTGAATAGGGCGGACATTCCCGTCATACCGCAAAGCAGTCTCGACATTCGACACCGCAGGATCGTGGCGCACTTCCTCGCATTGCTCCGGTTCTTGGACGCTCCGGTCGACCACAAAGCACTGGCCACGGTCCTTCTGAGCGAGTTGTTCACCCGCCGGGATCGACGGATCAGCCAATTAGAAGTCCGGCGGATGCTTTTTGAACACGCACAACCCGGACAGCATCGGCCGCTGTATATGACTGTCCGCGAGCGATATCGGGAGGTGTGGGAGGAGCTGTTTTCTTCGTTGTTCAAGCGGGTAGGATTCCTTCCTTTGTATGACCTGGTCGCGGAAGCGATGAAGACCTTTCGCGTGTTCGAGCTGTTCCCGGAAGAGGAGGGATCGCTGGTGCGGTTGCTGGAAACGGTTCGGGCGTTCGAGGCGACGGGGAACAACAGTCTGCGCGCGTTCATTGTGTCCGCAGAGGAAATGGCGGACGTCACGTCGTGGGAATTGCCAAATCCCTCCGCAATCGACGCGGTCAATGTCATGACGATCCACAAATCGAAGGGACTCGGGTTCCCCGTGACGATCGTCCTTCTGTATCCGTTCGAAACCAAGATCGGAGGTCCGGTGCCGGTCATGGTGGACGAAGGGGTGGAGCTTTGGCGGGTGAGGAAGAAGCTCGCGGAACGGGTTCCTGAGATCCGTCCCGTCTATGATGAGGCACTTCTGCGCGAGCAGGTGGATGCGCTGAACCGATTGTATGTGGCGCTGACCCGTGCCCGCGAAGAGATGTACGTGCTTGCGATCGCAGACGACCCGGCGGACGAACCGGCGTCATTCCTGCCGGCGTCTGCGGACGATCCGTCACACCGCCCGCGGCTCGGAGTAACGGCAAAAAATGACGAACCGCGCGTTACTCTTCTCTTCAACGACACCGTTTCGCCGCTTCCGGAAACGACGTTCGAAGTGCTGAACGACCGAGAACGTCGCCGCGGGGAGTTCTTGCATGCCCTGCTTGCAGAGGTGGAGTGGCTCGATGTAACGAACGCTTCGCTGGAGAATGCGATCGCGAGAATGCGTCCCGAAGACGAAGGCCTTTCGCGCGACGACGTCCGGTCAACGTTATCCGCCCTGCTCGATCGGCCGGACGTGCGAGAATTGTTCACGGAACGTCCGGAGCGGACAGTTCTGCGCGAACAGGAGATCATCGCGCCGGACGGCGCCGTGCACCGTCTCGACCGTGCAGTGATCGATGCCGATACCGTGATCGTCGTGGATTTCAAGACCGGTGGAACCGACCGCGAAACTGAATATCGCCGTCAGGTGCAGGGATATGTGAATCTGCTGCAGGAGATCTATCCGGGCAAAACCATGCGTGGAGTGCTGGTGTATATCGATCGCCTGACTGTCGCGGTGGTGGCATGAACGCTCCACGCATCGTAGAGCCGCACGAAAACCTCGTTTCCATCGTCGCCGACCTGCTGGGCAACGACTGGGACTGGTTGCACAAACGGCTTGTGGTGTTTCCAGGAAAGCGTCCGGCGCATTTCCTGCGCCGTGAGATCGCCCGACGGGCGGGGCGGGCAGTTCTTCCGCCGACTATTCTTTCCATTGACGACCTTGTGACACGGATCGCCGGCCGGGATCGTGTGCCCGACATTCGCGTTGCAGGACCGCTCGACGCCGTTGCCGTGCTGTATGAGCTTCACAATAAACTCGGGACGCGAATGGGGGGAGACCACTTCCGGAGCTTTGAGAGCTTTCTCCCCTTGGGAACTGCGTTGTTCGAAGAGTTGGAAGAACTGAAGATCGCAAAGCTCTCTGATCGTGCTGTCCGGAATGCCGTGGCGGGAGTGACTGAGGGAAACACGCCCGTGATCGCGGATCTCTACGAGTCATTCTATGCTGCGCTGGAGAACCGGTCGCTCGTGACCCGTGCAATGGACTACGCCGTCGCCGCCACGAATTACAGCCCCAGCCATCTAGCCGAATTCGACCGCATCGTCCTTGCCGGATTCTTCGCGTTCACTCCTTCTGAAAACATGCTGGTGCGCGCGATTCTCGCCGACGAAAAGTCCGACTCGGTCTTTGTCGCCGGTCCCGGACTTGCACAGCAGCTCAAGGGGATCGGGCTTTCCATTCAGACGGGGCCGCCGCCCGCTGAAGCGCCCGACGTAACGTTCATCAGCAGTCCGGACGGCCACGGTCAGGTCTTTGCACTCGCGAGATTGCTCGAGCGGAGCGTTGAAGAACAGGGCATGCCCGATGAACGCTCCGTCATCGTCGTTCCAAATCCGGACACGCTCTTTCCGCTCTTGCAGCATGCGCTTTCGCTGCTTCCATCTGAGGCCTACAACGTGTCGCTCGGGTATCCCCTGGAACGCACGCCGTTGTTCGGGCTTTTCCACGCTCTTTTCCAAGCTCTTGCGGGCATGCAGAACGGCAGGTTGCCGATGACGGACTATCTCCGCGTGATGCGGCATCCGTATATAAAGAGCGTTCCATTCGGCGACCGAACAGATGTGACGAGGACGTTCATTCACGTCATGGAAGAGCGACTGAGCGAGTCGGCCGGGCGAATGACCGTCGAACTCGGCAGGATAGAATCTGACGCGGACTTGTTCACCGACGCAGCATTTCGGGCGGGGACAGAGGGCGATGTAACAGTTGAATCGCTCCGTCAACACGTACAGAGTCTACATGCGACGTTGTTTGGTGGATGGGAATCGGAACGGACTGTGGGAGAAGCCGCACGGAGGTGTTCGGAGATCGTGAGGTTCATTCACGACCGAACGACGGCCCAACAGCACCCGTTCTTCCGTCGATTTGCAGAGACGTTCCTGGAAACGTTCGGGACTATCGAACGATCGTTGTCGGCCGGTATGCGGCTTGACCGGCCCGATGCCGTGGTCCGTGTCTTGCGGCATATGCTCGCCTCATCTTCGGTCCCATTTCCGGGTTCGCCGTTGCACGGACTGCAAGTGCTCGGACTGCTGGAAACGCGGTCGCTCCGTTTCGACACGGTTTATGTACTGGACGCGAACGACGACGTTGTGCCGGGGCGGGGCGGCAAAAGCCGGCTGCTGCCGCAATCGGTGCGGAGGAAACTGGGCCTGGAAACGGTTCGAACGCGCGATGAGATCGTCGAATATTACTTTACGGCCCTCGTAAGGGGTGCGAAACGCGTGCATGTGCTGTATGCAGAAGGAAATGCGAAAGACCGCAGCCGGTACGTGGAACGGCTTCTGTGGGACAGGGAACTGGCGTCGAAGCGCGTGGACGCAGCGGATGCGGTTTCCTCTGTTCGGTATCGTGTGGTACTCCATTCGGCGATGCCGGAATCTGTCGCCAAAACTCCGGAGGTCGTCGAGGACCTGCGTCGTAAGACCTACAGCGCCACAGCCCTCGATGCCTATCTCCATTGTCCGTTGAAATTCTACCAGGGGCAGGTACTGAGGCTTGAAGAACGTGAGGAGGCGAGAGAGGAGATCGAAGGCCGGGATATCGGTTCGCTTGTGCACGCGGTCTTCCAGCGACTTTTTGCCCCGTGGGTTGGGAGAGCGCTTGATCCTTCTGGTGTAACGGCAGCGGCGGCGACAGGCGTGGTTGAGGAGGAATTCGCAGCAAGGTTCGGCGCAGAGCGATCGGCGGCGCGCGTGCTTATGCGTGAGCAGATCACACGACACGTCCAGTCATTCCTCAGCGAATACCAACGGCCTATCGCAGAGCGCATGCGCGTGGAGATCGTCGACCTGGAGCGAACTGAAGAGGCCGTGTTCGGAGCGTATCGCTTTCGTGCCAGAATGGACCGGATTGAACGGAGAACAGACCCTGCCGGAGTATCGACGGAGCACATTCTCGACTACAAAACGGGGGGAAACGCGAACGATCATCGCGTGCGGCTCGACCGGCTGGATATTGCCGACCGCACTACGTGGAAAAAGTACATCCGGTCCGTCCAGTTGCCGCTGTATGCGCTTATCCATGCGGAGAACGCCAGGATCGCTCCCGAGCAGGTGTCGGCGGCATACGTGCTGCTTGGCGTTCACGATATTGATGAGAAGATCGAGCTGGAACTCATTGACCGGACCGACCCGGCAAAAGGGGAGCGGCTCGCGCACGCGCGACGTTTCATCGATGCGTTGATGGCGGAGATCGTCGACCCCGAGACGCCGTTTACGCCAACGGATGATCCGGAAACGGAGTGCCCGCGGTGTCCGTTTGCGGATCTGTGCGGAACGACGTGGACGAAAAGCAGAAGCAGAGAATAGCTGAGTTTGCGCCTTTTGTGCCCCGGCCCGAGCGTAGTCGAGGGCCATTCTTGCGGCTACTCTTCAAACATGGTTCGAGCGACTCACACACTGCCCCCGATATCCTCCCTGCCTCAGGGACCCGGGGTCTATCTTTTTTACGGCGTCGGTGACGCGCTTGTGTATGTCGGCAAGTCGAAGGGGATCCGCGGCAGAGTGCGAACGCATTTTCGCGAGAGAAGCGAGCGCTGGATGATGAGACGCGTGCGACGGGTGGAAACGCGCGAAACCGCAGGAGAGCTCGGCGCATTGCTGCTCGAGTCGAAGCTGATCAAAGAGCTGAAGCCGATGTTCAACGTGGCGCAGAAACAGCGTCGGAGAATCGTGATCGCGGAACGGAAGACAATGCCCGGCGGTTATGTTGCGGTCCATCTCAAAGCGGTGGACGCCATCGATCCGTCGAAAAGCGGCGGCATTCTCGGGGTCTTCAAACATACCACGCAGGCGAAGGAATTTATGACCGAGATTGCACGGCGGCATCGACTTTGTTTGAAGTTGCTGGGATTGGAGCGCCCGCGGACCGCCTGCTTTGCGTATCATCTCGGCGCGTGCAACGGGGCCTGCATCGGGGAAGAACCGGCAGATCGTCACAATGACCGGTTGGAGGACGCTTTTCGGGAACGGCGTATCATTGCCTGGCCGTATCGTTCCGGAATCATCGTGGAAGAAGCGTCTCCGACGGGACGATCGGAGATGTTCCTCATCGATAACTGGGTCCTTGTAGGAAGTCTAACGCGAAACGGAGGAAAAAACGCGGAACCGTTCCTCCCGGGCAGTCACCGATTCGATTACGATACGTACAAGCTGCTCTACACGTTCATGGAGAAGAAAGATGAAGGAAGGTCGATCCGCGAGGTGGGTGTGGATGAATGGAACTCATACGTGAAGCTCGCTACCGGAGATGCCAGGACCGAGAAAAGAATACAAACCGCCCCGCCAAAAGGTGAATCATGGCGGGCAGGCATGACGCCAAGAAAGAAGTAGATTGTTGGACGTTCATCATCTTCGCCGCGGTGTTGCGCTTCTAGCGCGCATGGACCGCGATCTTGCCTCCGTCGTTCAACGCCATGGTCCGCCGCCGTTGTGGGCCCGACGGCCCGGGACGGCAACGCTTATCCGCATCATCCTTGAACAGCAAGTGTCGCTGGCATCCGCGAAGGCGGTTTACCGGCGTATGGAAGATCATCTGGGGAGAGTCAGTGCAGAATCCGTCGCTACGTGTGGAATCACAGGCTTGCGTCGGCTCGGCGTAACGCGACAGAAGGCCGCGTATTGTTGTCAGCTTGCGGACCAGATCCTCTCCGGAGACCTGAGCCTGCGAAAACTCGCGCGTGCGTCTGCGTCTCAAGCGCGTGAAGAGCTGCAGCAAGTGAACGGGATCGGACCGTGGACGGCCGACATTTATCTGTTGATGGCGCTGCGTCATCCCGATATCTGGCCGACGGGAGACATTGCGCTCCTGACCGCGATGCAGCGTTTGCGGGGATTGAGAAAGCGGCCGTCGGTTGGGCGGGCGGCAGAGATCGCAAGGCGATGGGCTCCGTGGCGTGCCGTCGCCGCACGCATCTTGTGGCATGGATATCTGGAAGGGAGCCTTTCGGGCCGATAAAAACACATCGAGGTTAGCAGACATCGCCAACCTCGTGCGTTTTGGGAGCGGGAGACGGGACTCGAACCCGCGACGTCCAGCTTGGGAAGCTGGCATTCTACCACTGAATTACTCCCGCAAACTGACCACAAATTCGGCAAAAAATCGTAGACTTTCAATGGTGATAAAAATGTCATCATCAAACCGTACAATGCCGTGAGTCGATCCATTTCCATTCGATTTTCCACGTCCCACAGTTCACGTCTCACTTTTCACCGACTCGGTTCTACTATGTACAACCGCCGTTCTTTCTTCCGACTCACCGCCGGTCTAACCGGTGCCGTAGTTGCTGCAACGAATTCGCTGTTCGGCGCACAGGACACACCGAGCCCGATCAAACAGCTCAAGCCGATGCTGGACGGCATCGTTCCCATCAGGGATGAAGAACGCTGGGGGCGCATCGCGAAGGCCCAGCGTTTAATGGCGGACAACGGCATCGCAGCAGTCTTTATCGAGCCGGGAACAAGTTCCTTCTATTATACGGGCTTCCGGACGTGGATCAGCGAGCGAATGATCGGTCTTGTCATTCCCGCAAAAGGAGAGTTGGCGTGGATTTGCCCCAAGTTTGAAGAAGACCGGATGAGGGAGATCATCAAGTTTGGAACGGACATCCGCACGTGGGAAGAGGATGAAAGTCCGTACAAAGTTGTTGCAGGGATCATTCATGATCGGGGCTCCCGGACCGGAAAGATCGGCATTGAAGAACGCGTGAGATTCTTCTTCGCCGACGGAATACGGAAAGAGACCGCGGGATTCGAGATCGAAAGTGCGGACCCGGTGACCGCAGGATGCCGTATGTTCAAGTCGTCCGCCGAGATCGCACTTATGCAGCGTGCCAACGACATCACCATCGTCGCATATCGCACGGCTTCAGAAATGCTGAAAGAAGGAATGACGCCCGCCGAATTTTCCGCACATGTCAGCGCCGCGTTCCGGGCACTGGGCGTTTCCGGCGGCGCTTCGGCGAATTTCGGTCCTGCCTCGGCCTTTCCGCACGGCAGCGGACAGCCGCAGAAGTTGAAGCAGGGAGATATTATCATGATGGACGGCGGGTGCAGCGTTGAGGGATATCAGTCGGACATCACCAGGACGATCGTGTTCGGGACGCCGACGACGCGTCAACGCCAGATCTGGGACCTTGCGCGGGAGGCGCAGGATGCCGGCTTTGCGGTCGCAAAGCTTGGTGCTCCGTGTGAAGCAGTCGACGCCGCGGCGCGGAAAGTCATCATCGACGCCGGCTTCGGTCCGGGATATAAAGTCCCCGGGCTTCCCCATCGCACTGGTCACGGCATCGGTTTGGACGGTCACGAGTGGACTTACATGGTCAAAGGAAACACAATGCCCCTCCAACCCGGCATGTGCTTCAGCGACGAGCCGACCATAGCGATCCCGGGTGAATTCGGCGTGCGGCACGAGGACTGCGTGTACATGACCGAACAGGGGGCGAAGTTCTTCACGGCACAGAGTCTTTCCATTGATAAGCCGTTTGGCTAGGCCGAGCGGCGAGTGGCAGCGCTGGTGTAAAGATTGGTCCACGAAGCAACACGAAGAGATACGAAGGACCACGAAGTGAGGATAAGATGCTTGAATTTATATCCTTCGTGCACATCCGTGGCCCTTCGTGGACTATATCCTTTACAGGAGCTTTTCCGAGTCCAAGCCCAGCTCCACGTAAGCCCCGGCCCCACCACAACCGCCCCCAAATCCTAAATCCTCTCTCCTCTCTCCTTGACTTGACATTCATATACTCATCCTCTATATTCAGAGTAATTAGTCCGATATAGGAACTCTGTTGCTTTGGGGCGATAGAGGACGATAACCAGGACGAGTAAGAGGAGAGAAACCATGGAACAGCTGATATTCGAACGTGCCACCGTCGGCGAGCTGGCGGCGGCTAATTTCAGATATGCGGGAGTGTTCAACGCATTTCACATCGACTTTTGCTGCGGAGGAAAAAAGACCGTCGGCGAAGCATGCGCCACAGCCGAGGTTCCCGTCGAGAGCGTCATCGAAGCATTGCGCGTCGCATCCACGGCTGCGGGTTCTGGAGCGTCGCACGACTTCCAGTCGTGGACCGCAGGATTCCTGGCCGATTATATCGTCAACGTCCACCATCGCTACGTCCGCGAAAGCCTTCTCGTCCTCCTCCAATACTCGGAAAAGGTAGCGCGCGTGCATGGTGGGCAGCATCCGGAGGTTGTGACCATTGCGGAAGTATTTCAGCAGATCATGGATGAACTCGCGTCGCACATGTTCAAGGAGGAGAGGATCCTGTTCCCCTATATTCGAGCCCTTCAATCGGCAGCCGAAGGAAACATGCCGTACCAACGGCCGCCGTTTGGGTCCGCCCAAAACCCCATTCGCATGATGGAAGCCGAGCATGAGCAGGTCGGTGAACTCGTTCGCAGGATCAGGGAGCTAAGCGGCAACTTTGTCCCGCCTGCTGAAGCATGCAATTCATACCGATTTCTGTACGGCAAGCTTGCGGAATTTGAAGTAGACCTACATCAACATATTCACCTCGAGAACAACATTCTATTCCCGAAATCCGTCGCGCTCGAAACATCTGTGACACAACCCGCTGCAACAGCGGACGTGTCATAGGACATATCATCCTTCTCATTGTTCTCTGTGTCCTTTGTGACTTTGTGGTTTTCTTTTGAAAAGATTTACCACGAAGGACACCAAGAAAAGATGTGAACCAATCAATACCCGAAATACGAATTTGCCTCATCTCCACTCCCTCCTTTCTTGTCAGCGCATTTCTGGCTATTTTCTTTGAACTGTGTCTGCACACCTACCGACCTCGAAAGCTATTTCCATGGACCAATCACCGCGACGTTCCTGGGCTGAACCGTTCAAGATCAAGATGGTCGAGCCCCTCAAAATGCTGACGCAGGAGGAGCGCAAGCGCGCTCTGACCGGCGCAGGGTACAACACGTTTCTGCTTAGATCGGAAGACGTCTATATCGACCTCCTGACTGATAGCGGAACGAACGCCATGAGCGACTGGCAATGGGCGGGAATGATGCTGGGAGACGAGGCCTACGCGGGAAGCAGGAACTACTACAACCTCGAAGAAGCAGTCGCAAGGTATTACGGCTACAAATATCTGGTCCCGACGCACCAGGGGCGAGGAGCGGAACACCTGCTGTCCCGCATTCTCATCAAACCCGGGACGTATGTGCCGGGAAACATGTACTTCACGACGACTCGTCTTCACCAGGAGCTGGCCGGTGGAACGTTCGTCGACGTCATCGTGGACGAAGCGCATGATCCGGCGAACCTCAATCCGTTCAAGGGAAACGTCGACCTCAACAAGCTCGAGACGCTCGTTAAAAAGGTCGGGGCGGACAAGATCCCGTATCTCTCCGTTGCCGCCACCGTGAACATGGCCGGCGGTCAGCCGATCTCCATGGCGAACCTCAAAGAGGTCCGGAAGTACTGCAGGAGCAAGGGTATTCGGATGGTGCTGGACGCCACGCGGGCGGTGGAGAACGCGTATTTCATCAAGGTTCGGGAGAAGGGATACGCGAATGTTTCGTTGGCGAAGATCCTTCGAGAGATGTGCTCGTACACCGATGCGGCGACGATGAGTGGAAAAAAGGACCTTCTCGTGAACATCGGCGGATTCCTGGCACTGAACGAGAAGGATGTCTTCGAAGAGGCCCGGAACATGGTTGTGGTGTATGAAGGACTCCACACGTACGGCGGTCTGGCGGGACGCGACATGGAAGCGATGGCCCGCGGCATTGTGGAAGCCGTCAGCGAGGACCACATGCGGGCGCGCATCGGGCAGGTGGAGTATGTGGGGGAAAAGCTGATCAAGGCGGGCATTCCGATCGTCCGGCCGATCGGCGGTCATGCCGTGTTCCTCGACGCCAAAGTGTTCCTGCCGCACTTGAAGCAGGTGAGTTTCCCGGCACAGACGCTGGCTGCGGAGCTGTATCTTGAATCCGGATTGCGGTCCATGGAGCGGGGCATTGTCTCAGCCGGCCGCAACAAGGAGACGGGCGATCATTACTATCCAAAACTCGAGCTCGTCCGTCTCACGTTTCCCCGTCGTGTGTACACGCAGGCGCACTGCGATGTGAGTGTGGAGACGGTGGAGGCGGTGTATCAGCGGCGGTCGAAGATCAAAGGATTGAAGATGGTGTATGAGCCGAAGTACTTGCGGTTCTTTCAGGCGAGATTTGAGCCGACGAGATAGGCCAGTACGTTAACTGTATCGTTCGAGAATTTTTCTTTCCCATCCATCATCTGAGGGGGTTCCATGGATGCAAACCGCATTACAACTATTGTGCTTGGCGCCGCGCTAGAGGTCCACAAAGCACTTGGACCTGGACTCTTGGAGTCTGCATATGAGGAATGTCTGACACGTGAACTTGAGATCAGGGAACTCTCAGTAAAACGACAGGTGCCCATACCGGTGGTTTACAAAGACATCCGATTAGAGTGTGGGTACCGACTTGATCTTTTGGTGGAAGACCAGATTATCGTCGAGGTGAAGAGCGTCGAAGCACTGGCACCAGTCCATGAGGCGCAAATGCTGACGTATCTGAGATTCGGAAGAAAGCATCTTGGATTGCTCATTAATTTCAACGTGAAGCTGCTCAAGGACGGCATGAGACGGTTCATCCTGTAAAAAGAGGGACACAGAGCACACAGAGAAGCACAGAGCACACTGAGATAACTCTACACCTAACCATCTTACTCTGTGTTCTCCGTGTCTCCTCAGTGTTCTCTGTGTCCCATCTTTCACCAAGTTCCTACTGTTTCTTCCTCCGCACCGTTTTCTTCGTCGGCACCGCTGTCAACGGATCTTCCGGCCACGGATGCCTCGGATACCGCGCGCGCATCCGACCGCGCAACTCGGGATACGTGTTCTTCCAAAAGGATCGCAGGTCCTGCGTGACCGCCAAAGGTCTTCCAGCAGGGGAGAGCAGGTGGATTACCACAGGGATCGTCCCGCCGCCGACCCTCGGCGTTTCAATCAGTCCGAACAACTCCTGCAATTTCACCCCAAGCGACGGTTGTTTCTCCCCCGTGTAATCGAGCGCGATCTTCGAACCGCTCGGCACCGGAAGCCGCTCGGGGGCAAGCCGATCGAGCTCACGGAGTTGCGCATGTGAAAAGAGAGACGTTATCGCAGAGTGAATATCTACTCTGGCGAGTTGCTCTTTCTTTCTCACGCCGCTCAGGGATGAAGCAAGCCAGGCGTCGAGCGTATCCAGAAGACGTTTCGCGGAACACTCCGGCCAGAGTTCCCGCCCCGGAACATTGAGTCGTACCCATTCACTTCGGGCAACGAACGATCTCGTCTCTTTTGTCCAAGGAAGCGCGTCGATACCCATGTTCCGTATCCCTTCGATCATCGCTCCGATGATTCGACCATCTTCGACATCGGCCTTTCCTTCTCCCAAATCCAATGCACCGGCCCTCCGCACCATGCGTACCACAACGGACTGTGTAACAGGATTCCACCGAACATCTTCCTGTTCAACGATCTGACCTTCAAAGATCGTCTCAACGTCGTCCTTCGACAACGGCGCCGCCAGAAAGATGCGGACGTCCGTACCTGCTCCGTCCACATCGCCGACGGCAAGGAATTCATGGCGGGCCAGCATGCTCCTTTTCGGAAGCGTGGCTGTTGCACCTCCGGACATCTGATAGCGCTCGCTTCCTTCCTTCCGTTTCGCAACTCTATCGGGATAGGCCAGTCCGAGGAGGACCCCCAGCGGTGGTTCGCCCTTGTCATCCGCGGAAACATTCGCCAACTCCCTCAGTCTTTCCGATTGCGCCTGAATGCGATCGAGCGGTCCACGGTCGGCGCCACGGCCGGTCATGATCACATACCAACGAGCCTGAAGGTCGATGTCCGCATCACCGCGCCCGGCAAGAATGTCCCGTTCCTCCAACATCGCACCAAGACGGCATGCCGACGCCCCGAATCCAAGCTCTTTGCCCCGAACGATCATGTGTGCAAGACGCGGATGCAGAGGCACGTCGCCGATGGCCTTGCCATGCCGAGTCATTTTGCCTTCGCGATCCAAAGCTCCGAGTGATTGCAAAAGTCCCCACGCCTGCCCGAGATGCGCAGGAGGCGGCGGATCGAGGAAACGCAGCTGCTCACCGAGCGGGTCCCCCCAGCGGGCAAGGTCGAGCGCAAAGTGCGCAAGATCGGACGCCTTGATCTCCGGGGTCGGATACGCCGGAAGCAATTCGTGATCCTGTTCTCGCCAAAGGCGATAGCAAATGCCCGGCTGTGTACGCCCGGCCCGGCCGCGCCGCTGGTCGGCGGTAGCCTTTGAAACCGGGGTCGTGACGAGCCCCGACATGCCGCGGCGGGGTTCGAATCGCGACGTGCGCGCAAGCCCGGAATCGATGACGACGCGAACTCCTTCGATCGTCAGGCTTGTTTCCGCGATGCTCGTAGAGAGGATGACCTTGCGTACGCCCGGCGGCGGCGGGGCGAGTGCATCCGATTGTTGTTGGAAGCCCGCGTCGCCGAACAAGAGATGCACATGAACGTCTTCGGGGAGACGCGAACTCATCAGTCGCTCTTCCGTTCTTCGGATCTCGCGGATGCCCGGAAGGAAGGCCAGAATATTTCCTTCGTCATTCCGTAGAGAGCGGAGGATAGCGTCCGCCATGCGCTGTTCGACCGGCGCTTCCGACGCTTGAGGAGCAAATCGAGTATCGACAGGAAACATTCGTCCGCTGCTCTCGACCACAGACGGAGTGCCGAGAAGCTCCGCCACCGCTACGCCGTCGAGCGTGGCCGACATGACGAGTATGCGCAGGTCCGGTCGCAGATGTTTCTGCACATCGAGCGTCAAGGCAAGTCCGAGGTCGGCATGGATGCTTCGCTCGTGGAATTCATCGAAGATGACGAGTCCGACGCCGGGAAGTTCCTGATCGTGATGCAGCATGCGCGTGAGAATTCCTTCGGTGACGATCTCAATGCGCGTGTCGCGTCCAACCTTGGCCTCGCCCCGAATGCGATAACCGACGGAGCGTCCGACAGATTCGCGCAGTTGCGCCGCCATGTACTCGGCGGAGCGTCGCGCAGCAAGACGTCGCGGCTCGAGCATGAGGATCCTCTTGTCAACGAGCCATGATTCTCCAAGCAATGCAATCGGAACGCGCGTGGTCTTGCCCGCTCCTGGTGCGGCAGAAAGAACGGCATTTCCCGGAGTCGTCAAGACCTCGCGGAGTCGGGGAAGCGCTTCGTCGACGGGCAAAGAAGTTGTGTGCGGGACCATCATGTCCAATATGCGAAAGAGTGACTGAAGACGACACAGGCCTGGACTCTTTGAACGGCCGTTGCTACATTCCTAGAGTTGCACCACTACCAGAGGGGGTTCTCATGGTTAACGAACGCGCCGTTCGTCCGGAACACGTGCATCAGCTCATACGAATACTTCGCGGCCACAAGGTTATCTTGGACTCGGACATCGCAGGCCTCTACGGTGTGCCGACAAAAGCTCTCAACAGAGCCGTGACGAGGAACCTGGATCGATTTCCAACCGATTTCATGTTCATCCTCAATCCAAAAGAAGAGAAAAACTTGAGGTACCAAATTGGCACCTCAAGATCGGATCATGGTGGGCGTCGATACGCAGTTCGGGCGTTCACCGAACAGGGAGTCGCTATGCTCTCGAGCATTCTGCGAAGCAAGCGGGCGGTCAAGGTCAACATTGCGATCATGCGGGCGTTCGTCCGTATCCGGGAAATTCTGACTTCTCACAAAGTACTCGCCCGCAGATTGGATGCTCTGGAGCATAAATATGATGTCCAATTCAGGTCCGTCTTTGAGGCAATTCGCCAGCTGATGATCCCCCCAGAGAAGAAAAAGCGCAGGATCGGATTTTGACGTAGGGACAAATTTCGCGAACTTATGCCGTGCAAAGCGAGCCGCCCCCTGAGGTGGCTCGTTTGCTGTTCCGCGGGAACTCACGAAGGTGAAAATCCGTCAATAAAGTTCTGCAGAGTATGTGAGCCCGTCGTTATCCCTAACACTTTATGCGACTTTTGTGCATTTTTGCGGCTAATCATATAAGGTCATAACTAAGTCTTCCGGAGCCCCACTCGTGGATATCAAAACGCTTAACGAAATGATCCAGCGCGAAAGCGCGTTTGTCGATACCCTCACCGCCGAGGTCGGCAAAGTGATCGTTGGCCAGAAGAATATGGTCGACCGGCTGCTTATCGGGCTGCTCTGTCAGGGGCACATCCTTCTTGAAGGTGTGCCGGGCCTCGCGAAGACTCTGACGATCAAGACGCTCGCCGCCGCCATCCATGCGAAGTTCCAGCGCATTCAATTCACGCCCGACCTTCTGCCGGCCGACCTCATTGGCACAATGATCTACAACCAGAAAGACGGAAAATTCATCACGCGCAAGGGTCCCATCTTTGCGAACTTCATCCTGGCCGACGAGATCAATCGAGCGCCGGCCAAGGTGCAGTCGGCTCTTCTGGAATCGATGCAAGAACGACAGGTGACCATCAGCGAGGATACGTATCCCCTCGACGAACCCTTCCTCGTTCTCGCGACGCAGAATCCAATCGAACAGGAGGGAACGTATCCGCTTCCCGAAGCGCAGGTCGACCGGTTCATGCTCAAAGTGAAGATCGGGTATCCATCGCGGGACGAAGAACTTCAGATCATGCGCCAAAACGTCAACGGCGAACCTCCGAAGGTCCGCAACGTTGTTTCGACGAAAGAAATCTTGAGCGCCCGCGACACGGTGAAACAGGTCTACATGGACGAGAAGATCGAACGATACATCCTCGATATCGTCTTCGCCACGCGCGATCCCAAGAAATTCAAGCTGGAAAAACTGGCGCCCCTCATCAATTACGGTGCTTCTCCCCGCGCCTCCATCAACCTGGCGTTGGCCGCTCGTGCACATGCGTTCATCAAACGCCGCGGATATGTGATCCCCGAGGACGTCCGCTCGATCTGTCCCGACGTCCTCCGCCACCGCGTCGCCGTCACCTACGAAGCCGAAGCCGAAGAGATCACGGCCGAACAGGTGGTGATGGAGATCCTGAATCAGGTTGAAGTGCCGTGAAGAGAACGAAACAATTGTCGATGGACAATTGGCGAATGTCGATTATCGGGTGAAGGGCACCTGAGCGAATCGTCAATCGACAATCGAAAATTGACAATTACCAAGTTCCACCTAGAATTCTTGAGATCTACTTGGACACTAAAGAGCTCCTGAAAAAGGTCCGTCATCTCGAGCTGCAGACTCGCGGCCTGGTGAACCATGTCTTCTCGGGGGAGTACCACTCGGTCTTCAAAGGACGCGGGATGGCGTTCTCGGAGGTGCGGGAATACCAGGTCGGAGACGACATCCGTTCCATCGACTGGAACGTCACCGCCCGGCTCAACCATCCGTTCGTGAAGATCTTCGAAGAAGAACGGGAATTGACCGTCATGCTCCTCGTCGACATGAGCGGTTCGCAGTTCTTCGGGTCGCAGACGGCGCTGAAACGCGACGTCGCCGTCGAGGTCAGCGCGATCCTTGCCTTCTCTGCGATGAAGAACAACGACAAGGTGGGAGCCATTCTGTTCACGGACCGCATCGAAAAGTTCATCCCGCCTCGAAAGGGAAAGGCGCACGCGCTCCGCATCATCCGGGAACTCCTGTCATTCGAGCCAGAGCGGACCTCGACGAGCCTTCGGGCCGGATTGGAATACCTGAACCACATTCAGAAGAAGCGGAGCATTGTCTTCCTCATTTCGGACTTCATAGATGAGGGTTACCAGGCAGCGCTCCGCATCGCCGGACGCCGTCACGACCTCATCGGCATCGTGCTGGCCGACCCGCGGGACGACGAATTGCCCCCCGTGGGACTTGTCCCCTTGCGCGATGCAGAGACGGGAGCTGTTCGGTGGGTTGACACGTACGACAAGCGCGTGCGGACGGCGTACCGGACGAATCGCGAGGCGATGAGGCGTGTGCGATCGTCAGAGTTCGTCAAATCGCACACAGATACCATCGAGCTGCGACTCGACCGTCCGACTATGAAGCCGCTCGTGGACTTCTTCCGGCTGCGTGAAGGGCGATGGTAGAGGCAATCAAACCGCTAATGAACCCGCCACAAAGACGGCGCCCGCCCGAACGACCGATACTAAGCTACTGTCACTTCGGTCGGCGGGGGCAGGCGCGAATGGACGCTAATTGAGAGTGAAAGAAACAGTATTCGTAAATACCATTCGCGTGGATTCGCGTATATTCGCGGTTTCACTCTTTTTCATCGGCTTTTCGGCGATTGTCCTCAACGCGCAAGAAGTCGGATTCCGGGCATCGAGCGAGAAGTCGAAGATCAGGATGGGAGAACCTGTCGTCATAACCGTCGAAGGCCGTCTGCCGGCGGAAGTGGACACGGTCGGGCCGATCGCGAAGGACAGCCTCGGCCTTTTCCAGGTCCTCAATATTAGTCGCGACGACGGGGAACCCGTGTGGCGGCTGGAAGTGATGACCATCGACACGGGCACAGTGTTCCTTCCCCCGATCTCTTTCGGATACGTTGTGAAAGGGGATACGACGCTGCGGAAAGCCTACGCCAATTCGCTGATGTTTTCCGTGGAAGGAATTGCGGTGCCGCCGGACGCCGACCTTCGCGAGATCAAGCCGCCGAAATCCGCGCCGTGGAAGTGGGAAGATATCTGGCCGTATCTGTTGGGTCTCGTCGTGTTGGGCGGCGGGTATTACGTCTACCGGAGGTATTTACACAAACCGGTCGTCGACGTCGTAGAAAGTGCGCCTCGGCCTTCTGTCCCGCCTCATGTGTCCGCGTTGCGTGAGCTCCGAATTCTCGAAGAGAAGAAGCTGTGGCAGCAGGGAAAAGTGAAAGAATACTACTCGGAGGCGACAGAGATCGTCCGCCGTTTCTTTGAAGGACGATGGGACATTCGGGCTCTCGAAATGACGACGGACGAGATCACCACCGCGTTGAACGGGAAAACGGAAGTTTCCACGATGCGGTCGAAGGTGCGCGATTTTTTTGTCAGGGCGGATATGGTGAAATTTGCAAAGAGCCAGCCCTCGACGGAGGAGCATCTTCAAGAACTCGAGCAGGCCACCGAAATTGTGCGGGGAATGATTCCGCCGCCACCGCCTGTCGGGTCGGAGGCTCATTCCCAAATGACTGCCGGGAAAGGCCGAAACAGGATGGAAGGCGGGCGCACGAAGCCCCACGGAGCCCGAAAAGCGATACCGAAGAAGTGAGACTGCAATTCTTGAGATTTCAAGCAAACTTGCCACAAAAGGCACAAAACGCACAAAAATCATTCGCGTGGATTCGCGTTCATTCGCGGTTCATCTTTTATCTAAGAGCATTGTCGATGTACCATGGCCTGGGAATAGCCCGATGATCGGCGACCAGTGGGGAAACCCGTTTTACCTCTGGCTTCTGCTGCTCGTTCCCGCCGCGGCTGCCGGCGTATGGTGGCGCCGGCGAACGCTCGTTGCCGAAATTCGTTTTTCTTCGCTGCGAACGCTGATTCGCGGACCGAAGGTGCTGCGTGAACGGCTTCGCGCCGCGCCGTTTGTGCTCAGGCTTCTGGCGATCGCCGCACTTATCGTAGGTCTTGCCCGACCCCAGTCCGTGTCCAGCAAAGAGAACGTGTCGACAGAAGGCATCGACATCGTCCTTGTGCTCGATATATCGGGGAGCATGCTTGCCGAGGATTTCAGCCCGAACCGCCTCGTGGCAGCAAAACAAGTCGCCGGGGAATTCATCGACGCCCGCGAGAACGACCGCATCGGACTGGTCACGTTCGCCGGTGAGGCGTTCACACAGTGTCCTCTCACAACGGACTACCCGGTGCTGAAGAACCTTCTTGCGGAAGTGAAGAACGGGATGATCGTTGACGGCACGGCTATCGGGCTTGCGCTTGCGACGGGAGTGAACCGGCTCAAGGAGAGCCAGGCGAAGAGCAAGGTGATGATTTTGCTGACCGACGGCGTCAACAATCGGGGAGAGATCGATCCCGTCACGGCTGCCCGTCTTGCGGCGACCTTCGCCGTCAAAGTGTACACCGTCGGCGTCGGCGCGCAGGGGATGGCCCCCTTTCCCGAGCGGACGCCGTTCGGCATTCGCCGCGTGCTTCAGCCCGTCGACCTCGACGAAAGATCGCTCCAGTCCATCGCTTCCATGACCGGAGGGAGATATTTTCGGGCGACGGACAACCGGGCGCTCAAGGCGATCTACCAGGAGATCGACAAGCTCGAGCGGACAAAGATCGATGTGACGGCGTACAAACGCGTGAGCGAGCTGTTCCATGGCTGGCTGTGGATCGGAGGCCTGCTGATATTGATGGAAGTCTTACTGAGTTCGACGCTCTTTAGAAAAATCCCGTAAAAGATTTCTCCACGAATGGACACGAAGAGTGGGATGAATATTGTCATTGAAGTACTACTTCAGTATTCGTGGACGACATTTTATTGTTTGCCCTAAGCTGATCCATGTTGCGGTTTGAACATCCCGACCTTCTTTGGCTGCTCCTAGCCGTTCCGCTCCTCTTGGCCGCTTTCATTGCGCTCCACGTATGGAACGGTCGGCTGATGGAACGGTTCGTGTCGGAAGTGTTGTGGCCATCCGTTATCCCCGGTGCCAGCGGCGGGAAGCGGGGCATCAAGCGCGCCTGCGTACTTTTTGGCATTGCGTTCCTTGTCCTTGCAATGGCCAACCCGCAAGTGGGAACGAAGCTGGAGGAGGTGAAGCGTGAAGGGATCGACATGTTCGTCGCTCTTGACGTTTCTCTCAGCATGAAGGCGGAAGATATCAAGCCGAGCAGACTCGAGAAAGCGAAGCGGGACGTCTCCGCGCTACTGCGAAAGCTTGCGGGGGATCGCGTCGGCCTCATTGTCTTTGCGGGCGATGCGTTCGTGCAGTTTCCGTTGACAGCCGATTACGCCGCCGCCGATTTGTTCATTTCGACCGTCGATGTCGAATCGGTCCCGACGCCGGGGACGATGATCGCCAGCGCGATCGAGCGGGCGTTGGAGTCGTTTATGAAAGATTCGCCCACGCAGAAGGCCATCGTCATTGTGACCGACGGCGAGAACACGGAAGGGGACGTGCTCGGGGCGGTGGACAAAGCGAAAGAGTCCGGGGTGAAAGTCTATACGATCGGCATGGGCACGATCGAAGGCGGACCCATCCCTATCGCCGGTCCGGGAGGGGCCGTGGATTACAAGCGTGACGGTGGCGGATCGGTCGTCGTGACAAAGCTGGATGAGTCGATGCTGCAACAGATCGCGGCTGCCACCGGCGGCACATACCACAGGGCGAGCAGCGGAGGAAGCGAAATGGACAAGGTCTTTGAAGAGATCTCTAAGCTTGAAAAGACGGAGTTCGCCAGCAAGCAGGTCTCGGGGTATGAATCACGATATCAGATTCCGCTGGCGCTTGCCATACTCTTCTTTCTGATCGAACCGTTGGTCTCCGAGCGTCGGGGGCGCATACTGGCCGCATTCCGCCGCCTCATGCCCGCGGCCGCCGTGCTGGCTGTCTTCGTGCTGCCGAACGGCGCTGAAGCCCAGACCGTCCGCGGGCATGTCAAGGACGGCAACAAGCTGTATGACCGTGGAAAGTATGCAGATGCCGAAGTGGAATACCGGAAGGCTGCGGAAAAGGACCCGACGTCGCCGGTGACGCATTTCAACCTTGGGGACGCGCATTATAAGCAGGATCGTTTCGAAGAAGCGGTGCGGTCGTTTTCCAACTCCGCACTGAACGCGGAGTCGGGAACCGACAAAGGGGCGGGCTTTTACAACATGGGCAACGCATTTGCGCGAGAGAACAGATTCGACGAAGCGATCGAGGCGTACAAACGGGCACTCCGCCACAATCCTGACGACGAAGACGCCCGCTACAACCTTTCCGTGGTGAGGAACAAGAAGCAACAGCAGCAACAGCAACAACAGAACCAGAAGAACAAGGACAAACAACAGCAGCAACAACAACAGCAGGATCAACAGGGGAAGGACAAGAAGGAACAAGAACAGAAACAGGGACAGGAACAGGAAAATAAACAGCAGCAGGCGCAACAGGATAAAACGCGCGAAGCACAGCGCAAAAATCAGATGCCCAAGGACGAAGCTGAACGGATGCTCGAAGCCATGAGAAACAACGAGAAACTTATCCAGAAGAAACTGCAGAAGAGAGAAGGGGTAAAGGTGAGGGTGGAAAGAGACTGGTAAGAGCTGAAGATAGTATGCAGAATGCAGAAGTCAGAAGTCAGAAGTTAGAAGTTAGAAGTCAGAAGGCCGTGCGCTTAGCGCTATGCGCCATGCGATTCGCAGCCATTTAATGAATTAACCATTCAAGCTTTTAACCAATCAACGAAGTTGTCACGACGCTTCACAATACTGAGCTATTTGCTCATCTCCGTCATAACGGAGCAGGCGATCATTGCGCAGGAAGCGACGTTTGTAGCGGAGGTCGATCCGACAACCGTCGGTTCGGGAGAGCAGTTCGAGGTGGCGTACGTTTTCAAAGGACCTGCCGCGGTCAGTTCTTCAAATTTTCGTCCCCCCGATTTCAAAGACTTCGTCGTGTTGACGGGTCCGAATTTTGCCCAGACGATTCAGACCGTGAACGGGCGCGGCTCGCTTATCATATCGTATAGCTACATGTTGTATGCACGACAGCCGGGGACGTACACGATCGGGTCGGCGAGCATCGATGCAAAAGGCACGACGCTGAAGAGCGCGCCGGTGAAGGTGACGGTTGTCAGAGGAAAACAGCAGCCCCAGAGCCAAGCAGCGGCTGCATCGCCGTCTGTCGGGGATAACATCCTTCTCCGCGCGGTCGCCGACCGTCAACGTGTTCGGCTGGGCGAGCAGGTGATCGTGACCTGGAAGATCTACCTGCGCGTCAACATGTCCTTTCAGCGGTTCTCCAAGGTGCCGTCGTTCGAGGGATTTTGGGGTGAAGACTTTGACCTTCCAAAACAGGCCGCATTGACGACAGAAGTCTATAACGGCAAGCAATACAGGGCCGCCATTCTCAAGAAGACCGCGCTCTTCCCGTCGCAAGTGGGGAATCTGAAAGTTGGTCCGATGGAGCTCGTGGTCGCCGCACAAGTGCAATCCAAAAAGAGGAGCAACGATCCGTTCGAGCAATTCTTCAATGACCCGTTCTTTCAGACCGCACAGACTGTCGATGTCACGCTGACCTCAGACCCGCTGACGATCACCGTCGACCCGCTCCCTCCCGGCGCGCCGGCGGGATTCGGCAACGCCGTCGGTACGTTCGACTTCGCCGCGATCATCGATCGCATGGAAGTGAAGGCCGGCGACGCCATCACGCTCAAGGTGACGATCGGAGGAAAGGGGAATCTGAAGTTGGTGCAGTTACCGAAACCCGTCGTCCCCGGGGACATCGAAATGTACGAGCCGAAGTTCGAGGATAGCATTACACGGGAAGGGGGAGAGATACGAGGGAAGAGGACGGCGGAGTATGTCCTTGTGCCCCGCAACGCTGGTCAACGTTCCATCGAACCGATGACATTCAGTTTCTTCGAGCCCGCGCGCAACCGTTACGTCACTCTCCGTTCGCGGAAGTTCGAGCTGAACATTCTTCCAGGCCGTGAATTCGCGTCATCGGCCTCCGGAATATCCAAAGAGGACGTTCGGCTTCTGGGACAGGACATACGTTTCATCAGGCAGGAGCCGGGCACGCTCGCGGCCGGCGGCCCGGACTCGTACTTCGGACCGGAGGCCTGGGCAGCGCTGCTCCTTCCTCCCCTGGGATTCATCGGAGCATTTGTGTATCGCAAGCGCCGGGAACAGATCTACGGAGACCTACCTTCCTTCCGCTTTGAGCGGGCGGGACGCGAAGCCTCACGGCGGCTGAAACAGGCTAGGGTGCTGTTGGGCCAGGGGAACACCGAAGAGTATCACGCCGAAGTGCTTCGAGCTCTGACCGGCTATCTCGAGCACAAATTGAGGATACCGAAATCGTCGATGGCCTCAGACCAGGTCCTCTCGCTTCTCCGGGACCGGGGCGTTTCGGACGTGGCGATCGATGAAGTGCGTACGTGCCTCGAGCGGGCGGAATTCGCGCGGTTCGCCCCCGGCGCGGATTCACGCGCCGTCCGCAAGGATCTTCTCGGTGCGGCGGGGAAGGCCATTCAGGATGTCGAACATTCATTCAGGTCATAACCGCGTGCGTCTGCATACAGCTTGCCTTCTCGTATGTGTGCTTGCGGCGGCCGGACGGGCACAGTCGCCGGGTGAGCTGTTCGCATCGGGGAACACAGCCTACCGAGATGGGAAGTTCAAGGAGGCTGCCGCGGCGTATGAGGCCATTCTCCGGAATGGACTGGCGAGCGCTGAAGTGTATTACAACCTGGGAAACGTGTACTATCGACAAGGCATGGTCGGCAAGTCGATACTTGCGTTCGAGCGTGCCGCGGCACGCGATCCGGGGAACGACGACATCGTCTTCAATTTGCAGCTTGCCCGGTTGCGCACAGTAGACCGCATTGAATCCGTTCCCGAAGTTTTCCTGCTTTCCTGGCTCCGATCGATCACCACGATCATGCCGCTCGCGTCGACACGCAATCTGTTCCTCATCTTCTGGGGGATAACGTTTGTTTCCCTTGCAATCGTGTTTGTCGTCAGGTCGTCCGTCGTGCTGCGGTACGGACGCGCATCGTTTCTCGCGGGTATGCTCTTCGCGCTTCTGTTTGGCGCGTTGTTCGGAGCCCAGGCGGCATTATTCCAGGAGCATGACATGGCGATCGTGACGTCGTCGACCGTCACCGTGAAGTCATCCCCCGACCCCGGAAGCGTCGATGCGTTCGTCGTTCACGAGGGGCTGAAAGTGCGGATGAGCGACGGCGTGGCAGATTGGGCGAAGATCACTCTGGCCGACGGGAAAGTGGGG
>MHAK01000047.1:3715-15290 GCA_001802945.1 Ignavibacteria bacterium RIFCSPLOWO2_12_FULL_56_21 | reverse complement strand
CCGAACGTCTACGCCCAACAACGCTTGACGCTTTCGTGGGCCAATCGCATCTGCTCGCGAGCGGCATGTCTTTGCGCACGCTCATCGAGCACGGCGAAGTCTCGTCCATGATCTTCTGGGGACCCCCGGGCGTCGGCAAAACCACGCTCGCCCGTCTCATTGCACGCCATGTTAAAGCCGACTTTCAGCAGCTCAACGCCGTCGCATCGGGTGTGAAAGAGGTTCGCGACGTCATCTCGAGGGCGGAAAAGAACCGCAGGGGGCGGACACTCGCCACGCTCCTCTTTATCGACGAGATCCATCGATTCAACAAGTCCCAGCAGGACGCCTTGCTTCACGCCGTCGAAGACGGCACGCTGACGCTCATCGGTGCGACGACCGAAAATCCTTCCTTTGAAGTCATTTCTCCCCTCCTTTCACGATGTCAGGTGTACGTCCTCCAGTCCCTTGGGGCCGCAGAACTGGGAGAGATCCTCGACCGGGCGATGAAAGAGGACATCATGCTCAAGGAACTTCGGCTGTCGATCGAGGACAGGACGCTGTTGATGCTGCTGTCCGGGGGTGACGCGCGCAAACTCCTGAACGGCCTCGAGATTGCTGTCCGGATTGCCGGAGCGGTAAGGGGAAAGCCGGCAACGATCACTAAACACCACATCGAACAGGCGTACCAGCGTTCCGCGTCGCTGTATGATAAGGAAGGGGAGCAGCATTACGATATTATCTCCGCTTTTATCAAGAGTATGCGTGGCAGTGACCCGGATGCGGCGCTGTATTGGATGGCGCGCATGATCGATGCGGGCGAGGACCCGAAGTTCATCGTGCGGCGTATGGTTGTCCTGGCGTCCGAGGACATCGGTAACGCCGACCCGCAAGCACTATCGCTCGCCGTTTCATGCTTCAACGCCGTCGATGTGATCGGCATGCCGGAGGCCCGCATCATCATGGCCCAAACGGCCGTCTACCTGGCGAGCGCGCCGAAAAGCAATGCGTCGTATCTTGCCGTGGAGCATGCGCTCGAGGACGCCCGCACGTTCCCCAACCTCCCCGTTCCCCTGCACATCCGCAACGCTCCGACAAAACTTCTCAAGGACCTTGGCTACGGCAGCGGATATAAGTACAGCCACGATTTCAAGGGGCATTTTGAAGAGCAGCAATATCTGCCCGACAAATTGAAGGACAAGGTCTATTATCAACCGACGGAGCAGGGGGAAGAGAAGAGCATCAAAGAACGGCTGAAGGCGTGGTGGAAGAGGAGAAGGGGTTAATTGGCGTGAGGACGGCGGAGTTGGTTAATTTGTAGAACCAGTGCTCAGTGCCCAGTTCTGAGTTCGGTGAAAGAAGGTTAAAAGCCCTGATCCTGCCAATCTGCTTTCTCCGCACTCAGCACTCAGAACTGAGCACTCTCCCGGCCATCTGCCGCCTTTCTCCGGACAGAGGATATCATGGCCAGATCATCAGCAACAACGCCGCAGCAATACATCGACAGCCTCCCTTCCGACAGGAAGCCGATCATCAGGAAGCTCCGGGAGATAATCCGCAAAAGCATCCCCAAAGGCTATGAGGAAGCAATGAATTGGGGGGCCATTTGCTATCAAGTCCCTCTGAAAGTTCTGCCGGACACGTATAACGGCCAGCCGCTCTGTTACGTGGCCCTTGCCGCTCAAAAGAATCACAACGCAGTGTATCTGATGAACGTCTATGGTGACAAAAAGAAGGAGGCATGGCTGCGGGAGGAATTCAAGAAGGCGGGCAAGAAACTCGACATGGGAAAATCCTGCGTGCGCTTCAAGTCGCTGGACGACATTCCGCTTCCAGCGATCGCGAAGATCATTGCTTCAACTTCGCTCGCAGAATACAAGGCGATGTATGAACAAACGATGGCCAAGAGAAAGAAATGAAGCGATCTCGGCCGCTCTTACTTAGAAAGTCGCTCATAAAAGAATTTCCACGAATTGACACGAATGTGATGGAGAATGTAAATGGCGGCATGAGACTGATTTGAGTTCACCCTCTTCGTGTTTCTTCGTTCATATTCGTGGCCCTTCGTGGACCAAATCTTTTCAATCCGCTCTACGAAGTTAGTTCGCCATGGAACTCATCCCAACGCTCCTGAAAGGTAATTCGCGCGCGAACCGAGACCGGATCGCCCGATGGATCGGTTCTGACCGTAAGCGCTTCGCTGAACTCATGTCTGTCTATCTGGGGACTGAGCGACGGGAAGCACAGCTTGCTTCCGGCGTGCTCACCATCATCACTGATAAGCATCCCGAACTACTTACGCCGTGGCTGCCCAAGATCGTCCAAAGCGTGACGAACACGGAAGCACATGACGCCGTCCGTCGGGCAGCGGTGAGAACTCTGATGTTCATCGACATTCCGCGTTCGCTAGCTGGGAAGGCCGCGAACGCCTGCTTTGCGTATCTCGCCGACATTTCACAACCGATCGCCATCCGGGCTTTTTCGATGATCGTCCTGAAGAATATTGCCAGGAAAGAACCCGCTTTTCGCAACGAGCTGCGTGTGACGATCGAGGTTATTCTTCCCTACTCTACAGCCGCGTTGAAAAGCTGCGCTCGAAGAACCCTCAAAGAATTATCCGCTTCGTAGATCGTTCTCCCGCCGATCGGACATTTCTCTTCGTGTTCTAATCTCTCCAAAAAGCCTCGTTCTTCCAATGTTTCTTCGTGTACTTCGTGGATACAATTCTTTTCGTGGGCCCTTCAAGGCAACCCTAGCCCCGCAACTTTTCCTGTTTTCGTGCATCTTCCTTCAACTTCTTCTCCTCATCCCGACTGAATGACACCCGTTCCGCCTGGATTGATCCACGATCTGCGCTCCGGTGACCCTGCCGCCCTTGATCGGGCATACAGGCTCTGGAGCGACCGGGTCTTTTCCTACGCGGCATCGATCCTTGGCGATGGCGATGCAGCCGAGGACATTGTTCAGGAGACGTTCATGAAACTTCCGGCATCGATCCATTCCCTGGAATCCGATGATGCATTTCTCTCCTGGCTCTTTCGCATCACGAGGAACGAATGTCTCATGCTGCTGCGCAAGCGCCACCGGAATGGGACCGTCGATGAGAATGCTGTTTGGGATGGAGAGTCGCCGCTCGAAAGAGTTGAACGGGACGATATGAACGCGATCGTGCGTGAGTTGTTGCGCCGCCTTCGCCCGGAATATCGAGAGGTCCTGCTCCTCCGCGAATACGAGGAGTTATCCTACGCAGAGATCGCCGATCTGACGGGGGCGACAGAGAGCTCGGTGAAATCTCGCATCTTTCGCGCCCGCGAGGCGCTTACTGAAGCAATGAAGAGGCGCGGGGAATGAGAAAGCACTTCACGTCATGGAGCATGGTATGACCACGCACGCAGAGCATTGCGAACGGATCAGCGCATTCATCGACGGTCAGCTCGCCGACGGCGAAGAGGCGGCCGTATTCAGCCATCTTTCCGGATGCGCGGATTGCCGGCACTTCCTCGGATCTGCCATCGAACTCCGCCGACGGCTTGTGGCCGCGCGACCGGTCCGATCTCCATCCAACCGTCGATCGCGGCCGGACGGCAGAAAGGTCGACCCGCTCGTTCTTGCCTGGCAGAAACGCGTGCCGCTTCCCGTTGCGGCGTCGATCGCAGTGTTGATCATGCTCGGATCTCTGGCGGTGTCGGCCCGCCTGTTTGCGTCCGAGTCTTCATCACCATCCGCGCCGCTTTCAGCACAGTCCGGCGCCATGCATGTGCCATCTCTTGTTCCATGAACGAGGAGGACTCCATGTCACAACGGCGGCATTCGTTGCGCTCTTCGCGCGTTGCGTATCTCATACTGGCAACGTTCAACACCCTTATTACGTCCTGGTTCGCATTCTCGTACCAGAACACGTTTGGGTCGACGAAAAAGACGGTCATGATGGCGGGGATCGTGTTTTTCGGCGTGGTAGCGCTCTCCTATTTCATCGCTTTTGTCATTTCCACGGTCAGGCCTCATGTGAAACCATCGGCTGTCGGTGACATTGCCCCCCTCCTCTCTCGCATAAGGGCCTTTCTCCGAACGCTGCAGGGACGCATGGCGGCAAGTTGCGTCGCCATAGTTCTTGTAACGATGGTCCTGATGGGGGTCCAGGCATTCGGGTTTGTCGAAGTGCTCCTGTATGAAGATATCGCTTTTCTCTCCGGGTGGAAGTTGTCCTATCGATTTGCGGAGACGAACCGGGTCGAAGCGCTGCAGCGCTCGCCCGCCCTCATCGTGACCGTCGCCACTCCCGAACCCTCGGCGGTGCAATATCTGGAAGGAAGTCTGCTCATTGCCCGCGAGCTCAAGCCGCTGGGTGTGCGCGCCTTTGTTGTCGATACGCGGCCGTTGACATGGTCCGAGCGCGAGCGGAGCCTGCTTGCAGAACTCGATTCCGTCGGGACCGTCTATTGGGCCTCTGAGACCCCCCTTCCAGAAACGCGGGGAGGTTTGATCACCAACCGGCCCGTGAATCGCGGCCTCCTTCCATCGTTGCCGAGGATCTATCCTTTATCTCGTCCGTCCCCCGACGCATCGCTCGTTCCGGACATTCTCATGAAGCTGACATACAACGGCAGACCCAACATGCAGCCGCGTCCCATTCAGGGCGATGGGTATGTCTCTGCCGACGGTATTCGCATACCCGTCATGAGCGATGGGTCTGTTATCCTGCGTGATCCATACGGAGGATTCCTCAACATGGAATTATGGACCACCTATGACCCGTATACGAAGAAGATCGCCACCCGGTCCATGTGGAGAATGTCGTCAGAACGGGTCCAGACAATTGTGGTCAACAATTACTTCCAGTCGTCCGCCGCGGCGTTGAAGAACCTGTATGGGATCGACCACGTGAAGAACAAGGTCGCCATGCTCGCCTGGAGTCCGCACAACTACAAGTACTTCCTCGAATGGTGGGACCAGGCAACCGCACTGCGCGCCATCTCCATGGATTCGTTCGTGCAAATGATCCCGTGGTTGTTCTGGCCGGTGCTTTTGGTGTCGCTGACGGCGGTCTATCTTGTGTGCCTGACGTTCCGTCCGTTTCTTGCCCTGCAGCTTTCGTTTGTGATCGCATTGATCGTTCTGGCGGCGGCGACGTATCTCTACACCGAGACCCTGTACATCTTCAACGGAACGTACGTGCTGTTCGCTCTTCTCGTCGCTACGGTGGTCCTTCCCTTCCAGACTGCCCGGGACGAGGCGAAGGCAATGGCGGCGGAAAGCGATGCGATTGCGGGATAGCAGACTATAGAGGAAAGCCTCCCCGGCCGGCTGATCACCGACCGAGGAGGCTTTGGTCCTTATGATGGAAACGTAAAGGGACTGCCCTACGCGTTCTGTGCCGGAGGCGATGCCGGCTTCGCTTTCAGAAATGCTCCGAAAATAAGAGACAGTACTAGCCCCGTGATCACCGTCGCCGCGGCGCCAGAGATCGAGTTCATCAGGGAATTCTGCATCGGACGCATTGCCGCAAGCTGCGTTTCGATCTGTTCCGCCGACATCCCCTGCGCGGTCATCATCGACCGCCCAGCCTCTTCGACCTCCATGAAATAGCTGGGAAATACCATCGACGTTAGAATATACGACCCGACAAGAACGATGACCGCGCCATACGCGGACATGACCGTTCCCGCAATCACCTGACCGCCGTACGTTTTCCCCTGCGCCGCCGTCATCTTCAACCCCCACCAAAGGACCCCCGCCTGAAAGAGAATGACCAGATAGAACATCATGAGCATCACAGGATCCTTGTGCCACCCGAGCACAAGAACTATAAACGTCCAGACTTCAACGATTGCTCCGAGCACTAGCCCGACCTTCAACGTAGGTTGCATACGCATGCCTCCTGGAGTTGTAAATATGGCTGAATATCCAAAGGGATGGCCTCATCTGCAAGGCGTTTCTTCAGAGGCCTGAATCATCTTGAGAACGGATTAAACATGATGTTTTCTGGGAATATTGTGCATACATTGGCGGCTAGTCGCTGTAACAAACACCAACCACGGGAGGTCTTCGCATGAATTCATTGGCACGATTGTCCGGCGTGCTGGTCTTGTGCGCATGCTTCTTCACTGCATATGCCCAGGTTCCCAATGCCGGGTTTGAACAATGGACATCGGGGGAACCCGATGGATGGACGACCGACAATGTCGTTTCCTTCGGCGTTCCTATCACTCAGTCGGCGACAGCTCGTACGGGTTCCTCGGCGCTGGCCGGGGAAGTTGTCAATACGCAGATCGGACTTTATGCGCCGGTTGTACAATCCGGAATCGGCGGAAACGGAACGCCGGTCTCCCAGCGTTATGCCGTGCTGACGGGATATTATCGCTTCACGCCTGTCGACGGCGACCGTTTCTCTGTGAACGTCGGCATGATGAAATCGGGCAACCCTATCGGCGCCGGAGCCATATCCGTCCCTACTGCAGTCGGCACGTATACTCAGTTCACTGTCGACATTCAGTACACGACTGCAGATGTGCCCGATACGTGCATTATTCAAATCACGATCATCGGTCCGCTATCTGGAACCGACTTCCACCTCGGTTCCTCGTTTCTCGTTGACGACCTGGTCTTGTCCGGCGTCTCTTCGGCCGAACAGAACGGCTACTTGTTGGTACCAGATGAATTCGCACTCAGTCAGAATTTCCCCAATCCGTTCAATCCTTCAACCTCCATGAACTATCGTCTTCCGTCCGACGGTCATGCACGACTGAGTGTGTACGATCTCCTGGGCCGGGAAGTCGCAATACTCGTCGATGCGGACGTTGAAGCGGGCGAGCATACGGCATCTTGGAATGCAGACCGAATGCCTTCGGGTGTGTACGTCTATCGTCTGGAAACGTCGTCTGGAATGCAGATGAAACGAATGACCTTGATGAAGTAAGGAGATACTTACGCCGAAGAAAAGGTCTCGATCCGAGTACGCCCCTTTTTTGCGGCATGCGGATCGAGGTCCGAGAATTAGCGGAGTTCATGTAGCAAGGGCCGATCGAGAGTTCGGCCCTTCTTGCGTACCACCGGGTGCAAGGATCAGCCCGAGCGATGAGGGCATGATACCCCCAGGATTTTTCGCAATTTCCCGTGGTTCAGTTTCCTGATTCTCGTTTTTGAACCTTTGGGGCTTTGATTCTCACTCCTATTTCTTGCTTTTCCCCGCGACCGGCTGTAAGTTGAGCGCTATACATATGGTGACGGCTCGCAGGCCGCGCAGGGGAACCAATGTGCAAATGGAATGCCTCCGGAGTCGGTTGCACACGACGAAGGGGGTATTCGTTTTTTGGGAAGGGAGAATGCGAATGTTACGGTCCTTTTGTTTTCTCGGTAGGGCTACGATGCGGGTGTCAACGCTCATCTTCTTTGTCGCAATGATGAGCGCGACTTCTGAAGCCCAGGTGCCGGAAAAATTGAATACTCGACGGATCGTGAAGACGACAAACGTTCTCGGCATCCCTCTATACCAAAACCTGAACATCAATAATATTTCTTCATGGATGAGGACCGATGGTCTGTCGAACCACAGTCCCAACAGCAATAGTGGAGTGTACTTTCCGCGAGGAACGGCGAACATCATCTATCAGGATGGGTTTCTCTGGGGGGGGAAGGCATTTCTCGACGCCAATCATGCCACGCCGGTTGCATATCAGCCGATACGCGTCGGTGGTGGCTCGTATGATATCGGGACAAGGGCCGGGGCGGTCGTTAGCAGTATCGCGAATGCGTTCCCGGAAGACCCCAATGGGTCGGATGTCCGCATGTATCGGATCCGGCGGGACTATCCCGATATGACAGACGCTGAAGCGCGGAAAGACGCGTCGGAATATTTTGAATTGCCTTTGGAGTATATCACCTCAAGCCATGTCACCGCCATTCGAGACCAATATGCACTCGACTGGGTTCAATGGCCCGTGCACAAGGGTGCACCGTATGTGGAGCGGAACGGTCTCACGGGATACCAACCGCCTCCGCCCTACTCTCCGACATTTTCACCCGAAAGTCTCATTGCACAAAATTATGACGAGCCGGGAATCGCCGGTCCCAATTCGGCGGTCCCCGCGGATCAGGTCCTCTGGACGGTCTACAATGACCTCGATTCCCTCACTGCCACGTATTTCGTCGGCTCGAATCCGCTGGGACTTGAAATCCAAACCACAATATGGGCCTATGCATCTTCGGGTGCATTGGACAATGTGATGTTCCGGCGCACTCGGATTATCAACAAAGGGGGCATCGACGTAGGAGACGGCGTGAAGGGAGCCTTTTGGATCGACAGCATGTACGTCGCCGTTTGGTCCGACCCGGATATTGGCAATGCCGGGGACGACCTCGTCGGTTGCGACACTGCAAAGAGCCTCGGTTTTGCGTTCAACGGGAGTTCTGTAGATGATCAATTTGCTTACTTCAATGTTCCTCCACCGACTGTCGCGTACGATTTCTTCGCCGGACCCATCGTCCCGGGCAATCCGAACGATGTTGGTATTTTCGATATGCAGTACCGGCAGGGGCAAAGAAACATAGGTATGACTGCCTTCTCGTATTTTTCCGCGGGGACGTTGTACTCCGATCCTCCCTCCGGGTTGTATAATTATCTCTCCGGCTCGGGACGATGGTGGAAAATGCTGAGGGGGTTTGCTCCCGTGGGGGATTTTACGACCCCGGATGTCTTCTACCCCTCGGGTCCCTTTCCACCTTCACATTTTCCGCTTTCGGGCGATCCAGTGTTAGGACAGGGCTTCGTCGACGGTCTCGGGACCGATTACTCCTTCGACCCTGGAGACAGGCGCATCATTCTGGCGTCGGGCCCATTCCGATTAGCCCCGGGTGATACCCAAGAAACGGTGGTCGCGATGGTGGCAGGGATAGGTTCCGATCGCCTGTCGAGCGTCGGCGTCATGAAATTCTATGATGGCGCCGCTCAAATGATGTTCGACGGTTTGTTCACGGTTACCCCTCCGACAGTAACTGCGCAGGTGACCTACCCGAATTCGTCACAGGCGACGGTGGCATTTTCCGCCGTCGGATCGAAGCCCGCCCCCGTGACCATGACCATTACGGTAAAACGATTTGACGGCTCGGAGGTAGGAACGCTCGAACTTTTCGACGACGGCGCGCATAACGATGGAGCCCCTGCCGACGGCGTTTTCGGGAATTCCATGACGATCAATCGCGAATCGCAGGCGTTGGTGGTTGATGCACATGTTACGGACATCGATGCCGTGGTTCATTCGTTCGCATCCGTCTCGGAATTTATCACGACTGCGGGCCGCGTGGAGCTGGTTGCGCTCGAGGTCTTTTCGGACAATCAGAACAACGATCTCATCGTCAATCCTGGCGAACAATTCCGGTTCGGCCTGTCGCTTTCCAACTTCACAGCCTTCCCGCTGCAGCATCTCAGACTGAGAGTTGTGCCTGAACTGGACGAGAAGTCGTTGATCGTGGGAATCGCGCAAGGGACATCATACACGATGACGTACGATCCCGGAAATCCCAACACATATTTCACCGCCAGCGCTCCCTTCTTTACGAAAGATTCCTCGTTCTCCGTCATCGTAAAACTCACCGATACGGTGGGGAATGTGTGGACGGATGAGTTCATCGTCCCGGTGAAAGCGCCATCCGTTCCATTCTATGGCGTACCGACACAGCACATAGCGGGAGAAAGCATGTGGTCGTTTTCGACACTTGTCGTTGATCGATCGGCATTAACGGATGCACTCTATGAAATTACCATTGCCGACTCTACCGGGCAACCGGACATTAAGTTGCTCAATCTGAAGAACCTCGCTTCCGGATTGTATCTCATGTATCACCACGCACTGCCCGACGCTTTCGGCTACGCGATGCCGGTGACCGAGGGTTTCAAGGTACTTCGTGGCTCTGACTGGGAGGCTGTTGGATTCAATCAGTATCAGACCGGATGGTCCGGCCCCGGTTCCCAGTGGTTAACGGGAGGCAGATTCGCAACGACGGGAAGCGGTTTCTTCAATGGCGTTCTGCACGGCTCCGACCTTTCTCAATTCCTCGGTCAAGTGAATACTGCATTCGACCCTGGCGGAGCGGTGAAGATCGAGATCCGGTTCGACCTCGCCGCTCCTCAACGGGCGTACCGATTGCGGCGTACGGGATCCAACTCGGAATATCAACTCCAGACGGATATCATTCCAATATATGCGCCCGGCGGAGAACCGTACGCGAATGTCCCGTTCCAGGTGTGGGACGTCAGTAATCCCGACGTGCCGCGCCAACTTACCGTTTCGTGGCGCGATAATAATCGCAACGGCCTCTGGGATCCCACGACCTATGGTGACAACTATGAAATTGTCTTCATCCACTACCGCACGTATGATCCTTCCTGTCAACAGTACACGTACCCGGCAAATCCGACCATGTCGGGCACAGTCATCAACAATGAATTGACTGTTGGCGCCGGGGCAGATATAATGTACGGGTTGGCGCTTCAGGTGCTTCCCGGACATTCGTTGAACGAATCCGCGGGGGTAATCACTGTGGCGCCGGGTGACGGATTGACGACCGCCGATGTCTTCGCCTTCAAGACGCAAGTTCCTCCAGACGTGCCTCAGTTGGTTTATCCTATGGACGGAATGGCACTCACAAATCACAGCCAGTCGCCGTATCTCGTGTGGCAGAGCTCGCCAGGCGCCGACGTATATCGACTCCAGATCGCGACGGATTCGTACTTCTCGACCGTTGTGTTCGACGACTCAACGTTTACCGGCGCATCAACGCTCGACAGTGCTCACCATTATCGCGATCTCAATCTGCAATACTTCACCCTGCACTATTGGCGCGTATCCGCGCGCAATCCCTATGGTGCGAGCGAATGGTCGCCCGTCTGGAGCTTTACAACCGATCGTCAGGGTGTTCCGTCGTCGTGGCGAGTTTCGTCGATGACATTCGATAATATCCCGCCACCTCCAACGGCGATGTTCGTTCTCAACAGCAACATCTCACCCTCGATCAACGGGAGAATGATCCAGGAAGATGACGCCGTTGGGGCGTTCTTCCGAAGATCCGATAGCATGATCTGCGGCGGTTACTTCTATTGGGTTAACAATGCGACGTCGATTGCACTCACGCTTTTTGGCGACGACACGACCACACAGTTCAAAGAAGGATTTGCAACTGACGACACCGTATTTTTCCGCGCGTGGGATCCGTATGCACTCAAAGAATTCCATGCTTTCGGAGGGGTCGGCGGTGTCATGCCGACGTTTTCGCCACATACTTTTATCACGCTTACCGAGTTTTTCACGACGACACCGGTTACGGCCGTGAAGAGCGAAGACATCCGGATTCCTTTGGACTTCGATCTTCGCAGGAACTATCCGAATCCATTTAACCCGTCCACGACCCTGGAATATCAGCTGCCCATAAAAAGCAGTGTGTCTCTCGAGGTGTTCAATCTCCTCGGACAGCGCGTGGCGGAGCTTATCCACGAAGTGCAGGAACCGGGATATTACTCGAAGATATTCGACGCCCGCGAGTTGCCGTCAGGAATATACATAGCCCGATTGACGGCGGGAAATTTCATCAAACATGAGAAGAT
>MHAK01000047.1:0-3707 GCA_001802945.1 Ignavibacteria bacterium RIFCSPLOWO2_12_FULL_56_21 | reverse complement strand
GAAGATGCTGTTGCTGAAATAGGAGGAACCTCTGCCATGAACATTCTCTCCCGCGTGTTCCTGCCCGCTCTGATGTTCGGGCACATATCAGGGTTTGCACAAGGAATAGTCAATGCAGGCTTCGAATCGGGCCGTAATAGCGGCTGGACTGAATCGAGCACTGGCGGCTATGCGCTCATTGGCACGGCAGCGTTCTTCGCTTCCACAGAGATCAGCCCTCCTGTCGTTCCACACTCCGGTCAATACATGGGACGGGTGGGCGGTTTTGCCTATGAGGTGAATTCGCTCTCACAGACTGTCAGCTTGCCGGCGACGACTCCTTTGTACCTCAAACTGTTTGTCCAGGATAGGAATTCTACGACCTCTGAATGTGCCGGCTTATGGGTTGGGGCACAGATCCGGCTCTACGTTGCCGGGCAAACTTTGTACGACGAATATCTGTGCTACTACTACCAGACCGAGACATGGGTGCCGGTGTATTTTGATCTTAGTGGTGTTGCGGGACAGACGGTTCAGATCAAGGTCCAGGCAGATGCCGCAAATTCTGTCTGGTCGTTCCTTTACATGGACGACATATCTTTCACGAATAGCGTTACTGAAGTGGAAAACGAAAAAAAAACGCTGCCAATCACTTTGGCGCTCAGGCCCAACTATCCGAATCCGTTCAATCCTTCCACGACGCTTGAGTATCAACTCCCGATGAAAACCAATGTGTCGCTGGAGGTCTTTGACCTCCTCGGGCAACGGGTGGCTATGCTCGTCCACAAAGTGCAGGACCCCGGTACCTATTCTGAGATGTTCGACGCCCGTCACTTACCGACAGGAATGTATATAGCCCGCTTGACGGCGGGCAATTCTGTCAAACATGAGAAGATGTTCTTGTTGAAATAGGCGGAATGACTCCGGCAATACTGACGGCGCCAGATTCGTCGTACGACCGAAGTCCGCGGTGAGAATGTTGGGAAATGTCTCGGGCGATAGAATCCTCCACTGCGGCCTTCTCCTTGAAAGCGGCCGCGCAGCGTTCGAGATCAGCTCGAAAGACACTGAAGCAGAGGACAATTGCCATGATCAAGCTGGAAGAGACGATCGAAATTGAACGTCCTGTGAACGAGGTCTTCAATTATGTGGTCAATGTTGAGAACGTCCAGAAATGGCAGCCCGCCGTCATTGAAGTCAAGCGGCTGACCGAGGGTCCGGTCGGCGTCGGCACGAAATTCAGCGAAACGGCAACCATGATGGGACGTCGTATAAGCACCATATGCGAGATCACGCAATTGGTGCCGAACAAGATGTTTTCGTTTTCTGCTACTTCCGACGGTCCCATGGAGTATCGCACATCCTACTCGTTCACACCAGTCGGTTCTGCAACACGGCTGAACATCGTCGGAGAGTTTCATACGAAAGGATTCTGGCGGCTCCTCGAGCCGCTCCTGAAAGGCGAGATCAAAAAAGAATCACGGCAGGAATTGACGACAATGAAGAGGGTGATCGAGAGTCGAACTATCTAAAATGAATTGTGAATGGTCAATGGGAGGATCACACTATACTGTGCGGAGGATTTCTATGAATTGGATGAAATGTCTTGCTGTGCTTTCACTCCTCGTTGCGTCGTGCAAAGTAGCCCCGCCTCCCGATGGACGCGAGTTGGAGGATTCGCGCGACCTTGCAGCCTTCCTTGACGGCGAACAACAGACGCTCTTCGTCCGGGCCGGCATGTCCGACACTGTACTTGGACGTCTCAACGCAAGGACGCTTGAAAAAGACCAGGGATATGAAGCTGTTGTGGGAGGGAGTGTGGTGCGATTTCATATTGTCGCCACACCAACGCCGAATGTCTACGCCGCTGGACAAGAGGGGATGTTCGAACTTCCGAAGGCCCTGATGGCAAAGATCTACTTCAATGCCCGATGTGGACAACTTCACCCGGGATTCATCGCTCAGTGTATGCGCACCTTCGGTCCTCACCGCGCATTCGGCAATTCCATGACATGGGAGGTCAAGGACTGGCATTCATGTACGTCCGGCGACAGCATCTGTGTTGAAGTCCGCAAACCCGTCGGCTGGATTACGTATTACCCCGGATTCGCTTGCGACGATACGATCAACGTGGTGCGGCCTATTATGGACTTCAGAGGTGACTGAACCGGTCTCAAAAACCTGCCTCGCGGCGACGCAGTAAAAAAGTCAATTCATGAAAATGGGCTGAATCAACTACATGAGTGCTTCGCCGCGACTGCTGCGACGCTGCGAGAAACATTTTTGAGACAGCTTTTAGGCAGAGAATGACTTAGTGTATGCTCAGAGGTCAGTGCTGACCCCTCGGCAAGCCCGGGGTAAAGTTAGGAGAAGGAAGAATTGCACTGCCTCGATCGGCAATAAATTGCCGGTCTCGGAACAAACTCGAAACCCTGTGGGTTGTTATCTAGCCCGAAGGTCACGCTGTAATACGCATACCATTCCACAATTCCATTATTCCTTCTGTATCCCTCAATCCTCTTTACATTTAGCTAATCTACTCTTCTCGCTGAAACTCCAAAATCCACATTGTCCTTGATCCAGCTGTAGAACCCCGTGCGCTGTTCCGGCGGTTTTGATGGATCAAATATCTTTGGGTCCTTCCACGTTTCCATCACGCGTGCGTCCTGCGTCCATACTTTGACCCGGCTCCTTCGAACATTTGTCTGCCAGCCTCTTCCTACTTCCGGCGATGTATAGAGCAGGCGCACGGTGATATTCCGGGCCAGGCTTTCCAAGGGCTTGAAATTGATGCTGCGGAAATCCGTCTTGCCCTCCTTGCGCACGTCCGGTATGCCGTCGCTAATGAGAACGATCGTCACCGGCCGCAGAACGAGCTTCTTATTCCTGACAGTCGTTGCGATCTGTTCGAAAAATGCGTTGAAGTCGGTGTAGGGGTTCTCCACTCCTTTCGGAAAGATTTCCCGAAGCTTTTCGCCTATTTCGTCGACGCTTCTTCCCTCGAACGTTTGCCGGGGATAAAAGGTCTTTGGTTCATCTGCTCCCGCCCCTCCTACAGCGCTGACGAAGAGGGCATTCGGCCGCTCAAGGCCCCCCAGCCCATTCACGTGCGCATGCAGATAATGTGCAAGGAATGTGATCGCGTCGTCATAGTACCCTCCCTTCATGAACGAGCCGCTGATGTCGACCCCCACGAACATCGACAGCCGCGCGTTCTCCTGTGCCTCGCTCGTGTGCACCCCGCCCTGACCGGCCGCCGCCAGGTACACCAGCCCCACGATCATGAACCGGCGATTCCACTCCATGGCTTCATCCTCCCTTCCAGTTCACGCGTTTTGACCCACGCCCGCTTTCGTGGGGACGCCGCCGAACAGCACTTTGGACGATACGATCGCTTCAAGACTCGCAAACGGAAGCTCGAACAGCGGGCGACCGTTGATCAGCAGCGTGCAGAAATTGATCGTAGCCGCGACGATCTGCAGCGGCGGCAGCATGAACGCCGACAAGAGCTCGTCCCCCTTCCGGCGCACCCATTCCGCCTCTTCCTTAATTAGCGACGTATATCGGACCGTCTCCGCTTTCGCTTCCGCAGGCGCGGGCACTTCCACCGGCCCGGCCGCGACGCCTTTCCCCTGGATGACCGAAAGGATCGTCGGCGTTCCATGGCTGGCGAACAAGAACCACGACACGCTGCGTATGCCGAACCACGCCAAGCAAGCGATCGCCAG
>MHAK01000046.1 GCA_001802945.1 Ignavibacteria bacterium RIFCSPLOWO2_12_FULL_56_21 | reverse complement strand
TCCTTCCGACTCGCCAGCTCCCTCAGAATCGACACCCGCGCAGGGTGGCCCAGCACTTTGGCAAACTCTGCCGTTCTGATGTCGCGCTTTTTGAACAATTCGGATTTCGTTATCGGCATCAATCATCCTCGTATACTGGTGTTTCCACTGCAAAGAACTCGCGAAAACGAGCGTCAGTTCGTTTTCATTATCGTATCTTTACGATAAAGATACCGGAAGGTTTCATGACTGTCAAGAAAGGTTTGTGGGCGTCTCCGGCAGGCATTCCGACCCTGTTTGCAGGCATAAAACTTCTGATTCACCTTTGGACGAACCTCTTTGCCGGCTATGGGATATTCAGGGATGAGCTGTATTATATCGTCAGCACGGACCACCTCGCCGCAGGATTTGTCGACCAGCCTCCCTTGTCTATCTTTATCCTGGCTCTCAATCGCCTCATTCTCGGCGATTCCCTGTTCGCTTTGCGATTTCTTCCAGCCCTCGCCGGTGCCGCCGCAGTGTATCTCGTGGGAGTGCTGACAACCGAACTCGGCGGGGGGCGGAAGGCACAGGCTCTCGCCTGCGCAGCAGCCGTCGTTTCCATGATCTATCTTGGGATGGACGCGATCTATTCCATGAACGCCTTCTCTATACTCTTGTGGCAAGTCGCGATTCTGATCGTCCTGAAAATCGTGCAAGCCCCTAACATTCGCCTCTGGCTGCTCCTCGGGGCCGTCCTCGGGATAGGCCTTCTTAACAAGATCGACGTGCTCTGGCTCGGCGCCGGAATCGCTGCGGGCATCGTTTTCACCCCATTACGGTCCCAGCTCCGGACACCCGGACCCTGGTTGTCGGCGATGCTGGCATTCCTCTTCTTCCTCCCGTATCTCCTCTGGAACGCGATGAACGATTGGGCTCACATCGAGTTCATCCGCAATGCGACATCCGGAAAGTATTCCGGACTTTCGGCGGTAGAGTTCATTACCGGACAATTCCTTCTCAATAATCCGTCGACGGTCCCGCTATGGTTGGGCGGACTGTATTTCCTGTTTTCCAAACGCGGCCACGCATTTCGGATTGGAGGCGTCATCTTTGCCATGGCATTTGTGATTCTTCTCGCGAACGGACACAGCAAGGCCGAATATCTGTGTTCTGCTTTCGGCATTCTTTTCGCCGCGGGTGGAGTGCTCTTCGAATTTTCGTCCGCTCCCTGGATGCGTTTCGCTGCGCTTCGTCTGTATCCAATTGTGTTGGGAGCGGGACTGTTGCTTGCGCCGTTGACACTTCCGATTCTTTCTGAACAGTCCTACATCGAGTATGCGTCCGTGCTTGGAGTGAGACCACACACCGCCGAATCGAAGCGGCTGGGCGATCTGCCTCAGTTCTATGCGGACATGCATGGATGGGAGGAGCTCGCGAGCGCGGTCGGGGCTGTGTACAGGACCCTGACTCCGGAGGAGCAGCGGTCGGCCTCCATTTATGCCCAAAACTACGGCGAAGCGAGTGCGATGACATTCTTCGGCCGTTCACTGGGACTTCCGCATGCCATCAGCGGACACAATAGTTACTATCTCTGGGGTCCGAGATCGCTGGATTCGTCGGTCGTTATAGTCGTCGGCGGGAACCGGCAGAATCACGAAGAGGTCTTCGAAGAGGTGACGCTGATGACACGATTTAGCGCGCCGTATGTGATGCCGTATGAGGACAATCTGCCGATCTTTGTCTGCCGACGGTTGAAGGTACCAATTGCGGAGGTGTGGCCAAGGACAAAAAACTATTCTTGAGAAGTGCTGATGAAATTTCGGATTTCGGATTGTCGATTTCGGATTAGCAGGAGAAGGGCTTTCGACTTACAGCATCGCGGAATCGCTTGCCAAACTCAAAACTCAAAGGGTAGAATGAAAATCTTGCGCGGAACACATCATCGTCGACTGCTTATTGTTCCACTTCTCTTTTTCTTCCTTTCTGATTTCGCAGACGCGCAATCGCCGTATGATTCGGTGGCGCGACGTATTGCGGCCACGGCGTTGACTCAGAACTACACGATCGGACTGCTGAAAGAACTATGTGCCGTTGGTCCAAGATTGAGCGGGTCGCCCCAAGCGGCGAAAGCGGTCGCGTGGGCGGAGAAGACGATGAAACGGTTTGGCTTCGATAATGTCCGGCTTGAACCGGTCACCGTGCCCCATTGGGTGCGCGGACCGAAAGAAGAAGCAGTTGCCGTTCCGTCCAGGATGCGCAAGATTATTCCCTTGTCAGTCACGGCACTTGGTGGAAGTATCGCCACTCCGAAGAAAGGCATCACTGCCGGGGTCGTTGAGGTCCGATCGTTCGAAGAGCTCCATGCGCTGGGAGACGCGGCCAAGGGAAGGATTGTCTTTTTCAACCGTCCCATGGACCGCGGTCAGATGTCGACCTTCTCCGCCTACGGAGGAGCAGTTGATCAACGTGGGAGCGGAGCCGTGGAAGCCGCAAAAGTCGGTGCAGTGGCCGCGCTCGTCCGCTCGATGACAACGACGATCGACGACCAACCCCACACCGGCGGAATGAGATATGCAGAAGGCGTGACAAAAGTGCCGGCCGCCGCCGTGAGCACGCTCGACGCCGACGCGTTAAGCGCTTTACTGAAGACTGACCCGAAAGCTCGGGTCCGCTTGGTTCTGTCCTGCGAGACCATGCCGGATATTCCTTCATTCAACGTTGTCGGAGAGATTCGCGGCTCGGAGAAGCCCGATGAGGTCGTGGTGATCGGTGGACATCTTGATTCCTGGGATAAAGGCGATGGAGCGCACGACGACGCGGGCGGATGCTCCCAATCTATCGAAGCATTGCGCCTGCTGAAGGAGCTTGGCCTAACGCCCAAACGCACCATCCGCGCCGTGATGTTCATGAATGAAGAAAACGGGTTGCGGGGAGGAACCGCGTATGCGGCGATGGACCGGCCGGGAGAAAAGCACATTGCGGCAATCGAATCCGACGAAGGAGCCTTTGCACCTCGCGGGTTCGGCGTGGGAGACTCCACGGCACACGCGAAACTCAAGGCTTGGGAACCGGTATTCGCGTTCATGAATGCCGACCGGATCGTCCTCGGCGGCGGCGGAGCGGATATCGGTCCGCTTGCCCGCAAAGGCGTTCCCCCCATCGGATTGAACGTGGAAAGTCACCGCTACTTTGATTATCATCATTCCCACAACGACACGGTGGACAAGGTGAACGAGCGTGAATTGGCGCTCGGCGCCGCCGCCATGGCCGTGCTTGCGTACATCATTTCACAAGAAGGACTGTAGTCGTGTCCCCCCGACCGAAAAAGATCCGCCTCCTCGTAGGCACCCGCAAAGGAGCCTTCATGCTCTCGTCCGACCTCACAAGGAAGACCTGGAAGCTCCAAGGACCATTCCTCAAAGGGGCGGAAGTGAACGACATGATGCTCGATACGCGCGGACAACCGACGCTCTACGCAGCCGCCACGTCGTACTGGTTCGGAACGACCGTTCAGCGGAGCACCGACTGGGGAAAAACATGGACACAGTCCGAGGGAGGCGTCCGATTCCCGGACGGATCCGACAAAAAAGTCGAGCGCGTGTGGTGTGTGGCCGCTTCTCCCCACGATACGAAGACATTATATGCGGGAGTCGACCCCGGCGCGTTGTTCCGTTCGGATGATGGCGGCGTCAACTGGACGGAGATCGCATCACTGAACAACCATCCCACGCGTTCGAAATGGAATCCGGGGGCGGCGGGATTGACCGTACATTCGATCAGTTATCATCCGACCGACCCGAAGCGGATGTTCGTCGGGATCTCTGCGGCAGGCGTTTTCGCCACCGCCGACGGCGGAGCGTCCTGGGAACCGCGGAACGCCGGCGTGCTGGCCGATTTCATGGCGGACAAGTATCCCGAAGTAGGGCAGTGCGTGCATCACCTGGAATTGCATCCCGCGCGGCCCGACGTGCTCTACCAGCAGAACCACTGCGGCGTGTACCGCTCGGACAACGCCGGCAAGACATGGAAAGATATTTCAAAGGGATTGCCCTCGCGATTCGGATTTTCCATTCAGATCCATCCGCACGACCCGAAGACTATCTACGTCATTCCGGAGGAAGGAGCGGAATTCCGCGCTACACCGAAGGGGCGCTTCGCGGTCTACGTTTCACGCAACCGCGGCGGCACCTGGAAGGCCCTTACGAAGGGGCTGCCGCAGCAGAATGCGTTCATTCATGTTCACCGGCAGGCGATGTCGGTCGACGCGCTGAAGCCGCATGGTATCTACGTGGGTGCGAGTCAGGGAATTCTCTACGCGAGCCGGAACGAAGGGCGCTCGTGGGAATTGATCGCCGAGCACTTGCCGCAAATAACGTCCGTCCACACAGCTCTTGTCTGACAGGATCATCATGCGTGTCATCCGTTTTGTTGTCGCACTCGTCATTTTCGGCGGCGCTGTCCACGCGCAGCCGCTCGATGAAGCGTTGCAACGGACCATCGCCTCGATCCCTCACCCGGAAACTGTCGCCGATTTCCAGCCGCTCAAGCATCTTTCCCCCCTCAACCAGGATACGACGCTGATCTGTTGGTCATTCTCGACTACGTCGTTCCTGGAATCGGAAATGGAGCGGCTGGGCATGGAGCCCGTCCGGTTGTCCGTAGTGTATCCCGTCTACTATGTCTTTATTGAGAAGGCAAAGCGATTCATCCAGACGAAGGGATCATCACGCTTCTCGCCTGGCGACCTTTTCACGGGCGTACTGGACATAGTGCGTGAATACGGAGCACTTCCCGCCAGTGTGTATGGGAACAAAGAAGAGGGGAAGCAGGTCTTCAATCACAACAGGCTCTATGGCGACCTGCAGAAGTTGATGGACCGTGTGCGAAAAGAGAGGCTCTGGAACGAAAAGAATGTGATCCCCCAGGTGAAGCGGATCCTGAACCGCTATCTCGGCGAACCGCCGACTCGGTTCAACTGGAAAGGAAAGTCGTATACGGCGCAGTCGTTCCTGCGGGACGTTGTCCGCCTGCCGTGGAACGATTACCTCATGGTGACCTCTTTCCAGTACGCGCCGTTTAACGCCTTTGTTGAACTGAAGGTGCCGGACAACTGGAGACGCAACGACGAATACGTGAACGTGCCGTTGGATGAGTTTTACAACTCGCTGAAAGACGCGGTGCAATCCGGGTATTCCGTGGCAATCGACGCGGATATTTCGGAGCCCTCGTATGAGCGGACGAAGCGCTACGGCATCATCCCCGATTTCGACATTCCGTTCAACGCAATCTCGCAAGAAGGGCGGGAATTCCGGTTTGCCACCGGAGCAACGACGGACGACCATTTGATGCACATTGTCGACTATCGGTCGTTTGGAGAAGAAGATTGGTTCCTGGTAAAGGACTCCTGGCGAACGGCATGGGAGGCGGGAAGCGCACGTGGATATATGTTCTTCCACGGTTCTTATGTGAAATTGAAGGTCCTCGCGTACCTGGTCCATAAGGACGGCGTGCCGGCGATCAAGAAGATCGTGGAGGAAAAGTAAGCGGAACGCATTCCACCATTTCGGCGTTGGCAGTTGAACTCACCCCGACAGAAGATCTGTGCCGCAAAAAATCGCAAAACGCGCAAAATGGATTTGCGACTTTTATGCCTTATGGCGGCTAATCTATTAAGGGGGGGTGATGTTCGTGAGATGGTTCAAAGTTCGCTACACCGAAATGACCTGGAGACTTTTGACACACTCCTTCCCCCGCTGATTTCTCCTGTGCGGCGGGTTTTTCTTGGGAGCTCTCATCCTGTTCGGGTGCGCTTCCACTCCTCCCAAAGTTCGTGTCGACCCACCCGCCGTACGAAGTTCTCCCGGTGCCTCCGTTTCTTCGGCGACCCCAGACATCGACACTCTTTTTTCCCGGGCATACGCCGCCTATGTGACGGATTCGACCGTGCGTGCGCTTGAATTCCTGGAAAGACTTCGAAAAGCCGACGTTGCAATGAAGCATTATGAATGCTTCGCACTCCTGGCAGATTGTTATCAGCGATTAGGGAGCCCGGCCGCCGGGAGGGCAGTCCTTGAACAATCGCTCGTTGAGGATTCGCTCGCTGTTGGACCGCGAAAGCGAACATACGCTGAAGTATTGCGAAAAGAAGAATTAAGCCGTTGGCTTGTGGAATATCCCCGGTTCCCCGATATCCTCCGGAAGGAGAACGGTTTCATTCCCTTCGACGTTCAGCCGGAAGTTGTCACCAGAACGGACCCGGAGTTTTCCGACAGCGGCAAGGCGGCAGGAAAGACCGGTGAGGTACTGTTGAAGGCGCTTCTCGATGAACGCGGCGAGGTCGTCACCGTATCGGTTGAGCAATCGTCCGGAGAGCCCGTGCTCGACGCAGCCGCCTACGACGCCGTCCGCAGGTGGAAGTTTACGCCCTACAAGAGGAAGGGGATTGTGACGAGGTGTGAGGTGGAGATACCAATGAGCTTCAAGTAGATCAGGGAAGGAAAATAGTGAATCGTTCTCTATTTTCTATTCACCAATTGCATCTGCCCTACCCGGCTCTCTCATACACCAACACCTGCCACAGTATCGTCTTCCTTTCTTCCCGAAGCTGCATCCCTTCCTTCTCGATCATTCCCCGCATTCCCGTCCAATCATGCCAAAAGGGGACAAAATCGCGGCTGAACAGGCGCGCGAACAGGATCGTCAGCTTGAAGAAGGGCTCCATGGGCCAGCCGGCTCGTGGATGACTCAGCACAAGGAGATGTCGGGTTTTCTCGGCTGCCGTTCGGACAAGTGAGGGAAGGTCTCCAT
>MHAK01000045.1:1931-48014 GCA_001802945.1 Ignavibacteria bacterium RIFCSPLOWO2_12_FULL_56_21 | reverse complement strand
TTCGGGCACAAGCAGGTACGACACGTCATGGTCGCGGAGGAGCGATTCAAATGCCGGCAGCGGGACGGCCCGATTGATCTCCAGCACCAATCGTCCGTGCGTGAACGGAGCGATCTCCTTTGCCGGGCTGGCGATGACGGCGTCATGGGCCGTCGAATCGGTGATCCAGGAACCGACTACAGACCAGGGTGTCGCATAAAAGCCGGTCATTGCCGGGGCGGCAGGATCGTCCGCCGTTCGAAGATAGGTCAGGTTTGTGCGGATCAATTCAGCGCTGGCAAAGGCATTCGCCCCAATGACGCATGCGGCCGCCCCGACGGCAAGATGAAGGCCAATGCCCGGCCGGACATCTATGATCCCTTGCGCACCGCGTGCAAGAACAATCAAGAGGAACGGAATGATCGGAAGAAAGAAACGGATGTCCTGAACGGGATAGAGAAGAACGACGCCAACATACAGAACGAGGAACACCGTTCGTACGAAAGCGGTCCCTCCGGCGCGCAGGTCCCGATACGTTCCGAAAGCGACGGCCGGCAGGAAGAGGATCGGAAGATAGGACTTTGCTGACTGGAAGATATTTACGAGCGCAATGAAGGGACCCGAGCTGCCTCGAACGAGATTGAGTGGGAAAGGAAAGAGGACCATGCCCCCCAGCTCATCCGAATACGATCGAATGTTCAGCCAGAATCGTTCTACAAATTCTCTGGCCAACGGTGCGCCTTCCGGGGTTGCTACGTGTTGCAGAATGAATCGAACGTTCGCGCTCTGCGACATCGGCGGCGCGCCGATGAGAACGAGATTACGATAGGTCCACACGGCAGCAGCGATCACGGTCGCCCCCGCAATGAGGGCAGCAGTGCGCTTTTGGCGGCGGCGGACAAGATCGACTACGATGGCTGCGACGAAGACTATGCCGATCTCGCGGACGAGGGGGATCACCGCCGAAAATGCGATCAAAGCGACCCGTTCGCGTCCTGTGAGTTCCCGAGTAAGCGAACGTTCTGTGAGCACAAGGATTGCGAAAACAAGCACAAGGAACGGTGCTTCCGACAGCGCCTCAGTAAAAAGGACAATTGTCAACGGCATTACCGCAAATGCGGCTGAAATAATGAGTGCCGTAGTGTCGCCGACCGTGCGTCGGCTCCAAAGAAAGAAGAGCGCAATGGCAGCCAGTCCGTACAGCAATGTCATGGACTTTGCGGCGGCAAGGGAATTCTGCTCGATCCATTGCGACGGCGCAATGAGCAGTGGATAGAATGGCGCGTTCACGACAAACCGATTGGGATCGGGAGTCGTCTCGTCGATCCATCCGTTCGCGTTGCTGAGGCTGGTGGCCCAGATGACGTAGCGCGTGCTGTCGGTAAAGAGCGATAGGTCGTTCATCCTGAGCAGCCCGGCAGCTGCGCTGAAAACCACAACGGCCGTAAAAGCTATCACTGTGCGGCGGGTCATGGGTGGTCGACGAGCGCGCGTGCGCGACGAAACACCGAATGGAACATGGTCCGGGTCAGCGTGCCCGTGAAGGTGTTTTGCTGGCTTGGATGATACGAGGCGAGGAGCCTGAGGCCTGCGGGGAAATGAACTTCGAGTCCGTGCGTGAACGCCGGGCGGGGCCTGGGAATCGCTATGCCGCGATCAGCGAGAACCCGGAGTGCCGAGTCGAACCCAGTCTTGCCGAGGCCGACAATGACGCGCACATTGTGGAGAAGGTCGAGTTCCAGATGGAGATAGGGTCTGCAGTTGTCGAGTTCTTCGGGCGTCGGTGTGTTTGCCGGAGGCGCGCAGCGACAGGCTGCCGTGATGAAACAGCCGCTAAGCGCCAGTCCATCGTCACGCTGCGTGGAAGCCGCCATGTTGGCAAACCCGAACCGATGGAGGGCCTCATAAAGCCAGTCGCCGCTTCGGTCGCCGGTAAACATGCGTCCCGTGCGATTTGCTCCGTGTGCTGCCGGAGCCAGGCCTACGAGGAGAAGCCGTGCATGGTGGTCGCCGAACCCGGCGACGGGTCTTCCCCAATACTGCTGATCCTGAAACCTTCTTATCTTCGTCCGGGCGACGTCCTCGCGCCATTGCACAAGCCGCGGACACTTGCGGCACGAAACGACGTCGTCGTTCAACCGTGTCCAGGAGGGACGACTGGTCACAACGTTCGCAGAAAACCTATCAATGCTTTGTTGAAGGCGGCCTCGTTCTCAACATTCGACATATGGGCCGCTCCGGGGATGACCGTGAGCGTAGAATCCTTGATGTGCTTGTGCAGAGATTCGGCGGCGGCGGGAGGAGTCAGAGCATCGTGTTCTCCGACCAGAATGAGTGTCGGCACAGAAATGCGGGAGAGCGAGGGTGTCGTGTCGGTTCGTGCGGCGAGCGCGATGAGAGTCCCGGAGATCCCGAGCATCGTGTTGGAACGCATCAGATCTTTGATGAAGGCGATCGTTTGAGGCTGTTTGGTGAACGTCTCGGGTGCGAACACCGCCTTTGCAAAGTTTTCGGCAAATGTCGGCACACCTTCCAGCTTGACGGCACGGATGGACGCCGAACGCTTCACTCTGGCCTCGTTGGTGTCGGCCTCGCTGCGCGTGTCTGCGAGAACGAGGGCCCGCACGCGGTCGGGATTCCGTTCCACCGCTCTCAACGCTATATAGCCGCCCATCGACAAGCCGCACACGACAGCCTTTTCAATAACAAGATGGTCGAGAAGCGCAAGAAGGTCGTCGACGTGAAATTCGATCGTATACTGTCCATCGGCCACCTGACTATCGCCGTGACCGCGAACGTCGTAAGCGATGGCCCGGATGCCGGCGGGGAGGGCCCGCATTTGCGGGTCCCACATGCGGTGTGTAAAGGGAAAGCCATGGATAAAGACCACCGGCAGACCCGAGGGATTCCCCCGCTCGACATAGTTGAGCAGAATGCCGTGTGGAAGCTGTATTTTCATGCGGCTTTACCTCCCGCGTTTTTCGATCGGCACCCACGTCCGCACGTCGTGGCCGAGATAGATCTGGCGGGGCCGGGCGATCTTCTGGTCCGCATCCTGAAGATGCTCGATCCATTGAGCCAGCCAGCCGACCGTACGGGGGATTGCGAACAGGACGGGGAAAAAGTCCTTCGGGAATCCCATAGCCTGGTAGATCAACCCGGAATAGAAGTCGACGTTGGGATACAACTTGCGTTTCATGAAATAGTCGTCATGCAGAGCGATCCGTTCGAGTTCGAGGGCTATGTCGAGCATCGGATTTTTGCCCGTCACTTCGAAGACGTCGTCGGCGAGTTTCTTGATGACCTTGGCGCGCGGGTCGTAATTCTTGTAGACCCGGTGTCCGAATCCCATCAAGCGTCCTTTCCCTTCCTTGACTTCCTTGATGAAGGCTGGAACTTTGTTAATCGAACCGATCTCATCGAGCATCCGGAGGACGGCTTCATTTGCTCCGCCGTGGAGCGGTCCCCAGAGCGCCGCCGCCGCTGCCGCAGTCGAGGAATAGGGGTCGACATGCGAGCTTCCGACCATGCGCATCGCATTTGTACTGCAATTCTGCTCATGGTCAACATGCAGGATGAAGAGCACGGTGAGCGCGCGCTCCAGCGCGGGATGGATGTGGTACGGCGAATCGCCGGTTTTGAACATCATGTTGAGAAAGTTGCCGGCATACGTCAGATCGTTCGATGGGTAAATATACGGCATGCCCTTCGAATGCCGGTACGCGAATGCAGCAATAGTCGGGACCTTGGCAATGAGCCGGTGTACTTGTTTCATCCGGATCTCCGGGTCCATGATCTCCTTCGCTTCGGGGTAAAAGGTCGAGAGCGCTGCGATCGTGCTGATGAACATGCCCATCGGATGTGCGTCATACCGGAAGGCCTCCATCAGTTTCTTGATGCTTTCATGCACGAATGTGTGGTGGCGGATCCGCTGGCGCCATTCTGCGCGTTGCGTTTCGGTCGGCAGATCGCCGTACATGAGTAAATAGGCTACTTCCATGAAGGATGTGGAACTTTCAGCCAACTCTTCGATCGGGTAACCGCGATGTCGGAGAATACCCTTGTCGCCGTCGATAAACGTGATGCTGCTCTTGACGGAGGCGGTGTTCATGAACGCAGGGTCATAGGACATTAAGCCGAAATCATCTTCCCCCGACTTGATCTGCCGGAGGTCCATCGCCTTAATAGTGCCGTTCTGGATCGGGATCTCGTAGACTTTCCCGGTTCGATTATCTGTAACGGAGAGCGTCGCAGCCATTCGAAAACTCCTGGATGGAGAGGCTAAGTGATTATCACGAAAGTCGTTAAAGTAACAAAAAAATCGTCTGAACTGCCACCGAAGGACTCTCCGAAGAATGTTCAGAAGTGGGAACCTGAACCGGGAGATCGATGTTCAATCACTTGGACCCGCCTGTGAGAGGAGAACCAGGTGGGTTCCGTAACAGCCTCCCTAAACCCCGGCGCCTGGTAGGTGCGTCGGGGTTTTTTATTGTGCCCTTCGCAGATTGCGCCTCCTGCTCGATTTCTCTAAGTTATTTCCCGCACACACCACTGGAGCCTACCTCATGCAATCTTATCTCCGTTGCCTGTTCATCTTCATCGTTCTCTTTATTCCCGCGTCAGCCCAGCAGGGGAGCAAAAACTTCACTGTGCAGGAACTCTACGGTTCCAGCACATTCTCCGGACGAATCTTTGGCGGTTCTCGTTGGCTGAACGACGGCCGTCGATTCATCACCACCGAAACGGATACGTCCACAAAGATGGTGAATCTCGTCTCTGTTGATGCAGCGACGGGAACCCGAAAGCTCTTCCTCGACGGCAGCTTCCTCAAATCAACGCCCGACGCCAAACCCGTGCGAATCGGCGCATTCCGGCTCTCCGCCGATGAATCCAAAGTTCTCCTGGCCGGTCCGCCGCCCGAAAAACAATATCTCTCCCGCTTGACGCCCGCCGGCAATCTCTACGTCTACGACGTTCCTCAGAAGACATTTCAACAAATCACAAACGTCGACGTCGAACAATGGAATCAAAAATTCACTCCGGACGGCAAGGGCGTGGCGGTCGTGCGGAACAACGATATCTATTACATCGATGTGGCCGCCGGAACTGAACGACGGTTGACGAACGACGGCAGCGAAAACATCATGAACGGCAAGTTCGACTGGGTATATGAGGAAGAATTCGGGATTTCGGACGGCATGCAGTTCTCTCCGGACGGGAAGCGGATGGCGTACTGGAGGCTCGATCAGACACGCGTCCCGGAGTTCAACATGGTGGATCACGCGGGCATGCGCGGTTCGTCCATGAGGATGAAATATCCTAAAGCAGGCGACGCAAACGCCATCGTTCGTGTGTGCATCCATGACTTTTCGACCGGCGCAACGTCAACGGTGGATATCGGGACGAATGATGACACGTATGTGCCGAGAATATTCTGGCAACCGGACAGCAAACGGCTCCTTGTCGCCCGACTTAATCGCGCGCAGACAAAGCTGGAATACCTGGCCGCCGATCCGGCCACCGGAGCAACGACCGTTCTCTTTACCGAAGAATCAAAGGTGTGGATCGAGGAAGGATATGGACTCACCGCCGCAGGGGGCGGACGCTGGCTGTATGTGTCCGACCGTGACGGCTTCTCGCATGTGTATCTGCTCGATGTCGACCTCAAGGTCCTTCGCCAGGTGACGAAGGGCGCGTGGGACGTCGGTTCGATCAATGCCGTCGACGAGAAACGGGGGATCGTGTATTTCAGCGCCTCGATGAAGACCCCGATCGAGTCGCAAGTATATGCCATCACGTTGAACGGTACGGGCCAGCGTCAGCTCACCACCGACGGTTTCAATCACAGCATCAACATTTCTCCTACGGCGGAATTCGCCGTCGATTCCTATTCGTCGATCACGACGCCGTCCAAGACCGCACTGATTACCATGGACGGCAAACGAGTCCGGATGATGGAAGAGAATCCGATGGCAATGTTGAAAGACTATGCGATGGGAGAGACGAGCTTCTTTCAGTTCACGACAACGGACGGCGTTTCGCTCAACGGGTACATGATCAAGCCGGTGGCGTTCGATGCATCGAAGCAATATCCGGTCCTGTTCACAGTCTATGGCGGACCGGGGTCGCAGACCGTGCGGAACGCCTGGGGGGGCACGAACTATCTGTGGCACCAGATGCTTGCGCAGCATGGATACATGATCGTGAGCGTCGATGGTCGCGGCACGGGGGCTCGCGGCAGGGATTTCAAGACCATCACGTATAAGCATCTTGGAAAATGGGAAGTCAACGATCAAATCGAAGCGGCAAAGTACCTTGCCACGTTACCGTACGTCGACAAGTCGAGGATCGGCATCTGGGGATGGAGCTATGGAGGGTATATGTCTGCTCTCACGCTGCTCAAAGGTGCCGAACAATTCAAGACCGCCATTGCCGTCGCTCCTGTGACGCACTGGAAATTCTACGACACGATCTACACGGAACGCTTCATGGGTACTCCGCAAGAAAATCCGGAGGGCTATGCGGAGAGCGCACCCGCCACGCATGCCGGTTTATTGAAGGGGAATCTGCTTGTCGTGCATGGAACGACGGACGACAATGTGCACTGGCAGAATACGACGCAATTCGTGGATGCACTGCAGAAGGCGGGTAAACAGTTCCGGACGATGTTCTATGTCAACAAGAATCACGGCATCGGCGGCGGCACGACACGCGTGCATCTGTTTCAGATGCTGACGGATTATCTTTTGGAAAAACTCTGAAGAAGATTTATCGCAAGCTCTTTGAAGTTTCCTCAGAATGCTTGGACGGCGGTGCGCCGACGAGTTCCGTCAGTCGGCGCACTTCGTCGTCCGAGAGTTCTCGGAGCGTTCCCGGTTTCAGACCTTCCGTCGTGAGGAATGTGATTCCTGTCCTTACGAGCCTCAGCGTCGGATGTCCGACCGCGGCTGTCATCCTGCGTACTTGCCTGTTTTTTCCCTCCGTCAATTGCGCCTCAAGCCAGCATGTCGGAACTGTCACGCGGTGCCTGATCGGCACCGGACGCGGCGGAAGGTCCGGCTCTTCTTGCAGCAACCGGACGACTGCCGGTCGGGTGCGGTACTTGCCGATCATGACTCCGTTGCACAATCGGACGATCGCATCGGGGGATGGCACGCGTTCGACTTGAGCGAGGTACGTGCGTTCGTGACCGAATTTCGGGTCTGTCAGACGATGAAGGAGATTTGAGTCCGACGTCAGCAAGAGCAAACCTTCGCTGTCCGCATCGAGCCGCCCTGCGGGATACACGACGCGTGCGAACGGACCGTAGTCCGAGAGCGTCGGGTGCCCTCCTTCCGGCGTAAACTGACTCAGGACACCGTACGGTTTGTAGAAGAGATAGGTCGGGGGTAGAGCCATTGTCGGTTCTTTTGCTCTACATAAAGAAAAACCCCCGGCTGGCTGAACCGGGGGCTTGCATGGGGTCCATCCGCCTTAGTTGCTGTCGACGACCTCTTCACCCTCTTCCTTGATCTCGTCGCTTCCTTTGTCCCGGCTGGAATCGACGAATTCAAGGCTTTCCTTTTTGCGATTGAGCTTCACGCGCACCTTGCTGCCGTTCTGGAAGGTGCCCCGCAGGATCTCTTCCGCGAGCGGATCTTCGACGTATTTTTGGACGGCGCGCCGCAATGGACGCGCCCCAAAAGCGGGGTCAAAGCCCTTGTCTGAGAGGAACTCCTTCGCCCCTTTCGTCAACTCGATCGTGATTCCCAATGACGTCATCCGGGTGAACAGCTCCCGGGCGGCGATATCGATGATCTGATACAAGTGGTGCCGTTCGAGGGCATGGAAGATGATGGCATCATCGACCCGGTTGAGGAATTCCGGGTTGAAAACGCGCTTTAACGCATCTTCTATGTTCCCCTTCATCGCCTGATATTTGTCTTTTTCCGTTCCTTGAGAGAATCCGATCCCGCCCGTAGCCTTGATGTCGCGCGAACCGATGTTCGACGTCATGATAAGGATTGTGTTCTTGAAATCGACACGTCGGCCGAGGCTGTCCGTAAGGATCCCGTCATCCAGCACCTGGAGCAAGATGTTGAAGACGTCAGGGTGGGCCTTTTCAATCTCATCCAAAAGCACGACGGAATACGGCTTTCTGCGCACTTTCTCCGTCAGTTGCCCCCCTTCTTCATATCCCACATATCCCGGAGGGGCGCCTACCAAGCGTGAAACGGAGAATTTCTCCATGTATTCGCTCATGTCGATCCGGATGAGTGATTCATCGGTATCGAACAGGTAGCGTGCAAGAGCCTTTGCCAGCTCGGTCTTTCCCACGCCTGTGGGACCGAGGAAGATGAAGGATCCGATGGGGCGGCGGGGATCCTTGAGACCTGCGCGGGCTCGTCGGATCGCGCGCGTAAGCTTTGTGATCGGTTCGTCCTGTCCGACCACTCTTGCCATGAGCGCATCTTCCATCTTCAGAAGTTTTTCTGACTCGCTCTGGGCGACTTTCTGCACGGGAATTCCCGTCATCATGGCCACGACGGCGGAGCAGTCTTCTTCCCCAACTTCATAGACCGTGTCCTGCGCCTTCAATTCCCACTCGCGTTTGGCGATTTCCAGATCGCTCAGCAATTTCTTCTCCAGATCGCGCAGCCGGGCCGCTTCCTCGAAATTCTGATTCTTCACGACCTGATTCTTCGACAAACGAATCTTCTCGATCTCTTCTTCGAGCGTCAGGATCTCTTTTGGCACCTTGATGTTCGCAAGATGGACGCGTGAACCGGCTTCATCAAGGACGTCGATCGCTTTGTCGGGCAGATACCTGTCGGTGATATAGCGATCGCTCAACCGCACCGCTGAATCGATGGCATCGGCCGTATACTTGACGCCGTGATGCTCCTCGTATTTCGACTTGATGTTTTGGAGGATCTGGATCGTCTCATCGACGGTCGTTGGGTCGACCATGATCTTCTGGAACCGGCGGTCGAGTGCGCCGTCTTTCTCAATGAACTGCCGGTATTCATCCAGCGTTGTTGCACCGATGCACTGGAGGTCGCCCCGCGCGAGCGCCGGCTTGAACATGTTGGAGGCGTCGAGCGAGCCGCTCGCTCCGCCTGCACCGACGATTGTATGAAGCTCGTCGATGAACAGAATGACGTCCTTGGCCTTTTCGAGCTCGTTCATGACGGCCTTCATCCGCTCTTCGAACTGGCCGCGGTACTTTGTCCCGGCGACGAGCGCCGCCAGGTCGAGCGTGACGACCCTCTTGTCGTGGAGGACGCGTGATACCTTTTTCTGAACGATGCGAAGCGCAAGACCTTCAGCGATGGCCGATTTGCCGACACCCGGTTCTCCAATGAGGACCGGATTGTTCTTCTTCCGCCGCGCTAAGACCTGGGCCACCCGCTCGATTTCCTTCTCCCGTCCAACGATGGGGTCGAGTTTGTCCTCAACGGCCAATTTTGTCAGGTCGCGGCCGAAGTTGTCCAAAACGGGTGTCTTTGAGCGTTCCTGCTTCTTTTCCTGAGCACCATGCCCCCCCTGGGCGGGAGGGGTGGAGGGTTTCCCGGAAATGATATTGTCGAGCTCGTTCCGGACCACGTCGTAATGCACGTTGAACTGGTGCAGGATCTGGGCCGCAATGTTATCGTCGTCGCGAAGCAACGACAGGAGCAAATGTTCCGTGCCGATGACATCGGATTTGTAGAGTTTCGCCTCGAGATACGTGATCTTAAGGACTTTTTCGGCTTGCTTCGTCAAGGGGATGTTGCCAATGGTCAACGTTCCGCCCGATGTGCGGACAGTGTCCTCGATCGCTTTCTTCAACTTGTACAGATCGACGCCGAGATTGCGGAGGATCTTTACGGCGATCCCCTCTCCCTCGCGAATGATGCCGAGAAGGAGGTGTTCGGTGCCGATATAATCGTGTCCGAGCCGGAGGGCTTCTTCGCGACTTAGGCGAATGACGTCTTGAACTCGGTTGGAAAAATTGCCTTCCATTGCGCCCCTATGAAATGTAGATGGAACCTCGACTCCTGAGAACCCGTCTGTGACAATGAATATACAATGAATCTGAGGGTCAGTCAACTAAACGAATATGAACGTTGTTTATTGTGCAATCACCGTAAATCGTTGTCTTTCTTTGACTTTCGTTTCAAAATCCTCTAATTTCTTATTCCCTTTCACTTTGCAGTCAAAAGGACGTCGAATCTCGTGCCACTCGTGCACGCAACAGGGATTGACAAGAAGCATCAGGATCGCCTGAAGCAGTCGGGTGCCATTCCTGTGCATATTGCCGTGATCATGGACGGAAACGGGCGTTGGGCGAAGCGACGTGGTTTGCCCAGAATAGCGGGCCACAACGAAGGTGTGAACTCGGTCAGGGACATCGTTGAGGCATGCGGTCAGCTGGGCGTCCAGTATTTGACACTCTACGCGTTTTCGACGGAAAACTGGAAACGCCCGAAAGACGAAGTTTCCCTGTTGATGCGCTTGTTGCTCCGGGCGTTGCGCGATGAGCGCGATCGCTTGCACCAGAACGAAGTACGTCTGAAGGCCGTGGGAGATATTGACGCTTTGCCGTCGGATGTTCGCGAGGAATTGCTCAAAGCCATTGAGATGATGCGGAATAACACCGGCCTGACCCTGAATCTGGCCCTGTCGTACAGCGGCCGCTGGGACCTGACGGGGGCAATGCGCCGCCTGGCCCAGGACGTTCGCGCCGGCGTCGTGCATCCTGAAACGATCAATGAAGCGACCATTGCGCAATACCTTTCCACGCGGGAATTTCCCGACCCCGACCTTCTTATTCGTACAAGCGGAGAGCATCGGATTAGCAATTTTCTCCTGTGGGAACTGGCCTACAGTGAGATGGTTTTTGCCGATGAGTATTGGCCGTCATTTCGGCGCAAGCATCTGTACGCCGCTGTCGCGGATTTCCAGAAACGAGAGCGGCGGTATGGGATGGTAAGCGAACAGGTGCAACAACCGCGGTTTGCCCCCGCCCAGTACGTGGAAAGGTTCCTCAAAAGTGTCGCAAAGCTGTAAGACCCTTCTCTTCCTTCTGATCGTTGCCGTCCTTCCCCTCAGGGCTCAAACGCGCCCCGAGGTGTTCCGCATTCTCGGCATTTCCGTCGAAGGACAAACCTCAGCAGACCCGGCGGCCATTATCGCCAATACGGGCCTCCGCGTCGGGGACGAACTTACGATCCCCGGCGAACAAACCCGCACGGCCATTGAACGCCTCCATCGGTTGAAGCTGTTCGGCGATGTTCAGATCCTTTCAGAAAACCGCGTCCAGGACGGCATCTATTTGTTGATCCGGGTGAAAGAAAATCCCCGCCTGGAGTTGATCGAAGTGAAGGGGAACGACGAGCTGAGCGAAGATGAGATCCTGAAAAAGATCAGTCTGTTGAAAGGACAACTGATCACTGCCCAGGACCTCACGACGGTGGTGCGTACTCTAAAGTATGAGTACGACAAGGAAGGATACTTGAACGCCGTCATCACGCCTGAACTGCGGCCGGCCGCTGATACTCTGAAAAACAGGGTAAACTTGGTGCTGAACATTGAGGAAGGGGAGGACGTCAAAGTCGACTTTATCCGGTTCCACGGCAACACGAGATTTGACGACGACGACCTGAAGGGGGAAATGGCGGAGACGAAGGAGAGGACGTGGTGGAAGATCTTCGCCACGAACAAGTTCGACCGGAAGAAGTACAAGGGAGACAAGGACCTGCTCATCAAGTACTACCGGAAAAACGGATTCCGCGACGCGGAGATCCTGGCGGATTCGATCGCATACGACGCTGGAAAGCGGTATATGACGATCGATCTGTATGTTTACGAAGGGCCCCAGTATTACGTGCGAAATATCGCATGGGAGGGGAACACGGTCTATCCTTCCGCGGTGCTGTCCGAGCGGCTCGGTTTCGCGACCGGAGACGTGTACGATCAGGAACGGTTCACAGCGAACCTTTTCCGGAACGAGGAAGAATCGGATGTGACCTCCCTTTACTCGGACAATGGATATCTGTGGTTCCAGGCCGATCCAGTCGAGACCGTGGTCGGCGGGGACAGCCTCGACATTCTCCTGAAAGTGCGTGAACGGAACCAATTCCGAATCGGTCGTGTGGTGATTACGGGCAACGGCAAGACGTATGAGAAGGTCATTCGGCGCGAGCTGTTGACCAAGCCGGGAGACTTTTTCAGCCGCCAACTGATCATCCGAAGCATACGACAGCTCTCGCAGCTGAACTATTTCAATCCGGAGAAGGTCAAGCCGGACGTCCGTCCGGTGGACGAAAAGACTGTCGAGCTGGAATACAGCGTTGAGGAGAAGTCCAGCGACACGTTCAACATGTCGGTGGGCTACAGCGGGGCATTCGGATTCAACGGCGGCATCGGGCTCGCTTTCAACAATTTCTCTCTGCGCGAGCCGTTCAAGGGGGGTGCGGGTCAAGTATTGACGTTCGACTATCAGTTCGGCGTCAGCACAATGTATCGCACGTTCTCCATCGGCTTCCAGGAGCCGTGGATGTTCGACACGCCGACGCTTTTCGGATTCAACATCTTCGACACGCAGCAGAAGTATTTTGCGGACATCCGGTATTCGGGTATCTCTTTCCGTGTCGGACGAAGATTTCGGTGGCCCGACTATTTGTTCCGGGGCGATTGGACGGTGCGGTATCAGCGGAACAAATATCAGCCGTTCTCCGGAGAGACCGACGAACTGTTCCTCGTTGGGACGTCATCGCAGTTTGGCGTCGGTCAGGTCATCTCCCGCAACAGTACGAACAGTCCTATCTTCCCTTCGGAAGGGTCGAGTTTTTCGTTGTCGACCGAGGTTTCCGGCGGACCGATCTTCCCCGGCACTGCCAGATTCCATAAGCATGTGTTCGCCGCCGATTGGTACATTCCGCTCATTCCATCGCAACGCATTACGCTCACGACCTCGAGTATGATCGGCATGATCTTCGGGTTCGAGCGATCGTCGTACATACCTTTCCAGGACCGGTTCTTCATGGGAGGAACGGGCCTCGGCCAATTCGCCGTGACGCCGCTTCGAGGGTACGAAGAGCGGGGCATCGGTCCACGCAGCGGCGGCACAGGCATGATCAAATACACAACGGAGCTCCGGTTCGCACTGGCGCTCAATCCCATTCCGATCTACACGCTGTTGTTTGCGGAAGGGGGGAATGTTTGGATTGAACCGAGGTACATGGACCCGAATGAGCTCCACAAGTCGGCGGGATTCGGCGTTCGACTCCTCGTGAATCCGCTTGGACTGATCGGCTTTGATTACGGATTTGGCTACGACGGACCGAGGCCGGGAAGCGGCCGGCCGGGATGGCAGTTCCATTTCCAATTCGGGCGCGCATTTTAGGATCCATGTAGAGCTTTGATGTAAAGAATTGTCCACGAAGTAACACGAAGAATCACGAAGGACCACGAAAGAGTTCTTTATGTTCATTTCCCTTCGTGGTTCTTAGTACTCCTTGGTGGCCCTTCGTGGAAAATATTTTCTCGTCAGCAGCTTATCACCGAATGTTTTGTGTTGATCACTATTCTCTTCACGAAGGGCACCTCTCAATGAAAAATCTTCTCATCACTTCCACCATTGCCGTGTGTGTGATGGTGGGAACAGCATCCGCGCAAGCGATCAAGGTCGCTTACGTGAACTCAGCCACCATTCTGCGCGAGCTTCCGGAGGCGCAACAGGTGCAGAAAGAGCTCGAAGACCAGGTGAAGGCGTGGCAAGACGAGCTGGAAAAGATGGGCCAGCTACTGCAAACTGAGTATGAAGATTACCAGAAGAAGCAGGCGCTTCTCGACCCTACCACGAAAGCGGCCAAAGAGAAGTCGTTGCAGGACCTCCAGCAGCGTGCGCGAGAATACAATGCGCAGAAGTTCGATACTCGGGACGGCGAGGCGGTGAAGCTGCGTGAACGCAAGCTGCAGCCCATTCAGGACAAGGTGCTGAAAGCGATCGAAGCTGTCGCCCGCGAGGACGGGTTCAGCTTTGTGTTCGACAAGATCAGCGAAGCGACGATCCTGCTCTATGCCGACGTGAAGTACGACCTGACCTACAAGGTGATCGACCGTTTGAAGCGTGGCGGAACGAAGTCCAAGTAAGCCTGGAACCGGAGACGTCCATGACGAAACACATCTGGTCCGTGGTGGCGCTGTCAGCGCTGGCGTTCACGACGGCACCGGCGCAAATGAAGATCGGACATTTCAACTCAACATCGGTGATCAAGCTGATGCCCGAGGCGCAGGACGCGCAACGACAGCTCGATCAACTGGTGGCGGATTGGCAAAAGACGATCAATCAAATGCAGGACGAGTGGAAGAAGAAGTTCGAGGAGTATGACAAAAAGAAGCTGATTATGACGGACCAGCGTCGGGCGGAAACCGAAAAGGAGCTCCGAGAGCTCGATCAGAAGATGAACGACTTCCGCCAGCAGAAATTCGGCCAGAACGGCGAAATGTTCTCGAAACAAAGCGAGCTGATGAAGCCCGTCCAGGACAAGATCTTCAAGGCCGTGCAAGATGTCGCCCGCGAAGAAGGATATGATTACGTCTTCGACAAGAGCGGAGAGATCCTGCTGATGTATTCGAACGAGAAGCACGACCTGACGCAGAAGATCGTCGATCGGTTGAAGCTCGCATTGCCCTCAACGACAACGCCGGAACGGAGGAACTGAATTTCCATGACCGTCGCGGAGATCGCCGCGTGGCTGCATGGAAGGGTTGTGGGGAAGGCTGAGACAGAGATTGTCCGGCCCGCCAAGATCGAAGAGGCCGGACCGGGAGGCATTACATTCCTCGCGAACCTGAAGTACACCCGTCACATTGCCGCAACAAAGGCATCGGCGGTTCTCGTCGGACCGGACTTCAACATTTCTTCTGCCGGCAGGAATGACGTAGCGTTCATCATCGTTGACGACCCGTACGCCGCCTTCCTCCGGGTGCTCAAGCGCCTCATCCCTCCTCCCGAACCGTTCTTCCAGGGCATCCATCCAACGGCCGTTATTTCCGCGTCGGCGACGCTGGGCGAGAACGTCTCCGTGGGACCTCTGAGCGTTGTCGGCGACGGCGTCGTCATCGGACGCGACACCAAAGTCGGCGCCCATGTCGTCTTGGGGAAGAACGCGTCGATCGCCGAACACTGTGTGCTATATGACAACGTTACCGTGTATCACGGTTGCCGCATCGGGAGCCGCACAGTGGTCCATTCCGGTACTGTCATCGGCAGCGACGGTTTCGGATTCGTGCAAAAACCGGACGGATCCTACGACAAGATCCCGCAGCTGGGCATCGTGCGGATAGACGAGGACTGCGAAATCGGGGCGAACTGCACGGTTGACCGAGCGACGATCGGGGAAACCTGGTTGCAGCGGGGAGTAAAACTTGATAACATGGTCCAGATCGCGCACAATGTCGAGGTCGGTGAGCACACGGCCTTTGCCGCTCAGTCGGGGGTTTCCGGCAGTTCAAAGATTGGCGCATACTGCAGGATCGCCGGCCAGGTCGGAATTGCGGGCCATCTCGAGATCGCCGACCATACCACGATCCTCGGTCAAACGGGAGTCAGCAAATCGATCACCGAACCCGGCAAGACGTGGTTCGGTACGCCGCACATGGAACATGTGCGCGCCGGCCGCGTGACCGCCGTGTTGCATTCACTTCCGGAACTCCGTTCAGAACTCACCGCTCTTCAGAAGGTCCTCGAAGAGCTCAAGCGTTCGATGTCGAAGTAAGGATCTCCATGCTCGTACAACAGGTCACCATCAAGAAACCGGTTACGATGTCCGGCGTAGGTCTCCACACCGGTGTCCGGACGAAGATGACATTCAAGCCTGCACCGGAAAACTACGGCATTCGGTTTCGCCGGGTTGATATGGAAGGGACTCCGGAGATCCCGGCCGACGTCGACCATGTCGTCGACGTGGCTCGTGGCACCACGTTGGCCGTCGGAAATGCCCGCGTGCATACGACCGAACATGTTCTGGCGGCCGTTTCCGGTCTCCAGGTGGACAACATGGTGATCGAGCTCGACAATCTCGAACCGCCGATCGGCGACGGCAGCGCCAAGCCGTTTGTCGACATGCTGCTCGATGCGGGACTGGAGGAGCAGGAGGCTCCGAAAGACTATCTGATCATCGACCAGGTGGTCCATTACCAGAATTTGGAGAAGAGCGTTGACATCGTCGCGCTCCCGGCCGACGATTTCCGCGTGTCGGTCGTGATTGACTACAACAATCCGGCTCTCGGAAGTCAGCACACAGGACTGTTTAATCTCGAGAAGGAATTCGTCCCCGAATACGCAAATGCGCGCACCTTCTGCTTTCTGCATGAGGTCGAGCTGCTCCGGGACCAGGGGCTTATCAAGGGAGGAAACCTCGACAATGCGATCGTCATCGTCGACCGTGAGTTGACCAGCGATCAGTTGAAGAAGCTGACCGCGAAGCTCGGCATAGACCATTCGATCATCATCGGCACGACCGGAGTGCTGAACAACAAGAAGTTGCACTTCCGGAACGAGCCCGCACGGCACAAACTGGTAGACCTCATTGGCGACCTTGCGCTTATCGGCGTTCCGTTGAAGGCGCAGATCCTGGCGGCGAGGCCGGGGCATGCGAGCAACATTGAGTTCGCCAGACGTGTCCGGAAATTGTACCAACAGAAGAAACTTGTCCGGAAGTACCAGCATGAAAAGAAGGAAGGCGTTGTGTTCGATATCAACGCCATACAGCGGATCCTGCCGCACAGGAATCCGTTCCTCCTCGTAGACAAGATCGTGGACTTCGAGATCGACAAGCGGGTCGTCGGCGTAAAGAGCGTGACGATGAACGAATACTTTTTCCCAGGCCATTTTCCCGGCCAGCCGGTCATGCCAGGCGTCCTTATCGTCGAGGCGCTTGCGCAGACGGGAGGGATCCTGCTCCTCAACGGCGTGGAAAACCCCGGGAACAAGCTCGTCTACTTCATGGCCATGAACAACGTGAAGTTCCGAAAACCGGTCGTTCCCGGCGATCAACTGGTGCTGGACGTTGAGATGATCAGCCGCCGGTCGAAGATCATCCAGATCCGCGGGCGCGCGTTTGTCGATGGAGCGGTTGTCGCCGAAGGCGAATTCACCGCCGCCGTTGTCGACCGCGAACCCGGTAAGCAATCCCCTTCGTCCGCCTCCTGAACATCCTGCACCTCACCATGCCCACGCAGGTCCATCCCACCGCCGTCGTCGGCAACAAAACGCAGCTTGGAGAACGCGTCGTCATCGGTCCGTACGTTGTCGTCGAAGACGACGTCGTCATCGGCGAAGGGACGACCGTCGGCGCGCACGCCTTCATCGGCAGCGGGACGAGGCTCGGACGGGAATGTCGCGTGCATCCATTCGCGTCGGTCGGCGGTCCGCCACAGGACTTGAAATACAAGGGAGAGCCGACGCTGCTCGAGGTCGGCGACCGATGCACGGTGCGAGAATATGTTACGCTCAATCGCGGCACGGTAGAAAGCGGCAAAACGATGATCGGCAGCGATTGCTTGTTCATGGCGAACGCACATGTCGGTCACGATTGTCGCGTTGGGAACCGCGTCATCCTGGCGAACAGCGTTGCCCTCGGCGGTCATGTGCACTTGGGAGATTGGGTGATCATCGGCGGAGTGACCCCCGTCCACCAGTTCTGCAAAGTGGGCGACCATGCGATGGTCGGCGGCGGATTCCGCGTCGTCAAAGACGTCCCTCCGTATATCCTCTGCGGACAAGAACCGCTCGTCTTCGAGGGATTGAATTCTGTCGGGCTCAAACGCAGGGGATTCCTGCCGCACAACGTAGAAGTCTTGGAACAGACATACCAGGTACTGTATCGCTCCAACCTCAACGTGTCGCAGGCAGTGGCAAAGATCAAAGAGATGGTGGAACAGACGACCGAAGTACACAACGTCCTCGCGTTCATAGCCTCCAGCAAACGGGGCATCATTTCCGGGAGGTCGAAACGCGCATGACGTGGCGTCTCGAGCTGAGCGGCCGCCGTTCGGGAACCTGGAACATGGAACGTGACGCCGCAGCGGCGCATGCGTGTGCCGAAGGCGCACTGCAGCCAACGCTCCGGCTGTACGGTTGGCAGCCGTGGGCCGTTTCGCTCGGAGTTCATCAGCGTCCGACGGACATCGACGCCGATGCCGCTCGAAGGCTGGGGTTCGACATTGTCAGCCGGCCGACCGGCGGTCGAGCGATTCTGCACGCTGACGAACTGACATACGCGGTGGTCGTTCCGGCGAACGGACGATCGATGGGGGAGGTCTACCGGTGGGTAAATTCGGCGTTCCTCGCGGCTTTGTCGTCATTCGGCGTCCATGCAGACCTGGAATCGAGCCAGCCTGATTTTCGCGCGGAGTATCGCGACCCGCGGTCCGCGGTCTGTTTCACCAGCGCCGCGAGATGTGAGGTGAAGGTGTACGGAAGGAAACTCATCGGCAGCGCACAGCGCAGGTTTCGCGGACGGAACGGCAATGAGGTGGTATTACAGCACGGTTCGCTCCTGCTCGGTCCGGGTCATGAGCAGATCGTCGATGTGCTCGCCGGTCTTTCTCCGGAAGCAAAGACTGGAGCTCGTGAAATGCTCAAACTCAAGAGTATCACTCTCGGCGAGATCCTCGGAAGAACGGTATCGATGGCGGCGGCGGCGGATGTCGTTCGCGCGGCCTGCTCCCGGTCATGGGGCGCTCAGTTCGAGGCCGTTACAACGTCCGACAATGTATTCGCGGAGGCGACAACGTGAAGATCCAAACGACCACCAGCGGACCCAAGCGCGTCACTACGCGGACGATCGCCGACCTCAAGAAGAACCGCCAGGCGATCGCATGCCTGACGGCGTATGATTTTCTGACGGCGCGTCTGCTCGACCAGGCCGGGATCGACCTTTTGCTCGTGGGGGATTCGCTCGGCATGGTGTTTCAGGGACACGAAACGACGATTCCCGTGACGCTCGACCAGATGATCTACCACGCTCTGACGGTCGTGCGGGGCGTAGAGCGAGCTATGGTCATTGTCGACATGCCTTTCATGTCGTATCAGGCGAATGACGAGGAGGGATTCCGGAACGCCGGACGCGTGATGAAGGAGACGGGGGCCGGTGGAGTGAAATTCGAGGGTGGAAGCCGGATCGCGAAACTTGTCGATATGACGGTCCGGGCCGGGATTCCTGTCATGGGACATCTCGGGTTGACGCCTCAATCGATCCATCAGTTCGGCGGCTATCAGCCGCGGGGTGCGACGCCGGAAGAAGCGAAGCGCGTCTTGCACGATGCAAAAGTGCTGGAGGAAGCGGGTGCATTCTCGCTGGTCTTGGAAAAGGTCCCGGCGGAGTTGGCAAAGAAAGTAACGAAGTCGCTCAAGATCCCGACGATCGGCATCGGTGCGGGTGTGCACTGCGACGGACAAATCCTCGTGACTCCAGACGTGCTTGGGCTCTACGAAGATTTCCATCCGCGGTTCGTGCGGAAGTACGCGAAGCTGGCGGATGATATTCGGGCGTCGATCGGGAATTATGTGAAAGATGTGAAAGCAAAGAACTTCCCTGGTTCAAAAGAGAGCTATTGAAAAAAGACGAACCGCGAATAGACGCGAATGAACACAAATAAAGATTGAGGTGGGTTGAGAAGTGTAGTTCACTTTTTAAATACATAGTCGCGTTCATTCGCGGTTAATGTTTCTTGCTGTTGCTCCAGCTTTGCGGTCTTCCATTCCTATGTCACCTGCCCGCAGACTCAACATACTAGTTTCCAACGACGACGGCATTGACGCCCCCGGTATTGCAGCTCTGGTCAAGGAGCTTCATCGCATAGGGCGCGTTACGGTAGTGGCCCCGCATCAGCAACAAAGCGCAGTGGGACATGCCATCACGATGAACTATCCGCTCCGCGTGCGGGAATACAGGAAGAACGGACGATTCTTCGGGTATGCCGTGGAGGGGACGCCGGCCGATTGCGTCAAGCTCGCTGTCCGGGCCCTCCTGAAGAAAAAGCCGGACATCGTTGTTTCGGGCGTCAATCATGGTTCGAACACGGCAATCAGTGTTCTGTATTCGGGCACCGTCTCTGCGGCCACGGAAGGGACGATCTTCGGCATTCCATCGATTGCCGTCTCTTTGACGACGTATGCTCAAGCCGATTTCTCCGTTGCTGCGGCCTTTGCCCGAAAGCTGGTCCAACAGATCGCACGTCACGGTCTCCCCAAGGGAACTCTCTTGAATGTCAACATTCCTCCGTTGACCAAACGCCGGCTTAAAGGAGTGATGGTGACCCGCATGGGAAGGGCGGTGTGGAACGACACGTTCGATGCCCGCCGCGACCCCGCAAACAAGGAATATTATTGGCTGAAGGGGGGATTACAGAGAGTGGACGTCGGCATCGAGTTCGACGAGGCCGCTGTGAGGGCGGGATACATTTCTGTCACTCCCATTCAATATGATCTGACGAATTATTCGATGATGGAAACGATGCAAACCTGGGGGATTGAGGGATTACACAGAGACAAGAAATAGTTCTGAGACAATAGGTCGCCCCTACGGGGCTCTGAGTTAACACTCGCGGACGGTATTACAAATAGTGGCGCCCCTACGGGGCGCCGCGAATAAAGGTCGGATACAGTTGTTGCAGCGATTTCGGCCCTTACACATCATCGCAAATGTAGGGCTTGGACGATGATGCATGAACATCAATCCTTTCTTAGTCCCGTAGGGACGTCCTGTCTGTAGAAATCCCTCCGCAGGAGTCCAATGCGAAACATTCCGAGCCAATTCAGTGAATCGCATTCCGAAAAAATCGACAATCGCAGTCGACCGAACCCGACTCCATGAATTCTCGTTAACGCCGTTACAGCAAGAAAAATTCGAGAAAGGCCGTTCGCTGTTCAACGAGGGGAAGTTTTGGGAAGCGCATGAAGCCTGGGAAGACGTGTGGAAGGAGAGAGAGGAAGAGGGAAGGATCTTTTTTCAGGGGATCATACAGGCTGCCGCCGCGTTTCATCTCGTGTTTGTCCATCCACGCCTGTCAGGAGCCCGCAGGAACATTCTCAAGTCGCTCGCCATTCTCGATCTCTTTCCCCCATCGTATCTGAAGATCAATGTGGATGAGCTGCGTTCATCGTTGAAAGAAGCTCTGGCGGCGATCAATGCATCCGATGCTTCGCCACAATCCCGCATCTCCAACTCACTGCTTCCCCGGTTGTGACCTTCTGATAAAGAGAACGTGGAACCCTTACAGGGTTCTGGTGATGTGTTTGGAATGGTCTACAAACGTTGAACCCCTGACGGGGTTCATATTCAAACGCAGAAAGAGTGAAGTACGAATATCGACTTGCCCGCCGAGCGGACATCAGTGAGGCAGGCGGGTTGACGAACTACGAATGAAGAAGGGGACTGGCTGTGGCTTCAGTCTGAACGTTCGCACTTCTATGCTTCACCTTTGTCAGGTCCTTCATACTATTCACGATTCACTATTTACCGTTTACCAATCCAGGCTTTATCCCCTCTGCTACTTCTTCGCCCCATACACCGGCGACACTCCGTACCGTCCCGCCGCCCATAGCGTGAGGATCGCCGTAATACCGGCGATTGCGCGTTTCTCATCTTCCTGATGTACGACGAGACCGTACGTGTCAGCAACGAAATGCAGGTGCCGCAGCACGCGCCGCGCCTGCGTCCGGTCGATGTAGCCGTGCCACAGGTCCACCTGATCGACGATCATCGCCTCGTGACGACGGAGGAATGTCCCGAGTGAGAAAACCCGCTCGCTCAGGGCCGTCCTTGGCTTGCACAGTTCGAGCAGGTCATTCACATACTGTTCCCAGTGGCGCGACAGCGTCCGGTTCAGCGGCCGTCGAAGATAATTGGCACGGGCGATTGAGAATTTCGCCCTCGTGCGGAGCCGGAATTTCGGCTCGACGGGATGGAAATCGTAGAATGTCTGGACCGCTCTCCGATCGACCTCATCCTGTTCGTGATACACCCACTGTCGTCTCAATTGACGCCAGGTGAGAATCGTCAGGACGGCCCTGTCACGGCTGTCCAAAATGATGAATTTACCCCTTTCCTCTTTGACCACCGTGACCCAGTGCTGCCATTCGTGCACGCAAAGAAGACAAGGGATGCCTCGTTTGAGATATTTCTTCAGTTCGCGTCGCGCCTGCTCTGCGTTGAATCTGCGGAAGACCTTCAGCGTGCAATCATAACGGTGTGCCGCCTTTGCGAGCTGGATCTCGTCCGTCCCGTGCCACCAATTCGTCCCGGCAAGTTTCGAAACATCCTTCTCGTTGGCAAAGATGCCGAGAGTGGCGAGAGCGTGCTTAAGCGCGAACGGACCGCACGTCCAAAGATTTGGCTGAGGATAGAAGCTCATTCAGGTTCGGAAATTTTGTTCGTCGGCGGGTCGAAACCTACCCAATAGTTCGAGTACTTTCAACGAGTATTTGAGATGGGCCTGATTCCTGCTATTTTATGCGTATGGCACGCAAGAAACTGACCGTCGCGATCGTGTATAATCAGACGGGGAAGGACATCTATGAGGTAATGAAGAATGTCGACCCGGCCACACTGCCGTTCACTCCGGAATACCGGATCGACGTGGCGACGGAGGTCGAGGAATACCAGGCGATCGCCAAGGCGCTCGAGGGGCGCGGATATCGGGTCCGTTTGGTCAACATCCGTGACAAGGTAACTCCGCTCCTTTCCACCCTCAAAAAAGGAAAGCCGGATGTGGTCTTTAACCTGGTCGAAGGGTTCCAGGATACGGTCGGACTGGAGAACTCCGTTGCCGCCGTGTTCGACCTTCTCGGCATTCCCTACACCGGCTCTCAACCATTCGCCCTTTCTCTCTGCCTCCGAAAAGGACTGACAAAGCAGGTCCTCCTGGCGAGCGGAATCCCTACGCCTCGTTTCAGACAGCTCACGCAGTCGAAATTTCCGCGCCGTCACGGTCTTCATTATCCGCTGATCGTGAAGCCGGCGAAGGAAGACGCGAGCGTCGGCGTCGATGCCGGCTCCGTCGTCAATGACCTCGACGCATTGACGCAGCGGGTGAACGACGCCTTCCAGCGTTTCTCTCCCCCCATCCTGATCGAAGAGTTCATCGACGGGCGGGAACTTCATGTCGCCATCCTTGGGAACACTCCTCCCCAGGTCCTTCCGATCCTGGAATACGATTTTTCTGAGCTCCCGGGGGAGCATCCTCCAATTCTCAGCTACGACGTCAAATGGGATCCGCTAAAAGAAGCGTATCATCGCATTCATACGATCTGCCCCGCCAAGTTATCTAAGGAGGCCGAGCGCCGTGTTCGGCAACGGGCTTTGGATGCCTACCTGATCACCGGTTGTCGCGACTACGCCCGCGTGGATATTCGGTTGTCGCCGTCAAACAAAGTGTATGTCCTCGAGGTCAATCCGAATCCCGACCTCACAGAGGGAGTATCGTTCATGGAAAGCGCCGAAAACGCGGGGTATGGTTTTGGTGAAGCACTGCAGAAGATCGTGGATTTCGCCGTCAAGAGAAAAACTTGAACCGCAAAGAACGGAAAGGACGCAAAGAAAGAAAAGGGATACATGAAGGCATGAATGCGAGGGTAATCACGTTGTCTTCGGCGGTGCGAATGCGTACTTTGGGTTGGTGATCGCGTGGAAACTGCGCCATTCGTGACATATCGCTGCGCGTATTGCGGGGAAGAGAACGAGACGCTGGTCGATCCCACCGGCGGTGTGCGGCAGACCTACACCGAAGATTGTGTGGTGTGTTGCCGGGCGAATGTCGTGAGGATTGTTGTGGATTTGGAGCATGGTCATGTCACTGTCGAGGCTGCTCAAGAATCATAGGATTCACAAAGAGTATTTGCCACTAGAGGCACAAAAGTCACAAAAGAAAGGAGGGTGGGAAGATCGCTAACAATAGTTGAAGTTCTAGTTAGACAAGTCCTGATGTAGTGTTTGAATTAATTTCCAAATAGAGGGGGTTATTATGCTTGACATACTGCAATTATGCGACATTGTTCGACAGACAAGCTTCGAAATTCATTGCTATCTGAAGCACGGTCATTTTGAAAAAGTTTACGAAAGAGCGCTTGTACACAGACGAAGAAAGCTCGGGATCGTAGTTGATGCCCAAGTCCCATTGCAAGTTCTTGATGAGGACGGCTTTCCACTCGGAGATTACAATACTGATGTTTTCGTTGACAATCAGCTCGTGGTTGAGATTAAAGCTGTCCACACGCTCATCGAGAAACATACAGCACTAATTTTGGGGTACCTTCGTGCTGCGAAACAACAACACGGGATGCTCATTAATTTTGGATCTCCACGTCTTCAAGTAAGAAAGTTCATTCTCTAAAATTCACATTATGTGCATTTTGTGCCTTTTGTGGCTAATTAGTTCTCGCTGAAAAAGTCTGAATAAGATGCAACATTCCGCTTCGTTGTACGTCTGTACGGGCAACACAGCCTAAGGATGCCTTCGATGCGAGGACGTTCAACACCTCAGATGAGTTTTGGCGACGGGTTTATCGACCCGGCACTGTATGCCCTTAACGATGAACTGAGAGCCGTCGACAGTCTCCTGTCGGATCGAACGCTGCTACGACCGCTGGAGAAGATGTTCGACCCAACGATGGGTCGGCCCGGCACTCCGGTGGATGTGTATGTGCGCATGCTGTTCTTGAAGTTCCGCTACGGCCTGGCCTATGAAGAGGTCGAACAGGAAGTGCGGGAACGCATTTCGTGGCGGTTCTTCTGCCATCTGTCGCTGATGGATGCGGTGCCCGATGCGACGACGTTGATCAAGTTGAACCAACGTTTGGGCGAAGACCGGATCCGTGCGCTCAATAAACGACTGGTCAAGCATCTGATCACGGCGAAGAAGATCAAGCCGCGAAAGATCCGTATCGACTCCACCACGCTGGAGACGCATATCAGCTACCCGACCGATCTGGGGTTGGTCCACCAAGTGGTGAAAACACTGACCGAAAGCGCAAAGAAAGCCGGACAGAAGATCGCCTCGCATGTGCGCTCGACCAAGCGGGCCTTGGCCCAGATGGGCGCGGTCTTAAAGTCAAAGAGCAAGGACGGCAAACAACAGATTCACAAGACCCTCAAACGGGTCAGTTTGCTCGCCAAAGACACGGTGGAACAGTTCAGCGCTGCAGTATCGACGGTTCATCGAGCGAACAAGTCTCCGGTTGTCAAGCGTTTGACCGAGCAACGTGATCTCGCCAAAAGGATTCTCGAGCAAATCGACCAACGCTTAGCCGGTCGAGACTCCATCCCCGAACGCATCGTCTCCATGCACGACCCGGAGGCCCGGCCCATTCGCAGGGGAAAGCTCGCCAAGCCCAACGAATTCGGTCGTACCATGCAACTGACGCAGGATCAATCTGGTCTGTTGCTCGACTACGTCATCCAGCATGGCAATCCCAATGACAAGACCAAACTCATTCCACAACTGGAACGCTTTATCAGCCTCTTTGGTGGACCTCCCACCGAGGCCGCCACAGACAAGGGATATTATACCCCAGAGAACATCGCAACCCTTGGCGAACTCGGCGTACGGCGTGTCAGCATTGCCAAGATTGGCCGACTGACCCCACACGAGCATCGGCACCAGCGGGCTCGATGGTTCAAGCGCCTGCAGCGTTTCCGGTGTGGCATCGAAGCGGCCATCAGTATGCTCAAACGGTGCTTCATGCTGGGCGATATCCGCGTTCGAGGTTCGACCGCCACGTCAGTCTGGGTTGGCTGGGCGATTTTAAGTTTCAACCTCTGGAACTTCAGCTGAGCGAGACGGTCGAGGCGACCAAACAACCAACACAGCAAACACCAAAGCTGACTCGGCAAGATATCTCGGCAAACACAGTGTGCACGCAACCTACTTTTTCAGCGAGAACTAATTAATTTACGCCGGCATTCTGAGCTATAAAACGAAATGTCCACGCCGTTAATGCAGCAATACCAATCCGTCAAATCCCGATACCCGGACACGATCCTCCTGTTCCGGATGGGGGATTTTTTTGAGACGTTCGAGGAAGACGCGAAAGTGACGTCGCGGGTGCTGGGTATTACGCTGACAAAACGGGGGAACGGCGCGGCTGGCGAAGTGCCCCTCGCCGGGTTTCCGCATCATGCACTGGAAGCATATTTGCCGAAGCTTGTACGCGCCGGTTATCGGGTTGCGGTGTGTGAGCAGCTGGAAGACCCGAAATTCGCGAAGGGAATCGTCAAAAGGGACGTGATCGAAGTTGTCACACCGGGAGTCGCGTTCTCCGACAAGGTCCTCAACCAGAAGCAGAACAATTTCCTGGCGGCAGTGGCCCTTGGTTCGCCGCTCGCGACGTCGGCGGACATCCTCGGATGCGCTTGGGTGGATGTATCAACGGGAGAGTTTGCCGCGGGCGAATTTCCGCTTGCGCGCCTTGCCGATCACCTGGCCGGACTCGGGGTCTCGGAGGTGCTTGTTCAGAAAAGGGACGTTGCAGCGATCGAACGAATTCTCGCGAACAGGGTCTCTTGCGTTTTGTCGAAACTGGATGACTGGGTCTTCAACCGCGATTACGGCTACGAAGCCCTCCTGATGCACTTCAAAACGCAGTCGCTGAAAGGATTCGGACTGGAGGAACTGACGGTCGGCATCGTCGCTGCCGGGGCAGTCATGCATTATCTCCAGGAAACGCAGAAATCGAACCTGCCTCACATACGCAAGATCGTTCCCGTCGACATCGCCGATTTCATCTCTCTCGACCCGGCGACAAAACGGAACCTCGAGATCACATCGACCATGAGCGGTGCGACGGACGGGACGCTTTTCTCGGTCCTCGACCGGACGTGCACTCCCATGGGAGGGCGACAGCTGAAGCAATGGGTCCACCGGCCGCTCAAACGGCCCGAATCATTGCGCGAGCGCTTGTCTTCCGTCGGAGAGCTCGTCGAACAGAATTCGCTCCGCCGGGATGCTCAGGAGATCATGTCCAATCTTGGCGACATGGAGCGCCTGCTCGGCCGGATCGCCACGGGGCGTTCGGGCCCGCGTGAATTGACGGCGCTGAAAGCATCGTTGCGTTATATTCCCGCGATTCAGCAAAAAGCCGGGTCGTGTGCGTCGGCCACTTTGACCGACATCGCAACACGACTCGCGCCGATGCCGGTAGTTGTTGACCGCATTGAGGCCGCGATCGCGGATGATCCGCCGGCTGCCGTGGCCAACGGAGGCGTCATTCGCAAGGGATACAGTGCAGAGCTCGATGAGGTGCGCGGACTGTCGCACGGCGCGAAGGATTGGATCGCGCGGATGCAGCAGTCGGAGCGAGAGCGTACGGGCATCGGATCGCTGAAGGTCGGGTACAACAATGTGTTCGGGTATTACATCGAGATCACGAACTCGCACAAGGACAAGGTCCCGGCCGATTACATCCGGAAACAGACTCTGGCGAATGCCGAGCGGTACATCACTCCCGATCTGAAAGAATACGAAGAAAAAGTGATGCACGCCGAGGAGCGGATCTTGCAGCTGGAGACAACGCTCTTTCATGAAGTGAGGGAATTTGTGGCGGCCAGGTCGGCGGAGATCCAGGAGAATGCGCGCCTGTTGGCGACGTTCGATTGTCTCGCCTCCCTTGCACAGGTGGCCGTTGAAAACAAGTATGTCCGGCCCATGATTGACGATTCCGAAAGCTTGGAGATTGTTGAAGGGCGACATCCTGTCATTGAACAGTTGTTGCCTCCCGGCGAACACTATCAGCCGAACGATTGCTCGCTCGATACGGAGCATGCGCAGATCGTCATTCTTACCGGTCCGAACATGAGCGGCAAGTCGAGCTTTCTCAGACAGGTCGGGCTCATTGTGTTGCTTGCGCAGATCGGAAGCTTCGTCCCGGCGAAATCGGCGCGCATCGGCCTGGTCGATCGGATCTTCACGCGCGTGGGAGCGAATGACAACATCGCGGCGGGCGAGAGTACCTTCCTGGTGGAGATGCATGAGGCTGCGCAGATCGTCAACACGGCTACACGGAAGAGTCTCATCTTGCTGGATGAAGTTGGACGTGGAACGAGCACGTTCGACGGTATAAGCATCGCGTGGGCATTGACCGAGTTCATTCACCAGAGGATCGGCGCGAAGACGCTGTTCGCTACGCATTATCACGAGTTGAACGAACTGACGCAGGTGTTGCCGAGAGTCAAGAACTTCAAAGTGGACGTGCGCGAATACGGCGACAAAGTGGTCTTCCTCCACCGTGTCCTTCCGGGATTCGCCGATCATTCGTACGGCATTCAGGTTGCGCAGATGGCCGGATTGCCTTCCGAAGTCACGGACCGTGCGGCATTGATCCTGAAGAACCTCGAATCCTCAGAGCTCATTACGCATGGAAGGTCGGGAAAGAAGGAAGGGGAAGAATTCCAGATGCAGTTGTTTGAGGTGAAGGACGACAAACTCCGGGACGCGCTTCGCAAGATCGATCCGGATAGAATGACGCCGCTGGATGCGCTACAGCGGTTAGCACAGCTCAAGAAGGACTTTGATGTATGAACATCGCCGACATCCGCGACTTGTATGCGTACGACGTATGGGCCACGAACCTCGTGGTCGAAGCGGTCACGCCATTGACGGAGGAACAATATCGGAGAGACCTTGGGTCGAGTCATGGAGGTGTGCATGGGACGCTGACCCACCTGCACGGGGCTGACAGGATCTGGCTCGACCGCATGCTCGGTTCCGCACAGCCGCGCATCACAAGTCCGGAAGAGGTCCCGGACCTGGCAGATATGAAAAGAAGGATAGCAGAATATCAGAATGACATGAATGGATTCATCGTGAAGCTTAGCGACGAAAAGCTGCAGGAGAAATTCTCATATACGGATATTCGCGGCAACCCTTGGACAACAGTTCTTTGGCATGCAATGGTTCACAAGGTCAACCACGCCTCGTATCATCGGGGGCAGATCATTACGATGCTCAGACAACTGGGGGCGAAGCCAGTAACAACGGATATGATCGCGTGGTTTAGGAAGAATCGGTGAAAAACATACCAAACATTCCAAACGATCCAAACTTGCCAGACTGAAGAGCCGAATAAACTAGTGCCGCTCCCACTATTAAATTTTGTGTGGGAGCGAGCACTAGTGCACGTTTCCAATGCTTTAAGTCAAGTGGAATGCAAGGTTAATTATTGGAAACGGCACTAGCGAACTGTGAATGTATCTGCGTCTGTTCTTCCTCGAGCTTTCCTGTTTGGCATGTCTGGTACGTTTGGACCATTTGGCACGTTTCTTCAGAATGTTCTCATTGCGCTTCACTCTATTCGCGTTTCATCTACTATCACATAATTCTTAGTCCTGCATGACTTTCACGCAGCTGAAGAACCATCGTCTCTCTTTTCAGAAAAGCCTCAAGGTCGACCACGTCTTGTTCGAAAAGAAGTTCGCTGCTGGATGCTCGATGAACAACTGCAACGCTGCGTGCTGCGCGGACGGAGTATTCGTCGATCTAGAAGAAAAGGCAAGAGTTCTTCGGCACACCGCAATCGTGCAGAAACACATGGATCTCGATCAGGACCACGATCCAAGCCGATGGTTTGACGGTGTGCGTGAGGTGGATGCTGATTTTCCCTCAGGCCATCGTGAGGGAACCGTCGCCGATTCGGGGAAGTGCGTCTTCCTGAATTCCCGCGGCCATTGCGTGCTTCAAAAGGCGGCGGTGGAAGAAGGGATGCCGAAATTCGCCATCAAGCCCTTCTTTTGTGTGGCGTATCCGCTGGTCATTGAGGAAGGTGTCTTAACGCTCGACGACCCGTGGGTGGGAGGCAGGACGCAGTGTTGCACGGTAGTCCGCAATGGTACTGGAAGGGCTGTCGATATCTGCCAGGAAGAGCTTGTTTATATGTTGGGTGAAGAGGGGGCCGAAGAGGTCAGGGCAGTACAGGGGAAGACCTAGGAATTGTCGAATGTCGATTTTCGATTGGTGAAGACCATTCAACGAACCTATTGCTTCCATAGGCAAATGAGCCAACTTTCGATTTTCACAAGCCAATGAACCACCCCCGCCTTTTTTTCGAAATGTAAAGTCCTTACCATCCTACCGATGTACGGTTGTCTTCCATTCATATCCTTACCGGGAGGTCTCATATGAACGGTGCAACTTTCTCCTATGCGGGCTTCTGGAAGAGGTTCGCGGCGTATCTGATCGACTCCATTCTTCTCGGCGTCCTCAGTTTCTTCGTACTCATACCTCTTGTAGCCATGTTAGGAATCGTTGGGTCGGAAATGTCGTCGATGGAGTATGAGCCTGAAGACGCCACTGCGATGATTGCCGGATTCATCGGAGCATATTTGATGTTCATGCTCGTCATCACGGTAGGCACCTGGCTCTATTTTGCTCTGATGGAGTCTTCGAAAAATCAGGGGACACTCGGCAAGATGGCTCTGGGTATCAAAGTGACCGACCTCCAGGGAAATCGCATTACGTTCGGCCGGGCGACGGGACGATATTTTGCCAAGTTCATCTCCGCAATGGTCCTGATGATCGGTTACATCATTGCAGGATTCACGGAGAAAAAGCAGGCACTGCATGATATCATCGCAAGCTGTTTGGTGGTGAACAAGTAGTTGAGTCGATGAGTCGTTGCGGAGTTCAAGGAATGTAGTGTGACAGGAGGTACTAGTGCCGTTCCCAATAACCAATCTTGTGTTCTCGTTTACAGAAGCATTGGGAACGAGCACTAGTGCACGCTCCCCCACAGTCTTTATTAGTGGGAGCGGCACTAGTATGAGGATCGGGGTATTAGGGACAGGAATGGTCGGGCAGGCCATTGGGACCAAGCTGATTTCGCTCGGACACAGCGTGCGAATGGGATCCCGGACGGCGAACAATCAGAAGGCCAAAGTTCTGATCGATGTCTCCAATCCGCTCGATTTTTCCAAAGGCATGCCTCCGTCGCTCTTCGTGAGCAATAGCGACTCGCTTGCGGAACAAATTCAACGTGCATTCCCAGATGCAGCAGAGATGATCCTTCCATTGTGGATCAGGTTGTTCGGCGCGCTGGGAAATGCGAACTTCAATTTCAAGATTGTCAGAGGGAAATAGTGAAACGAAACCGCGAATACATGCGAACAGATATGGAGATTCAGAGACGGGATTGATGAGGTAGGCCGGAACGTCTTTTCAATGTTATCCGTCCTGTATTCGCGTCGATTCGCGGTTCAACCTCTTCAATGATTGCCCTTCACATGCACCGGTATTAAACCATCCTGTTCGAAGTACATCCATACTTCTATGCGGATTCGCCGGCGAACAACGTTTCCTCTCATTCTTGCCTTCAGTCTTGTCCTGCTGTTCCTTCTTTCCGGTTCTTCACAGGAGCGGACACGGTTTCCGTATGCCCGGTTTGGCCTGACGGAACGTCAAGCGGCCGCGCATTTGCTTGATCGTTTCACGTATGGACCGAGACCGGGAGACATCGAATCCGTCGCTCGCACGGGATTGGACCGGTGGTTCGACGAGCAGTTGACCGGGAGGCTTCCCGATCGCGACCTCAATGATCGCCTCACTTCGTATTCGGCACTATCACAATCCGCAGAGGAGATAGCTCGCACATATCCCAATACCGGCTTTGTGTTGCAAGCGGCTTACGAGGAGGGGATCATTCAGCGTGGTGAAGCGACCGACAGAGAGGAGCTACAGAACAAGCTCCGGGACTTCAGTAAAGAGAAGGGATTTCGACCTGTCCAGGAATTGACCGGACAATTACTTGCGCAGAAGACGCTTCGCGCGTACTCGTCCGAGAATCAATTGCGCGAGGTTCTGACAGAATTCTGGTTCAATCATTTCAACGTCTCCTTGTCGGACAATCAATCTCGTCCGTACGTCCTTTCGTATGAGCGGGATGCAATACGTCCAAACGCCGCCGGACGATTCGTGGACCTCTTGAAGGCAACGGCGAAACATCCCGCAATGCTGACGTATTTGGACAACGCGCAATCGACGGCGGGGGAAGGCGCGCTGACGACGATGGAAATGGAATTCCGGGGGATGGAAGAAGAGCCCGGATTACGCGGGAGAGTAAATCGTGCAGCGGTCGATCGTGCGCGAAAGGAGTATGCGGAACGAGCGCGTGAAGCGATGGAGAAGTTGCCCAAGCAGGCGCAACGCCGCCGCGGACTCAACGAGAACTACGCGCGTGAACTCATGGAGCTGCACACGCTGGGCGTGGATGGCGGATACACGCAGGAGGATGTCGTAGAAGTGGCGCGGGCGTTCACCGGATGGACAATCATGCCCCCCGGACAAAAGGGGGATCAGCTCAAACAGCGGATCGATCGAGGGAGGGCCGTCGGTTTTGTGCAGGATGGCGGATTTCTCTTCCGCGCAGACGCGCATGACGCGGGATCAAAGGCGATCCTTGGCGTGACGTTTCCGTCTGGAGGCGGTATTGAAGATGGTGAGCGGGTCCTTGAGATGCTCGCCCGTCATCCTGCCACTGCGAAATTCATTTCACGCTCGATCGCAATTCGGTTCGTGTCTGACGATCCTCCAAAGGCGCTGATCGATCGAATGGCTGAGATTTTCCTGGCGTCCAAGGGCGATATCGGGCTTGTGATGCATGTGCTCGTGGAATCGCCGGAGTTTTGGTCGCCGGCATCGAGACGAGCGAAGATCAAGTCGCCGTTCGAGCTGGCGATAAGTGCCGTAAGGGGTCTGGGCGCACACGTTGAGACGTCTCGCGGCATTGTCTCCTGGACTTCGCGCATGGGTCAGCCAATGTATGCTTGTCAGGCTCCAACCGGTTATCCTGACCGGGCTTCGCAATGGATCAACAGCGGATCGCTTCTGAACAGAATGAATTATGGGTTTCAGTTGGCATCGGGAAGGGTACAGGGTGTGAGGGTCGACCTCGAGTTGCTCACGGATGGTCGCGAGCCCGGATCTCCCGATGAAGCGCTGGCAGCCTACACAAAGGCATTGTTGCCTGAGCGAAGTGCCGATTCGACCGTAGCGCTTCTTCAGCGCAGCGTTCGGTCCACGGAATTGCGTTCTCGTATAGAAGAGAAAGAGGAACACGCAGTCGGGGATGAAGGGGAAGAACCAGAGATGTTCATGGATGAGAATGGACTTCCGCTGGTGACGAAGAAAGGAAACGCGCGACGAAGGCGTTTGACGATGGACCAATCGAATCCTCCGACAATGCAACAACATATTGTAGGACTCATCATAGGATCGCCGGAGTTTCAACGCAGATAAAAAACATGTCCACGAAGGTACACGAAGGACCACGTAGTACGAAGAAGATGAGATGCAAATCAAGGACCTTTCGTGTCGCTTCGTGATGCTTCGTGGACCGATATTTATCTAGGCTGAGCATGCACACCCGCAGGATCTTCCTCAAGTCTTCAGGCCTGGCCCTCTGTTCGCTCGGCGTGGGCGGAACGCCATTGTTCCTGAATCGTCTCGTTTTTGCGACACCGGCTCCCGGATTGTTTGAAAAGCGTCCGATCCTCATCGCCATTTTTCAGCGTGGAGCAATGGACGGGCTCATGGCCGTGCCGCCGGTCGAGGAGTCACATCTGACCGGATTGCGCCCCAGGCTGGCGATGACCGCCGCCGGATCTGCTGGAGAGCAGAAGCTGCTCGATCTTGACAACGGTTTCGGACTTCATCCGGCGTTTAGTCCATTCCTTCCCTTCTATAAAGAGGGACGACTTGCGATTGTGCACGGCGTGGGATCTCCGGATCCGACACGATCACACTTTGACGCGCAGGATTATATGGAAACGGGGACGCCGGGACGCAAGGGGATGTCGTCCGGATGGCTCAACCGCGCGTGTGGATTGCTCGGCCATGAAGCGACTCCGTTCCGTGCAGTTGCCATGACGCCAGCGATGCCTCGGAGCTTGAACGGTGAAGAGCCGGCGCTGGCGATTTCCCGGCTTGAGGAATTCGGAGTCAGCGAAATGTCCTCGGCGGGAGGGACGTTGGAATCGATGTACAGAGAAACGACCGAATCCCTGCTTCATAATGCCGGGACAGGGAGTTTCGAGGCGGTCAAGCTTCTTTCGGCGTCGAATGTCCGGCAGTATCGTCCGTCTCCGGGTGTGACATATCCTTCTTCCCCCCTGGGAAATTCCCTGAAGCAAATCGCTCAGCTTATCAAGGCAGACGTGGGTCTCGAAGTCGGCTTTGCTGAAACGGGGGGATGGGACACGCACGTGCAGCAGGGGACGGCGAACGGCACCTTTGCAACGCGTGCGCGCGATTTGTCCGCTGCGATCTCCGCCTTCTGGTGGGATATGGCTTCGTTCCAGGACCGCATCGTTCTGATGACGATGACAGAGTTCGGCCGAACGGTGCGGGAGAATGGGTCCGGAGGGACGGACCACGGGCGAGCCTCATGTTCGTTCATCCTCGGAAATCAGGTTACGGGGGGCATGGTGCACGGAACGATTCCGCCGCTGGTTCCCGAAGCGCTGGAAGACGCCCGTGATCTGCCTGTCACGGTGGATTTCCGGTCATTGTTTGCCGAAGTGGCGGGAGCACATCTTGGATTGGCGGATGACAAGAGGCTGTTTCCGGGATGGGAGGGGGAGAGGTTCAGGGTGATGCGGGATTTGTGAGAATTTCACCTAGTAGAGTCCGGGACTCTTAAGACTCCCGGAGTTTAACTATGTACTATATAGAGGGGCAGTCAACAAGAAATTCACCCTCCAACTTGGTCGTTCTTCACTTGAGCCGCACCAGACTTCTTTCTAGATTAAGCGCGTGCTCCGCGCAATCCAGTCCCGCCTCGAACTGAAGATCCTCCTCCTGATCATTCTTGTCCTGGTGGTCGGGTTTGGCACGTACGTCATTCTCACCATCCAGAGAGAATCCGAAGCCCTCATCATTCAACAGCGGGAAAAGCTCCGAATCTCCACAGAAACGCTCGCCGCCGGTATTCGAAACGTCATGCTCACCGGCAAAGCACCATACGCGGTGGAAATGGTGAACGACGTCCGCCAGAATGTCCGGTTTGTCGACATCACGATCTACGACCGCTTCGGACGGGAGGTCTTTCTGCGCGAGGGAGAGGGAATGAATACCAACGTCAACGACCCGATGGTCGCCGACGTCATATCCACCCGCTCGCCCCGTTCCGCAATGAACCACGCCGACTCGGGGAGCGTATTCACCCTATACGAACCGCTCCACAACCGACCGGAATGCTGGCGATGTCATGACCCCAAAGAGCCGATGCGCGGCGCGCTCCAGGTTGCACTCCGTCCTTCCGCCGTGAGCTCGATGTCGGCGACGAAGTCGGTGCGCGGCATGGCGGGAGCGCTCGGCAACACGATCGCTACCGCGTTCCGTACGATCATGCTCGGCGGCAACGGCGATCAAATGGACACACTCATCGCCGCCTCACACACAATCCCCGGAGTCCGCCTCGTCCAGGTCTACGACCGGATGGGATTCCTGCATTTCGGTCCGGAAGATTACGAGATCCCCGACACCCGGCTACTGGACATTCTCGCGCCAAAGACGTCGGCCCACGTCTATGAGATGCGGGGGAAGGTCGTGCGCGTTTTTGTTCCGCTCGTCAATGAAGACCGGTGTCAGGTCTGCCACGGCTCCCGCTTTCCTATGCGCGGTATCATGATGGTGGAATTCGACGCGGCCACGCTTGCGTCGTTCGCGGAAGACGTTGAACACAAGTTCACGGAGGCGATGCAAGCGGCGATCCGCGAAGGATTCCGGAGCATCATGCTCGTGGGCAGGGCCGGCTCTGCCCGGTTCTACATGGATGAGCTTCGTTCGCTCGACGTCCTGCAGACATTGCGAGTCTATGACGCCAACGGATTCGAGCGTTTTCTCAATCCGCCCCCGCGCACGCGCCCGGAGTTGAAGTCGGTCATCGCCAACAAAGACACGCTGGAATTCATGGAAGGGGAGGACGAAGCTCAACGTCTCGTTCGGATCGTCCACATTCCGAACGAGAGCCGGTGTTACGCGTGTCACAGCTCCAACCATCAGGTGCGGTCGGCGATCGAAGTGAGCGTGTCGATGTCGGAGATCAACGCCCGGCTTGCGACCAATAAGCTCCGTTCTGCAGGCGCGGGTGTGGTGACGATCCTTTTCGTCTGGTTGGTGATCCGCCTGTTCATGCGCCGTGTCGTCGTCACCCCGGTGCATGCGATCGGGCAAGTGGCGGAGCGAGTCGGCGCTGGCGACTTTTCGTCACGTGCCGAAGTTGCCTCCCTTGACGAGATCGGAAGACTGGCCGAGAGGATCAACGAGATGGTTCGCGGCCTGCGTGAACGGTTCCATCTCGAAAAATTCGTGTCCCAGCAAACGATCGACGCCGTCCGGAGCAGCGACCTGTCCGGCGTGAAGCTCGGCGGATCGCGAAGGACCGCAACGGTGTTCTTCTCGGACATTCGCGGGTTCACGGCATTCTCAGAGGTTTCGGAGCCGGAACGGGTCGTCGCCATGCTCAACGCCAGTCTTGCCGCCCAGGCGGGCATTGTCAAACGCCATGGCGGGGACATCGACAAGTATGTGGGGGACGAGCTCGTTGCTGTGTTCGGGGGCGAAGGAATGGTGGAAAGAGCCGTTCGTGCGGCCCTGGATATCCAGCGGGAGCTGCCGGCTATCATGCGGGACCGGGGAATGGACTCAATCTCGGTCGGCATTGGCATCAATACCGGAGATATGGTGATGGGGGCCATGGGGAGTGTGGAGCGAATGGACTATACTGTCATCGGTGACGCCGTGAATCTCGGCGCCCGGCTTTGCAGCGCCGCGAAACCGGGACAAGTACTGCTGTCAGAAACCTCCGCGCGAGCCCTCGGTACTCCCGAATGGTGTCTCCTGAACGAACTCGAACCGATGGCGGTGAAGGGGAAGAGAGAGCCGGTGAAGGTCTTTGAAGCCGTACAGCGCGCATGAAGTATGCAGTAGCCACTAGCAGCTTGCGGAAAAAGAGATCACGCAATGACGCAAAGGGCCATGTACTGCGACCCTTCGGCAAGCTTAGGGTCGCCCTGAGCGAAGTCGAAGGGCGACTACGCAAAGTTCCCCGGCCTCGCCCGAGGTCCCTCGACGGAGTTTACCCGCCGTAGGCGGGCTCGGGACGGTGAGCGAGCCGACCCTGAGTTCACCGAAGGGTCGAACCGCCGGGCTCGGCCGAGGGCGGGCGCAATGAGATTTTAGTGAATTTTCTCCCTTTGCGTCCATTGCGGTCATAGCGGCATTGCGTGAAATTCTTCTAACGCCCTTTTTTCCGCATCCTGCTAGGCAGTCGAGAGAAACAAACTGACTACCCGCCTGCCTTCACATAACTCACATGCCGGGCAGGTTATCAACTGCCAACTTTCAAGAATGAAACTTTGAATAGTCAAACGTCAATTTTCAATTGCTTAATCACGAGCAGCCGTATGCATGCTAATCCGCAATTCGCAACCCGCCTGCCTCACTGACGCGAGTTCGGCGGGCAAGTTGACAATTCGAAATTCGCAATCACCTGGCTTCACCCCGTAATGAACTTACGTAGGCTGTATAGAACCATCGAATCGTTCGGCTCCGACCAATTCCGTACCGACAAGGAATTGCTCAAGCACGTCGTCAACGAGATCGTCAAGAGTCCGGACATCCAGATCAAAGGCGGGCGGATCTGGCAATATGAGCCGTCGGCGGAATCGTACAAGCTTATCCATCAGATTGGCGAGATCGAAAGGCTCGAATCCGGGTACAAGATTCCCGTCTCGCAATACCCCGTCTTCCAGTGGCTGGCAGAACAGCGGTCGATACTCGCCAATGAGACGGACCGGTATCTGATCCGCAAAGGGATCGTCAAGTATTCGGCCACAGGGGTCGGCGAGAAGACGGCGTGGGGTGACGGAACGGTCTACCAGTACGTGCTCGCCTTTAATTACGATGCACTCGATCAGTCGATCCTGTCGGACCTGAACATCATCTCGATCGCGGTCACGAACTCGCTGCGCAATCGGAAGATCGAGCTGCGTGCGAAAGCGCTGGAAAAGGACATCGACAAAGCAAGGTCGATTCAGCAGAGCGTCCTGCCCGATCCCGGACGCCGGTTCTTTCATTACGACATCTATGGCGTTTCGGAGGCCGCCCGCATCGTTGGGGGCGACTTCTTCGACTATGTAAAAACGGAGGACGATCCGGACCGGCTGTCGATAGTGGTCGGAGACGCTGCCAGCAAAGGCTTCAGCGCCGCGGCCCAGGCGCTGTATGTCGTCGGCGGCATCCGCATGGGAATCTCGCATCACATGAAGATCTCCACGCTCATGACCCGCATCAACAAGCTCGTCCACCGGTCCTTCACGGAAGAACAGTTTGTCACGATGTTCTTCCTGGAATTGACCGACAATGCCCGAGGTGTTATACTGTATTCGAACGCAGGCCACAACAGCCCGCTCGTTTGGCACGTGGCGGACAAGGCGCTCGAAGAGCTCAAGCCGACTGGACAGATTTTGGGACCCTTTCCGCAAGAGACCTTCCGGGTGGAGAATGCAATCCTCGCCGTCGGCGATATGCTCGTCATCTATACGGACGGCATTTCCGAAGCACGCGACCCTGATGGTCGGGAGTATGGAGAACCGAGGCTGCACAGATTTCTCGAGGCTCATCACGAGCTGTCGTCGCGCGACTTCTGCGAGCGACTGATGGTGGATGTGCGCACGCACGAGCGATTGGCAGAGCCGGCAGATGATAAGACGGTGGTTGTCGTTAAACGCGTGGAATGAGTTCAGGTCGCCATTTCATCCGATATCCCGAAATCCGCATTCCGAAATGATCCTGGCTGTTCACATTGAAAGGCGGTCACCATGGTAGAGCAAAAATTCATCGGTCTCGTGCAGCACGTCTCCACCGGCACGATCGATATTCTCATCGACGCCAACATCAAGTCTCTCAAACGCGACCTGAACGGCAAGACGTACTTCATCGGACAGATCGGCACGTATGTCCTCATACCAATGGGGTCGCTCGTGCTCATCGGTATGGTCTCCGATTTCCTCAAGGAGGACGTCGAGATCAACGGCCAGCCTGCGCAGCGATACCGGATGATGGCATCGCTCATCGGAACGGTTAAAGGAGGACGCTATGAGCGCGGCGTTTCCGTGTTCCCCGTCGTCGATTCGCCCGTCTACATCGCCGAAGACGGCGACCTCGCCGTCGCCTTTTCGGTTTTCCAGCGCTACGGATTTTCGGTCGGGCTCGTGTCGCTGTTCGAAAACCAGCGGGCCTATCTGGACGCGAACAAATTCTTCGGCAAGCACATCGCCGTCCTCGGCTCCAGCGGCTCGGGAAAATCGTGCACGGTCGCGTCCATCCTCCAAAAAGTGACGAAGTACCCCGATACGAACATCATCATCCTCGACATCCACAACGAATACGAGAAGGCGTTCGAGGGGAACTGCAATCATCTGGACATTGCGGAGTTCGAGCTCCCGTTCTGGCTGATGAACTTCGACGAGCTTCGTGAAATGTTCGTGGATGAAAAGGACGAGAATGCCTCGAGCCAGATCACCGTGCTTCGGGACCTCGTCGTTGCATCGAAAAAGGGGAAGAACCCGGAAATGTCCACCCTGATCACGATCGACACGCCTGTCTACTTCGACCTGAGCGAGATTCGGGCGAAGATGCAATACATGGACACGGAGAAGATCACGATGGGGGGCGGATCGAAGGAAGGCCCATTTTACGGCAAGTTCACGCGGTTCCTGGTGCGTCTCGACGGCAAACTGAACGACCCCCGCTACGCATTCATGTTCCGTCCGAAGAAATACATCACGTCGTCGTCGCTGAACGACCTGTTGTCAAAGATCCTTGGCGCGGACGGGTCGGCGCAAGTGACTATTCTCGACCTGAGCGGCGTTCCATTCGACATCGTGAATACGATCGTATCGCTGCTGGCCAGGATGATCTTCGACTTCAACTTCTGGAATCCGAACCGACGCGACTTCCCCATTCTCCTGGTGTTCGAGGAAGCGCATAACTATCTGCCGGCCAGCGGCACATCGACCACGGCCGCGCGGCGAACGGTCGAACGGATCGCGAAGGAGGGGCGCAAATACGGTGTGAGCTGCATGGTCGTCAGCCAGCGTCCGGTGGAGGTCTCCGAGACGATCTTGTCGCAATGCAATAACTACGTCATCCTCCGTCTGACGAACCCGCTCGATCAGGCCTACGTGAGCAAGCTGGTGCCGGACACGTTTGCGAGTCTGACCGACGTGCTTCCCTCGCTGAGGCAGGGGGAATCGCTGATCGTCGGAGATGCGATCTCGATGCCGTTGCGGGTGCAGATCGATTTCCCGAGCCCGGAACCCGACTCGGCCGATATCAAGTTCTATGAGAAGTGGAAACAGAGCGAAGCGAGGACGAAGATCGAGGAGGTTGTTACGCGATGGTGGAAGCAGGAGAAGGTGTGAGGAGCAGGAAAAAGGAAAAAGAAACCAGGAGGTAGAAGTAGGAAAGGGTCAATACATAAGCAGATCCGTCTGAGATAATCCACAATCCGCAATCCGAAATTCGAAATTGTCAAGTCGTTTCAGGAGGTTGTCCCATGTCTTTCAATAAAATCCCCAGGGTCCCTTCCTCCGAAATCACGCCCGAATCGCAGTATTATACCCGCCGATCATGGCTGGGCATGGTTGGGCTTGCCGGCGTGAGCATGGTATCGCCGTCCTTGCTGGGGGGAGGCGTAGTTCCCCCGCAGGACCGATGGCCTCAAGGAAAGAAGGGTCCAAATGACACGGACGAAAAGCCGAGCACCTTCAAAGAGATTACGACGTACAACAATTTTTACGAATTCGGCACGGACAAGAGCGATCCGGAGGAGAATGCAGGAAGCTTCAAGCCAAGGCCTTGGACAGTGAAAATTGACGGACTTGTGAAGAAGCCGGCAACCTTCGCACTGGACGATCTGCTCAAAGGGCTGACACAGGAGGACCGGATCTATCGCATGCGCTGCGTCGAAGGATGGTCCATGGTTATTCCCTGGCGCGGCGTGATGCTTGCGGACATTATGAAGAAAGCACAGCCTTTGCCGAAAGCGAAGTATGTGGCGTTCGAGACGGTGTATCGGCCGGACGAGATGGTCGGACAACGGCGTCCGTACCTGCAATGGCCGTATGTGGAAGGATTGCGCATGGACGAGGCGATGCATCCGCTTACGCTGTTGGCAACGGGTCTCTACGGCAAAGACCTCCCGAATCAGAATGGCGCTCCGTTGCGGCTGGTGACTCCCTGGAAGTACGGGTTCAAAGGGATCAAATCTATCGTCCGGATCTCGTTCGTCGAACAGGAACCTCCGACGACATGGAACATCGCGGCGCCGAACGAATACGGGTTCTATTCGAACGTCAATCCCGACGTGGACCATCCCCGATGGAGCCAGAAAACTGAACGGCGGATCGGAGAGTTCGGAAAGCGGAAGACGCTGCCGTTCAATGGCTATGCCGAACAGGTGGCTTCGATGTATGCAGGCATGGACCTGAAACAGAACTACTGAGGGCGGAGAGAGTAATGGCTTCACCCCCTCGGCGCTTCGATTCTTTCCGTTTCCTCCTCAAGCCGCTCGCGTTCTTTCTGGCGGCGACGCCGTTCCTTTTCCTCCTCTACAATTACTACACCGACAATCTTTCCGTCAATCCGCTCGACGATATCACGGATACAACCGGGACCTGGACGCTGAGGATGATCGTCATAACGCTGACGATGACTCCGCTCCGGAAGATCACCGGTTGGAGCGGATTCTCCCGGCTTCGCCGGATGTCGGGCGTCTATGCGTTCTTCTACGGGACTATGCACCTGATGACGTATCTCTACTTCGATAAGTTTTTCGAATGGGGGGACATTGCGGACGACCTGACGAAACGGCGGTTCATCATCGTGGGCTTCACCGCATGGTCGCTCATGCTGCCGCTCGCCCTCACGTCGACCGACCGAATGACGAAGTGGGTCGGGGGAAAGAACTGGAAACGACTCCATCGCCTGGTGTATGTCACCGCCATCTGCGGCGTGATCCATTACCTGTGGCTTGTGAAAGCGGACCTTCAACGTCCGCTAACGTACGGCGCCATCGTCGCTGTGTTGCTGGGATACAGGATCGTGGTGTTTGTCCGTGGAAGGTATGCTCGCCGCGAAGCGGCAAAGGCTTCGTCGGTTCCGCCCGCCGCGTCACTCCCCGTCGATTCCCGGCAATAGACTTGTCAACGCGAGCCATGGTAAATCCTCTTCAGATTCGTGTTCGTCGTCACCTTCGCTTGCTTCCACGGGCAGGGTTTTCTACATTCGCAGGGCTGAGTAGAGCAAGGGATTGAAAGAAGGGTCCACGAAGGTACACTAAGGGGCACGAAAAAAAGGAATGTTTCGATGCCAACAAGACCTTCCTGTTTCTTCGTGGTGGATCTTTGACTAAAGACGCACAAAAACCTTTTCGCATAGCCCTCACAATGTCCCGGAGTTCCCCAATGAAACAGCTTGCTGCTATCGCGCTGCTGACTGCCGTCGGATGCTCGACGCTGACTCTCGTCCCCGCAGATTTCTCCTGGCCGGTGGAGTCGGAGCTGACCGCCGACAACGCAGGCATGGTAAAGGAAGACCGCTACCATATGGCCTTTAACGTCAAGCCGCTGATGTTCGACGAGCTCCAGGATTCCGTCAACATATCGGGCAAGACGTTCCGCGTCATCCGTGACCGTTCAGGGAACTACTTCGTCACCGGCCCGAAGTTCAAGCACGTCTACGTGTTTGTGCACGGCAACGCCGGACTTGAACAAACGAACAAGATCATGATCAATGAAGCCGGCATGGCCAATCCGGCGTTCAACCAGCGGATACCGTATATCCAGCTGATCAATGGCCGTGAAAAACCCGTCCTGCTCACGCGCGACGGTATTCAACAACAACCCAAGTAAACAGGAGACGGCACATGAAACGCGCAGGTTCAATGCTGGCAGCGGCCGTGCTCGTGCTCGTCTTCACGGGTACGCTTGCAGCGCAAGAGCGATCCGATTTCGAGGTCGTCCGCAGTTTTGAAAGAGAATCGAAGGAGTTGCAGAAGCTGATCGATTCCGCACGGACCGTGCAGGATTGCGCCGACATTTCGGTAACGATCGATCACATGCACGAAGTGTATGCCATCGACCGGGAACTGCTCGACAAGTCGTTGTATGGCGAAAACTTCGAGGAACGGATCACCCGTCTTCGCGTGCAGCTTCGGTTGAACCAGGACAAGCTGGGGGTGATCGAGTCGCAGGTGAGCCGGATCGCAGACCTGGAAACGCAGGTGCGGGCGCTGTCGTCGCAAGTGGAACGGTTGAGCGAGGACAACACACAATTGATGGCGGATATCGAGCGGATGTCGGCAAACGTCAAAGGCCTGAGCGCCGCGGGCATGGCGACGAACACCATGATCGACTCACTCAAAGGGGTCATCGGCAAGCTCCAACAGGGATTGCGCGAGCGGGATGAGCTGATCTTCGCCCTCGTCGACAGCATGTTCATGCAGTACGACAAAGAGATCGCGCAGATGGGGGACTCGGAGAAGCGGGGCCTTGTGATGAAGCTCGACCGGAATAACGTCGTCCAGGGCATCAAGAGCTCTATCGAGAGCAACCTCCGCTTCTTGTCCCGAACGGAGCTGAAAGGAACGGACCTGGCCTCCGTATTGTCTGAGCAGAACAAATTCGAGGCGCAGTGGAGGGGACTTGGACCGAAGCTGACGTTGCTGTATGTGAACAACAAGAATCGCGCGAAAGAGCTGGCTGCAGTGGATACGCTGCTCAAAGCCTGGTCGGCAAGAGCTGCTGAGGCGTACTGGCGCGGACTGAACGCTGCGTTCACGTCCCGGCAAATCGCCGTGAGTCAGTTCATGAACGGCTCCGAGTTCGCCGCAAACCTCACGGCCTACATTGATTCGCAGATGGTGGTCGAGCGTCCGGGGGACGAGAATAAGAGGACTTTTGAATCGTTCCAATCGGCATGGATCGAGGAAGTGCGCGCAGCGTGGATGCCGCTGATGGTTTCTCGAGGCGACCTGACGCCGGAACAGCAGCGGACGCTGGAGGAGAAGGTGGAATCGTGGAAGTCGTCCGTGACGCCCACATCCCCCGTGACGTATCTGTTCATCTTCATCGCCATTGTGGCAATACTGGCGGTGGCGTACACGCAGCTCAAGCGCCGGCCTCTGCCACCGACTTCCTAGTGCCGCTCCCACTATTAAAGTTTGTGTGGGAGCGAGCACTAGTGCACGTTTCCAATGCTTTAAATCAAGTGGAATGCAAGGTTAATTATTGGAAACGGCACTAGAAGAAGAACTCTCGCAGAGACGCAGGGACGCAAAGATTTCGTTTTGGGAATTGTAGTATCCTGGGACTTTCAAGACGGGCAGGCTCCTTCACCGGAGAATGCCCGTTTTGCTTTCTTCTCGGGATGTCTTGCTCTGGCGCGTCACCCCTCGTTTTCCCATCAATTCACCCGGAACTGAACAAACACGAGGTAACCAATTCCGATCTCCGCCCGACAATGAACCAACCTGGCTCTCCAATCGATAATTAACCAACTTCGCTCTCCTGATCTCAATGATCAGTCGCTTGACAATCTCCCGCGCATTGCCGATGTTGCCCCTGCCCACCTTTAGCAATCCCCCGACATTTCAAAACACATTCATTGCCCGGCCCGGGCAGGGGGGTCGTCATGTCTGTATTCATTCCAAAGGAGATCACTCTCCTTCGTATCGCATTTCTGTCATTTTCGGTCGTTGTCAGTGCGCTGTCGCGTCAGTCTGTTCCGACGCAGGGCGACATCATGGTCTCACATGCGTCTCCTGAATACGGCGCAGCGGGGGACGAATTCGTGGTCCTTTTCAACGCTACCGACGGTTCAATTGACCTCAACGGTTTCGAAGTAAAGTACATCACCGCGGGAGGGACGACCGGATCAGCCGGAAGGATCTTCAGCGCAACGACAATCATAGTATCCCGAAGCCATCTTCTGCTGGCGACGCGCGACACGGTGCGGGTGGGAAGCGTTGAAGTGCTGCGCGACGTTTCTATGACGACGGGAATGGCTGCGACGGGGGGACAACTGGTGGTGCGTGAAACGGCATCACCGACAAACATTCTCTTCGCGCTTGCGTGGGGATCTGTTACGGTGTACGCCGCCGGAATGACTGATGCTGCGGCCTGGTCTGGGGACGGCATGTTGACGCTGACGGCAAACGAAACCACGTATGTCCGGGCGTCGTACAACGGTCCGAACTCGGATTACACGCACATTGCCGCAGCGGCCATAACGGAAATTCCCAGTTCTGCGACCGCACCGTTGCCGGTACAAATGGTGGAATTCTCAGCGGCAAGTATTCCGCAGGGAGTATTGCTTCGGTGGAGAACAGCGACGGAGGCGGATAATGCAGGATGGGAAATAGAAAGGCGGAATGTTGGAATGATGGAATCATGGACCAAGATCGGCTTTGTTGAGGGGGCGGGGACGAGCACATCGCCGCGCGAATACAGCTTTGTGGATGCTACGCCTAGCGCCACGCGCTTTGCGCCAAGCGCTCAGCGCATAGCGTATCGTCTCAAGCAAGTCGACCGTTCCGGCGCATTCTCCTATTCCGGCGAGATCGAGGTTGAGCTTGGATTGGCGCCGGAGGCCTTTTCGCTCGGAGATCCGTATCCGAATCCGTTCAATCCGGAGACGACGATCGAATTCTCTCTTGCAGTCCCCGGACATGCAACGATGAAAGTCTTCGACGTCCTTGGCCGCGAGATGGCCACGTTATTCGAGGGTGAGGCTGAGTCGGGCCGCGCATATCGGCGGAGTTTCAATGCCTCGCGCTTATCGACCGGTATCTATATTGTACGGCTGGAATCCGCAGGACTGACGGCAAAACACAAGATCGTATACATCAGGTAATGTCGGCGGATCAATCTACCGAACGACATGTAATGTGAATTGCGCGTTTCGGAGGATAAATCCTCCGCCTCTAGGCAAACAGGAAGCCCTTCGGGCTTTATTCAAACCCACAGGGTTTCGCTTGCCCACGGCCGAGCCCACTCCCGGGAGAGGCCGGGGCGTTTGTAT
>MHAK01000045.1:1001-1916 GCA_001802945.1 Ignavibacteria bacterium RIFCSPLOWO2_12_FULL_56_21 | reverse complement strand
ACCCGCAGGGTTTCGCTTGCCCACGGCCGAGCCCACTCCCGGGAGAGGCCGGGGCGTTTGTATCGAGACCGGCAATTTATTGCCGGTCGAGCAAAAAGAAGAAAGCACCATCAGGAGGGGGTGAATCATGAGCGGTCCAAGCAGTTACCACCGGATCTTTTATCATTTTACGTGGGCAACGAAAGGTCGATTTCCTACGATTACGCCTTTGATTGAGGAAACCGTTCGCAAAATTGCATTCTCGAAAGCGCGGGATTTGGGGTTTCATGTTCTGGCGATCAACGGAGCAGAGGACCACATGCATATGGTGGTACGTGGATCAACAACCTTGGCCCCGGAAACCATCATTCGACATGTGAAGGGGGCAAGTTCGCACTTCATAAACAGAGATCCCAGGATAAACGCTGAATCGCGAGAGCCGTTCCGATGGCAAGGCGGGTTCGGTGTGGTTTCCGTAAGCCCGTTCATGGTGAAATCTGTCATTGCGTATGTGAACCGCCAAAAAGAACACCATCCAACCCGTGGCGTAATGAGCGAGCTCGAAATCGACGGAGAAGAAACTTCAATCGTTGACGACACCGAGGAACTTCAATGAATCGTTTTGATAGATCTCGCAACCCGCAGCGCCTCGTATTTGTTCTCACCGAAATGCGGTATGAATGGCACATTACGGAGGATAAATCCTCCGTCTCAAAACAAACACAAAGCCCTTCGGGCTTTATTCAAACCCACCGGGTTTCGCTTGCCCACGGCCGAGCCCACTCCCGGGAGAGGCCGGGGCGTTTGTACCGAGACCGGCAATTTATATTACCGACGACACGGGATGGGAATGGCGTATTACGGAGGATGAATCCTCCGTCTCAAAACAAACACAAAGCCCTTCGGGCTTATTCAAACCCGCAGGGTTTCGCTTGC
>MHAK01000045.1:0-969 GCA_001802945.1 Ignavibacteria bacterium RIFCSPLOWO2_12_FULL_56_21 | reverse complement strand
TTGCCCACGGCCGAGCCCACTCCCGGGAGAGGCCGGGGCGTTTGTATCGAGACCGGCAATTTATTGCCGGTCGAGCCCATCATAATAAAACCGCGTTCTGCGCTTCCCTCCCCGAAGCAAGAATCTCCCCGCCTCACAGTTTAGTTCTTGGCCTCAAAATTCCTTAGCATACAGCATTCCCATTCTTGAGAGATTCGTCAACCACTGTCGTGCAGGACGAACGGATAAAACTGCGACTCTATCGCGCACTCACAATTCTGCTCGTCATCGGTATCTCCGTAGCCTCGGTAATTGGAGTCGAATTCGTAGCGCGGTGGCTTCTGCCGGCATGGGCTCCAACCAGACCCGAACGCGTCACTCTCTGGCAGTACGATTCCCTGCTTGGATGGGCGCAAAATCCCGGCACATCAGTCACGTTCGCAGGCCGTGATTTTTCCGTGAATGTGGAAATCAACAGTCAAGGCCTCCGTGATCAAGAATATTCAATCGACAAATCTTCAAAGAAACGGATGTTGATCTTGGGGGATTCCTTCGGATGGGGATTCGGAGTGGAGGTCAACGAAAGGTTCAGTGAAGTGATCGAGGAGCGACATCCCGATTGGGAGATCATAAACGCGTCCGTCAGCGGATACGGAACCGATCAACAATTTCTCTACCTGCGAGAAAGGGGCGTGACATATAAGCCCGATGCAGTCGTGCTCGTCATGTCGGGAACAGATTTCCACAACAATACGGTGGGAGAAGAGTATTGGTACTACAAGCCCGTGTTTCAGGTGTCCGATGGGAGGCTCGAAGTTCAGAATGTGCCCGTTCCCGCGAGCACCCTTCTGCAACGGATACGCAGGTTTGTATTTGCCAACACATATCTCGGACACGGAATTCTGGGAGTCGAATGGAAATTGATGTCTTTTCTGAGAGGAAGAGCGCCGTCGGGGTCGATTCTTGCGGGAAACGAACCGGCCGAAAGTG
>MHAK01000044.1 GCA_001802945.1 Ignavibacteria bacterium RIFCSPLOWO2_12_FULL_56_21 | reverse complement strand
CGTATTGGTGGAGCGTATGATCTGACCTCGCCGGTGGGGTAGAGGTCGGATAACGGATCGGGGAGGTCGGCCACACAGCCGCGCCTCCCCGATTCTATTTTTGGTGGGACCTGTGAATCGATGAATTGGTGGTTGGCCATTCACGAAGAACAGGACGCTCCTACGGAGCTAGAAAACCTTGGCTTTGTGATAGCTACAAATAGGACGTCCCTACGGGACTTAGGATTGAAGAAGGAATATGGAACAATGTAAAATGATTGAGCCTGAGGAAGTCCGGTCGAACAAATTCCTGCTGAAATGTTCTTCAAACAATTTCATCCCAAACTCTACCTATGTACCGCCCCGTCGGGGCAACCTGTTAGGCTATTGTCAGACGAAATGATTTGCACTTTCCTTCTCGATCTATCTGAGCTTCCGTAAAATCCTTCTCTCCCAATCGCCATTCATTGACTTAACCTCGCGTCGCCCCGTAGGGGCGACCTGTTCTTTCTGTGAAAGCTATTCTTCCACAGGTAAATCTTCGATCCATTTGAACAGATACCTTTCGTCATATTCAACCTGGAATTCCTTCAGGAATGACAGATATTCCTCCCGAAACGTCTTCCGTCGATGGTGTTCTTCCTGGTTGAGAATGTATTTAACAACCGAATCAATCTGCGAGCGTGAATAAGAAAAAGCTCCAAAACCTTCCTGCCAAGAAAATCTCCCATTTGTCCAGTGTTTGTCATTGAAGAACCCGGACGATGAAGCCTTCACATCACGGACAAGGTCAGATACTGCGATCTCGGGTGTCATGCCGACGAACAAATGGATATGGTCCGCAACGCCGTTAATTGCAATCACCTTTTGCTTTCGTTTTTTCACCACGCCCGTGATGTACTTGAATAACTCTTCCTTGTGTGCTCTTGGAATCAAGCATTGCCTTGCGAAGACTGCGAAGACAATCTGAATATAGATTTGCGTGTATGTGTTTGCCATGATGTGTACCCCTCAAGCGTGGATGAACAGGACGCTCCTACGGAGCTAGAAGATCTTGGCTTGTATATGCCTACAAATAGGTCGTCCCTACGGGACTCATCCTGAACGGCCCGGACGGAAGAACAGAACGCTCCTACGGAGCTAGAAGAATTGAGGTTCTCTAGGGTTAATCTCTTCAAATCGGTCTTCAACGATATACCCCTGGGTCGCCCCGTTAGGGGCTGCACTGTTTGTAGACACGCCATAAGCAGAAAGGACAAAGCCCCGTAGGGGCGACCTGTTCCTCAACTACATCCTCACAAAGTATTTCCCCGGCAGTTGTCGTACGCAGCCTTTGAACTCCAGCCCCAACAATGCCACCAGCGCGTCACCCGGGCCGAGTCGTGATCGTTCCGCAATGACGTCGATGTGGACGGGATCTCCGTCGATCGCGTCGAGCACCGTGCGCTCGAACAACGTCAGGTTCTGAGGTACGTGTTTCGGCACATCGGCCGCCGGCGAAAAAACGCCCCGGAATTCTGTCAGTATGTCTTCCACACCCGTGATCAGCTTGGCCCGTCCGTCACGAATGAGCGTGTGCGGCCCAACGCTGAGCGGATTTGTGAGCGGTCCGGGCACTGCGAAGACTTCCCTGTTCTGGTCGAGCGCAGCCGAAGCGGTGATCATCGCTCCACCGTCGATCGCCGATTCGACGACGACGGTCCCTCGTGAAACTCCGCTGATGATCCTGTTGCGCCGTGGAAAATAGGCCGGGTCCGGCTTTTCACCCATGGCGAACTCCGTAAGGATCGCTCCGCGATCGGCAATGCGCGAAAGCAGCCTGCGATTTTCCGGCGGATAAGGAACATCGAGCCCGGATCCGATGACGGCAATCGTCCTTCCGCCGGCGCTGAGCGCTTCCGCATGTGCGGCCGTATCGATGCCTCGCGCGAGCCCGCTGACCACGGTCGCCCCCGCGCGCACAAGTCCGGAGGCAATGTCTGCCGTGACGCGAAGACCGTATGCGCTGGGCGACCTGGTTCCAACGACAGCCACCGACCGCTCGTCTTCAGGCAACACACTCCCAAGCACGAAGAGGATGACCGGAGGGTCGTAGATACGCTTCAGGAGTTCAGGATACCGGGAGTCCCAGATGGATATGATCTCTCCACCGGTCCGGTTCAGTCTCTTCAATTGATCATCGGCGAATGCCGATCCGTCGTGCCGTGCGATTAATGAGGCGAGTGACCGCTCGATCTTCGGAACGCGAATGAGTTCACGCGGAGACGCGCTCAGAACACGCGCCGGATCGGCGAAATGGTTGACGAGTGCGCGAAATTTTTGCGGACCGACGCCGGGTATGCAGAACAAACGCAGGAGGTCGCGTACATTGTACGGCCCCATAACTGCCCCTCACATGTGGTACTTAGAAGAAGATACTAAAGAGCGGGAGAAAAATGCAAGGAGGAAGGGAAGGAACAGGAAATGACGTGATACGTAATGCGGAATGGGGGAGAAGGGAAGAGGGAAGAGGGATGAGGGGATGAGGCGTAAAGCGGGAGTAATGGAATTATGGAATGGAAGAACGCGGGATCGTGATGCACACCGCGGAAGATCTTTCTCGGAATTCCGCACTACGTGCAGGACGATGGCTCTACAATCTTTCTCCCCTCTCACCACTGAGCACTGGCGCCACAATCATTCTCCGAGCTCCGCACTCAGTACATCCTACTCACCAGGCATTTCCAAGTGCATGCCGTCTACAACGGCCACAACCACCGTATGGACGGGGACGTCCTTTCGTTGAAGGATCTGCTGCGCTCCTGCGCCTTCCTGCAGGACAAGCACAACATCGCCCACACCCGCATCGACGCGGTCAATCGCCAACATTTCACGTCCCGTGAACGCTCCATTGAGGTCGATCGGCTGAACAATCAGCAACTTGTGGTCCTTGAGCGCCGGACTCTTTTGCGTGGAGACGATCGTGCCGATGACTTTGGAAAGGATCATAAAGTTTCGTTTATTTGGCGATCTTCTGCGTGAATGTCTTCACCAACTCGTCCGCACGCGATTTTTCCGGCGCTTCGGCGATGATCCTGATAATCGGTTCCGTGTTGGATGTCCGTAGATGCACCCATGCATCGGCCAGGTCGATCTTCAATCCGTCGTCTTTGGTTATGCGCGACGTGGCTGAATATTCGTCTGCGAGCCTTTGAAAAATGCCGTCGGGAGAGCCTTGCGTCCGTTCGACCTTGCCTTTGGTGATCGCGTATTGCGGCAGCGTCGATTTCAGGGCTGACATGGTGCCGCCGGACTCGGCCAGCGACTGAAGCAGCAGGCCGGCGCCAACCATGGCGTCCCGTCCCGTATGCACGGCTGGGACGATGACGCCGCCGCTCCCTTCTCCGCCCACCACCGCGCCGACTTCCTTTATTTTCTTGGCCACATTGATCTCGCCCACGGGCGTCCGCAGGCACGTGGCCCCGTAACGTTTGGCGATGTCGTCGACCGCGCGGGTTGTCGACAGGTTTACGACCACGGTATGATCACGACGGCCGGCTTCCCATTCCTTCCGGAGGACGAATTCCACAACGGTCGCGATCGTGTATTCTTCTCCGATGGGTATTCCACGTTCGTCGATGACGACCAGTCGGTCGGCGTCCGGGTCTACTGCAAGTCCGAGGTCTGCATGTTCGTCGCGCACTCTTTGCGCCAGGTCTCCCAGGTTCTCCGGCACCGGCTCGGGTGTATGCGCAAAGATCCCGGAAACGTCGCAATTCATCTCCACGACTGTGCATCCCAATTCGCGGAGAAGTTGCGGCACGATCATCCCGCCCGAAGCATTGACACAGTCGAGGACGACTTTCAATCGACGCGCGCGAATGTCGCTGGGACGAATGTACGGAAGGTCGAGAATCGCCTGCAAGTGAGCGTCGAGGAACTGCGTGTGCGCCGAATGACGTCCCTGATGATCCCACGAAACGTACGAACGCGATGGCCGGTCGGCTATCGTCCAGAAAGCTCTGTTCTCGTCGGCGTCGAGGAAAAGTCCCGACGGCGCGAGGAACTTGAGACCGTTCCAGACCATGGGATTATGGCTGGCCGTCACAGAGATGCCGCCGGCAAGGTGCAATTTTTCGACGGCGAGAGCAACGGTCGGCGTTGGAACGATTCCGAGCGCTGTTACATCGGAACCCATCTGCACGAGCGTCGATGCAACGAGATGTGCAATGGAACGGCCCGTCACGCGGCCGTCCCTACCTATGGCGATGGGGCCGCGGTTACAGTACTCAGCGTACGACGAAGCATACTTGATGATCACCTCCGGCGTCAACGACGAGCCAACGATGCCCCGGATGCCGGAGATGCTTATCATTAGTGACACGAGTGAAATCCCTTGAAAATCGACGGCAATATAGGTACCGACCCTGCCAGAAGCAAACGTGCAGACGGTTTCTTGAATGTCATGCGCGGCGTGATTAACTTGCTTTCGATGGACGAGGGCGTCCTTACACTGGAAGAGAGGCGGACACTTCTGCGTCTCGCCCGCCATGTAATTGCGCAACGGAGCGGATTGCGGTCGGAAGCGCCGGCCGTTCCCGATCGTTTGCGAAAGGACATGCGCGGCGTGTTCGTTACGTTACGCGAGAACAACGAACTGCGAGGATGTATCGGATATGTACAGCCTCTGGAGTCCGTGGCAGACGCAGTCGAAGAACTTGCCGTCAAGGCCGCGATCGAAGACCCGAGGTTCGAACCGGTCGTCGCGCAAGAAGTGCCGCTACTGACCATCGATATTTCGGTCCTTACACCCCTGCGCCCGATCAGCAGTCCTGGTGAAGTGTCGGTCGGGACTCATGGCGTCATGATCGAGGCAGTCGGGAGGCACGGACTGCTGCTGCCAGAAGTTGCAACAGAGTACGGATGGACAGCTGAACAGTTTCTGGGACATTGCTGCCAGAAGGCCGGACTCGACAAGGGGATGTGGAGGCGCCCGGGGACAAAAATGTATAGTTTTGCCACAGAACATTTTTCTGAGGCGGATCTCCTCCCCGCCGCACCATGACCCCTTCTCGCAGCGTGCGGCCTCCGGCAGTTGCTGGCCTGTTCTATACGTCCAATGCTCGAGCGTTGCGGCGCGAGGTTGAGACAATGCTCGATGCAGCCGCGGAGCACACGAAGGGATCGGGGGAAGGTCTTTCGGCAGTCATTGCGCCGCACGCGGGATACATGTATTCGGGGTTCACGGCGGCCTGCAGTTTCAACGCCCTGTCCAAGCGGGAATTCGACACAGCGGTTCTGATTGGGCCAAGTCACCGGGAACTCATCAAGGGGCTGAATGTCTTTCCGGGGGACGCCTATGCGACGCCACTGGGAGAAATGGATGTCGACAAAGACCTTGCCGCGGCGTTGGTGAAGAAAGGCCACGGATTGGTCGACTCCGTCGCCGGCCATCGAACGGAGCACGCCCTCGAAGTGCAGGTCCCGTTTCTCCAATGCATTCGGCCGGGCGCCAGGATCGTCGCCATCACCATGGGAGACCAGGGGGCGGAGGCATGCGAAAACCTCGCGGAAGCGCTCGCCGAAACAATGAGGGGACGCAACGCGGTCCTCATTGCCTCGTCCGATCTGTCGCACTACCACCCGTACGATGAAGCGGTGAAGATCGACAGCCTCCTCGTCGACAAGGTGAATTTGTTCCGCCCCAAGGACCTGATCCTGTTGCTGGAAACGGACGCAGTGGAAGCGTGCGGCGGCGGTCCGATTGTGGCCGTAATGCTTGCCGCGTCGCTCCTTGGCGCAAATGCGGCGCATGTGCTTCGGTATTGCAATTCCGGCGACATAACTGGAGACAAGTCGGCGGTCGTCGGATACATGGCTGCAGTGCTGGGAACAAAGTAATCACGATTCTTCCAACCGCCCCAACCTATTCTGAATGTCTTTCAAGCGCCTTTCCATTGTCGTCATCGGCGCCGGACCTGTTGGCACTGGTCTGGCGCTTCTTTTTCGGAAGCACGGACACCACATTGCGGCGGTCGGAAGCCGCTCAGTTGTATCGGCCCGGAAGCTTTCGCGACTGGTCGGCGGAAAGCCGTTCGGGACGGAGCGAGTATTCGGGCGTCCACCTCGACCTCTTGACCTTTCGAAGGTCGATCTTGTCGTGCTCACTGTCCCCGACGGCCGGCTGTCTTCGTTGGTCAAGAACCTGACCGCGGTCCGGCTCTTTCCCGTATCAACGAGATTCGTCCACACGTCGGGTTCACTGACCTCGGAAGTGCTCTTGCCCCTGGCACAACTTGGGCACAAAGTCTGTTCAATGCATCCGGTGCAATCATTCCCGCCGGATGTTTCGCCGCGCGATAGACTTGCGACGCTGAGCGGCATCTGGTTCGGACTTGAAGGGTCGCGGGCTGAAGAACGCTGGGTGTCGCGTTTCGTTACATCGCTCGGATGTCATCCATTTCGCGTTCCGAAAGAGGCAAAAATTCTGTATCATCTCGCCTGTACATTTGCCTCAAATTACTCCGTGGCTCTTGTGGGCGTGGTCGAAGAGATCGCCAGGAGCCTGCGGATCGGGCAGGGACTGCGACCGTTTAAACCTCTCGTGAACGCGAGTCTCCGAAATGCGCTTGTCAAGGGTCCGCGGGCGTCATTGACGGGTCCCGTCATGCGCGGAGGCGTCGAGGTGCTCCGTCGCCACGCACGGGCGATCCGCCGCCACGCGCCGCATCTGGAGAATCTGTTCGAGGCGCTGGTGTCTGAGACCGCGCGGCAGGGTGTCCAGGGGAAAAGGATCACAGCGAAGACCGCACGCGCGGTGAAGGCAGCGGTCAAGCGGTAAGGGGGGAATTTCCACAGCTCCCGGTGCGGTCCCGAACGCACATCTTTCAACTCGAATACTCCAGGAATCTCCGATGGAATACCGAACGCTCATTGTCGAAACAACGGATCGCGTCTGTACCGTCACTCTCAATCGTCCGGACAAGCTTAACGCCCTCAATATATCCGCAAAGAAGGAACTGGGTGAGCTGTTCGAAAAGCTTAAGTCCGACGCTGCAGTGGATGCAGTCATTGTCACGGGAGCGGGTGAAAAGGCGTTCGTCGCCGGCACGGATATCGGCGAACTGACGTCGCTGGACAAAGAGAGCGGAAAGCAGTTCGCGGCAGGCGGACAAGCGGTGTTTGCCGCGATTGAGAACCTCGGAAAGCCGGTCATTGCGGCCGTCAATGGATACGCCCTTGGCGGAGGCTGTGAGCTTGCACTTGCCTGCCACATTCGTATTGCCGCGGAGAACGCAAAGTTCGGCCAGCCCGAAGTGAATCTCGGTGTCATTCCGGGGTACGGAGGGACCCAGCGCCTGGCGCGCCTCGTCGGCGAAGGGAAGGCGATGGAGATGATCCTCACCGGCGATCCGGTGGATGCTCTGGAGGCTTTGCGCATCGGACTGGTCAACAAGGTCGTCCCACCCGCGGAGTTGAAGAACACATGCAGGGAAATGGCGAAGAAGATCGTATCCAAAGGACAATTCGCAATCCGTCTCGCACTCAAAGCGGTTCATGTCTCGCAAGAAACGAATCTCACGGACGGCCTCGAGGTCGAGGCAAGCCTGTTCGGTCTATGCTGTAGTTCGGAGGATTTCAAAGAAGGTACTGCGGCATTCCTAGAAAAGAGGAAGCCGGTGTTCAAGGGTAGATGAATTACCTTGAACAAATGAAAGACTGAACAAGGAATGTTGAATACGGAATTCTGAAGTGCCATTGAGCTTTCAACCGCATTGTCTGGACGAAGTAAGACTAACATTAGGAGGGGGAATATGGGGGAAAAGAGGATATACGATCTAGAAGCTCGTCTGGTTGAGTTTGTAGTCATGATCAGCGATATCATCAAAGACTTGCCCAACAACAGAATCGGGAACTACATTGCGGGCCAGCTTACTCGGTCAGGCTTTTCACCTGCCTTCAATTATGCCGAATCTCAGAGCGCCGAATCACGTCAAGACTTCATTCATAAAGTGAAGATAGTTCTCAAAGAACTGCGGGAAACATTGGTTGCCTTAAAGATTATCCATCGATTGAAGCTCTCGAAGCTCGAACAGCCGCTTTCCAACACTTTGCAGGAAGCGAACGAGCTCATAGCTATTTTCGTAAAGAGCGTTGAAACCGCGCAACGGAATATCCAGGATGAGCGCTAATCGCAAGAATGTTGCTCTTTATCCTTCATCATTCCTTGTTGGATGTTCATCATTCCAGTTCCTCAATTGATCCTGATTATGGCTCTCGACCCCAAACTGATGGAAAAAATCGTTTCGCTCGCGAAACGCCGCGGGTACGTCTTCCAGTCTTCCGAGATCTACGGCGGGCTCAACGGCTGCTGGGACTACGGTCCGCTGGGCGTGGAA
>MHAK01000043.1 GCA_001802945.1 Ignavibacteria bacterium RIFCSPLOWO2_12_FULL_56_21 | reverse complement strand
ATACGGGAAGTTGGCTCTGAGCGGCTCAGTCACATTCGCCAATGCCGAGACGGCAGGTTCGACTTCCGGCCTCCTTCCGTCGTACTGGGGCATGTGGGAAATCGCCTACCATGATCGACTGGCCAATGACAAGCTGGAGCTGAACGTAGCTCTTCGTTCGCGGTTTGCCAACGGACTTGAAGGATCGTACCTTGATCCGGCCAGCCTGCAGGAAGTGCTGCATATCGGCGAACACATTGGCGCGGCAGCGACCTTCGACGCCGTGGGCGTTCTCCATATCGGCGATGCATTCATTACCGTAGCATGGGAAAACCTCGCGAACGCGAAATACTTGCGTTCGTACCTGTATCCAATGCCAGAGCGGCGGTTTAAGCTCGGGGTGAACTGGGTGTTCCTGGACTAGGAAACGCGCGGCAAAAGAAAAACGCCAAGTTGCCAAGACCGCCATGGACGCCAAGGCATATTGAGTTAATCTTTTCCACCTTTTCATGCAAACAAAATCATTTCTTGGCGCACTTGGCACTCTTGGCGTCCCCGGCCTCGCCCGAGGCCGGTCTCGGCCAAGGGCGGGCTTGGCGGTACTCTTTACAACAATAGCGCAGTCTTCGTGACTTTGACCCGCACCATCACCCTCTTCGGCAGCTCCCGGCCACAGCCCGGTGAACCGGCATATGCGCAGGCGTACGAGTTAGGACACACTCTTGCATCGTCGGGATTTCGCGTCTGCAACGGCGGATACGGCGGAACGATGGAAGCTTCTGCAAAAGGGGCAAAAGACGCGGGAGGAATGACGATCGGGGTGACGTGCGATCTCTTCAGCCGCTCACCGAACCCATGGATCGACGAGGAACGGAGAACTCCGCGACTCGAAGAACGCCTTATCACGCTCGCTCAACTTGGCGATGGTTACGTGGTCCTGCCTGGAGGAACGGGAACGCTGCTTGAGCTCGCGTACGTTCTGGAGACGATCAACAAAGGCTTTACCAAGGAACGTCCGATCGTTCTGCTCGGATCTCATTGGACACCGGCGCTGGAGCCGCTGAAGGCGGAAATGAGGGAAGGAAGAATAGAAAAATGGGCGAACTTCATTATCGTGGCGAAAGGCCCAGAAGATGCAGTCAAGAGGCTCGAATTTGCGATCGGGGGCTCTTCAGGTTTCAGGTAGATTGTGAAACGCTCATTTGGGAAAGGCTGAAAGAATTAATCTAGATGCATTCTCATTATGAGACGTACATTCGATTTTCCACCAATTGCACCCTCCCAGCGACTCCGTGACGCGATAGGGTATTACCGGTTGTCGTAATCGCTTGACATGGGAATAAATTCGTAGTAAGCTAATTCCATAGAAGACACATAGCCAATCGTCTGATCGTTGAGGTTGGTAGAGGGTGAGTTGACATGTGATCGAATAAAGGCCTTCACCGTCGGATCAAGTCTGATGATGAAGGTTTTTGCGTTTTATCGAATCCCCCGACGGATTACTGAATTCTTTGGGTGGAGCTACGAGATCATGTCACGTCATCGCGCATTAGTTTTCACCCTTGCGCTAGCCGCAACGATACTAAGCACCTTCAATTGAAACCGAAAGTCCTATCGTGTTGGCATCCACGAAGCATGGTACCGATGGGGCAATCAGGCACATATCCAAGAGGGTAGGGGCCGACATTGTGTACAAGGTAGTCTTGCGGTGAAAACCCATATTAACATTATCCTCATCACGGCAGCTGTTTTGGCCGGGACAATCTTGTTGATTGTTGACTACCACCGCGCCACGGAAGATGTAGTGATCCAGCGATTTCGGGCTCATCAGACCATGGTAGTCCGCCAGCTCACCCAAGAAATCGAACAGTATCTTCGGGCCCGATCACAGGGCGCTCAGGTCCTTTCCACGTTTGCATCGCTCCAGCATCGTGATATGAAAAAGATGGCAGCCGAAGTTCAGGCGTATTTCGAGTACGTGAAGAAAGACTACGTCAAGGCGATCAGCGTCTATGACGAGAATGGCACAATTATCTACTCAACCACGGGAGAGGCCATCGGTCGCAATTACGCGGACTGTGATTTCTCTCAGTGGGCGGCAAAGAAGGAGAGCAAAAGCAAACTCTTCATATCCTCGCTCATACGGGCGGCGGAGAATCAAAATGACCGACGTCCCTTCTTTCGTTTCCTCATTGCAGTACCAGTTTATCAAGAAGCTCGCGACTCGCGGTATCCCAAACCGACTCATAAGTTCGCCGGTGTTCTAACCGTTACGATCGACCTAGAAGAAGTGATTGCCGCGTTTCTGCCGCCGTTCAGCAACAACACGAGCATCCAACATGTGTGGATTGTGGATACAAGCGGAATTGTTTTGTTTCAATCAGAGCACCCCGAGATGGTCCTGAACAGCAACCGCAGACGGGATGAAACATGCGTGCGATGCCATGTTTCTTTCGATTATGTGAAAAAGATTCTTGCAGAAAAGCAAGGGGCGATCGAGTACTCCCCAAGAGAACAGGCAAGGAAAGTAGCAACATTTGCTCCCCTCACCTTCGAGAATGTCACGTGGATCATTGCCGTCAATGTTCCATTCGATGAGGTTACGGGTTTTGTGAACAGACAACTTACACGAACATTTCTTCTGATAAGTCTTATCGTCGCTGCACTCATAGGGGCTTCGGCGCTCATCTACCGCAGCAACCGCTCGAAGATTCGAGCGCAGGAGGAAGCGAAGCAATGGAGGGAGAGGCGGGGGTTGGAGGAAAAGGTTCGCGAATCTGAAGAGCGGTACCGACAACTTGTGGAGGGGTCGCCCGATGCCATCGCGATCCATTGCGAAGGGAAGATTGTTTTCGTGAATTCAGCAGGGGTGCAGACTCTGCGCGCGAGAACTACCGACGAATTGATTGGCAAACCTGCTCTCGAGATTGTGCATCCTGACGACCGTGAAATGGTCAAGCGCCGCATAGAGGCAGTGCTGGCAGAGGGAAAACCTGCGCCATTGGTCGAAGAACGATTCTTACGCCTGGACGGCAGCGTGATCGATGTGGAAGTGGCGGCTGTTGCAACTAGATTCCAAGACAAACCGGCGGTGCAGGTGGTCGTACGAGACATCACCGAGCGCAAGCGGGCGGAAGAAGCACTGCGTGAAAGCGAAGGGCGTAACCGAGATCTGGTAGAACACAGTAGCGATCTCATTTGCACACATGACTTAGAAGGAAAGCTCCTCTCGGCAAATCCGGCTGCCACCAAGCTCACTGGGTTCACGAAAGAGGAGTTCGTGGGCAGAAACTTGCGGGAGTTCATCGCTCCTGAAAGCCGTAGGTTATTGAGTAGTTACTTGACTCGAATCCAAGCCACAGGCAGCGCCAGCGGTCTACTTCCGGTCGTCACCAAGAGCGGGGAAAGACGCATTTGGGAATACTTCAACACTCTGCGCACTGTCGGTGTATCGGTGCCGATTGTACGCAGTTTGGCACGCGACATCACCGATCGCAGGCGGATGGAACAGGCCCTTCGGAACAGTGAAAGACAATACCGTTTGCTCTTTGAAAACATGCTAAACGGGTTTGCAAATTGCGAGATACTTTATGACGAGCAGGGTCGCCCGGCGGACCTTATCTTTGTCGTGGCCAACAGTGCGTTTGAACAGATGACGGGGTTGAAGGATGTAGTGGGCAAACGGCTCAACCAGGTCGTTCCGGACTATGAAGAGTTGAGCCCGGCCTTGGTTGGGGTCTATGAACGAATCGTGACCAGCGGCGTGCCAGAAGCGTTTGAAATGGAGGTCAAGCCATTAGGCAAGGTCTTCGCCATCTCGGCGTACAGCACACACAAGGGGTACTTTGCTGTGGTTGTCGATGATATCACGGAGCGCAAGATGGGGGAAGCAGAGCTTCTCAAGTCGAAAGAGCACCTGGAGTTGCTCACCAGACATCTGCGCAATGCTCGGGAAGAAGAGCGTGCAAGGATCTCGAGAGAGATCCACGACGAGCTCGGACAATCGCTCACGGCTCTGAACATCGACCTGAATTGGATGCAGGAACAGACACGAGTGACGAGCGAAAGCAGAAAGAAGTTGACCAGCATGCTCCGAATCGTCACGGCAACCATCGGAAACGTCCAGCGCATCGCTTCGGACCTGCGGCCCGCCGTCCTGGATGATCTCGGCCTGACGGCCGCCGTCGAATGGTACTGCGAAGATTTCGAGGAGAGGTCCGGCATTCGTTGCAGAGCAGCGCTGGAAGACGTCGAGCCCGTAGAGCCCACCAACAAACTCGACATGTTTCGCCTGCTCCAGGAATCGCTGACGAACGTTGCCCGCCATGCACATGCCGCAGAGGTCACTATCCACCTCTCGCGCGTGAAGAATGACATCACGCTGGAAATTATCGACGATGGGATCGGGATCGACCAGGACAGCCTCAGCGCGAGTGCATCGCTCGGTATTATCGGCATGCGGGAGAGAGTGACTGAATGCCGTGGCGAAATAACCATCTCACGGAACAAGACCAGGGGAACGCGCGTTGTCTTCACTCTTCCGGCCGGTGTGTAAGGTGAACGCATGAACGTACTCATTGCCGACGACCACATGGTGGTCCGCGAAGGCCTCCAAGGCATCGTGATGAAGACGGACATCGGCTCAGTTGTTGAGATGGCCGGCGATGGCCGGGAGGCGCTGGACATGATCGAGAAGAGTGCGTATGACCTGGTGATCCTCGACATTTCCATGCCGGGGCTCAGCGGACTTGAGGTTCTTGAGACCATAAGAAGAAACAACGTGAAGGCGCATGTTCTGATCCTGAGCATGCATCCCCAGGCGCAGTATGCTGTGCGGGCCTTGCGGTTAGGGGCCTCAGGGTATCTTTCGAAGGACAGTGCGTACGAAGAGCTGGCGCACGCAATTAAGAAGATCGCAGTCGGCGGCAGATACGTATCACCCGATCTGGCAGAATCCTACCTGTTCGACTCCAGGGGGAGTGCGGAGAAAGCCCCTCACGAGCGGCTCTCAGAGCGGGAATTCCAGATCATGTGCATGCTTGCGCAAGGGAAATCACCGACGGAGATTTCGAAGGAGATCAATATCAGCGTCAAGACGGTCAGCACGCATCGCAGCCGCATCCTGCAGAAAATGGGAATGAAAAGGAGCCTTGACCTCATGCTGTATGCGATACACAACGGCCTCATCGAATAATTTGAGAGCGACGTTCGCGAGCGCTCGCTCCGTTCGGTGCTCTTTCACGCACATCCTCCGCAGCATCATCCTCCAGTCGTCACTACCCACGTGATCGCACCCGGTTTGTCAGACAAACACTGACAACACAATCCGGTTCTGTCTGACCCCGTTGTCCTGTTCCGCCCGATATCCGTGCTCTCACCGGGATGCCACCTTGTAGAAGACTGCAGAGGAAAGGTGACACACATGAGAGCCATTATCGCGGACGACTCCGAACTTCTTCGCGAGCGCGTCAGAGCATTGCTCAAGCCTTTTGAGGATGTCGAGATCGTCGGCGAAGCCGGAGACGGAAGGTCTGCCCTCAAGCTGGTGAATGATCTCCACCCGGACCTTGTCATTCTTGACATCCGCATGCCCGAGTTGAATGGAATTGAGACACTCAAAGAGATCCGGAAAAGTGGAAGTCGATCAACGATCTGTGTGCTGACCAACTACCCGTATCCGCAATACAGAGATCGATGCTACGTGGAAGGGGCAGACTATTTCTTCGATAAGAATTCGGATTTCCAGAAGATCACTGCGATGATCGCCGATCTGACCGCGAATCGGACATGAGGAGAACATGAGTGATGTGCCGCAGAGGGAAGATATCCATGCCGCCATGTCTGTACAGCCGTTGACCGTACCCCAGGAGAGTTGGGCATCTCTAAGAGCCATCGTTGCGACAACACCACCGACGCAACGTTGACGCACGGACTCTGTCCGGATTGCGCGGAGTTGTACTTCCCTGGAATTGCTGCGAAGAATTCGCCGGGCGGTAGTCAATGACGAGGGGGAGAAGGGGAGAAACGGCGATGGGGAGAATGGGAGAACCGGAGATGGGAGGAACGGTGAATGGGGGAAGTGGAGAATGGGCGAATGGGCGAATGGGAGACCCGGCGAAGGCGGATAGTCACGGGAAGACAAAGAACCGACTCTTCCCTTGTCATGTTCGAAGGATCCGCCGAAGGCGGAAACTGAGAAATCCGAATGACTTCGGTCGTTCGCCGGCCCGCCATTGTTGTACCGCCTAGGTCTGGCGGGGGCGGGTCTGCTCCCGACAATCAGGGTCGGGATTCTTATCCTCGATGCCGAGACGGGGATGATTGTAGACGTAAATCCATTCTTGATGGAGATGCTGGGCTATTCACATGAATAGTTCACTGGCAAGACAACATGGGAAACAGGGTTCTTGAAGGATAATCACATGTTCGTAAAGCCGTTTCGGTGCGAAAAGCTTGTAATGACCGTAAGGAGGGTTTGCAGTGGTGAGGCAAGAGCTAAATGTAATGAATGAGAACCAACAGTCAGACAGGGATCGCATTGTAGTGTTTGCGCTTGATGAACCGCGCTACGCACTTTTGTTGTCTGCGGTGGAACGGGTTGTCCGTGCCGTGGAAATAACACCATTGCCGAAAGCGCCCGAAATAGTTTTGGGAATAATCACTGTGCAGGGCCGAATAATTCCTGTCATTGACGTCCGCCAACGTTTCCGCCTGCCGACGCGTGAAATGAAACTGGACGACCGGTTCATCATCGCGCGCACATCAAGGCGGCAGGTTGCGCTGGTGGTTGATTCCGTAACTGGCTTTCGCGAGTTGACGGAGCGGGAGATTGTGAATACCGAGCAGGCGCTTCCCTTTGCGGATTACGTTAAAGGAGTCGCCAAGCTGGAGGACAATCTGGTGCTAATCCACGACCTCGATCAATTTCTTTCACTGGACGAGGAAAA
>MHAK01000042.1 GCA_001802945.1 Ignavibacteria bacterium RIFCSPLOWO2_12_FULL_56_21 | reverse complement strand
CCAGAGGTTGATCGCAAGCGCGAGAACAATGAAAATCGTCGCAAGAATTTGCGTCGATTTCGCCAGGAAGTCGGATGTCCGGCGAACGCCGAACACTGCTCCCATGTTGGTGCTTCCGAATGAGCCTGCGAGTCCGCCCCCCTTGCTTGACTGCATTAAAACGACAAAGGTCAGCAACACGCTGACGATCACTTCAATGACGATAGCGAAAGTAAGCATAGGTCCTCAAAAAAAATTCCCACTCATGTGGGTGATAACAAGATACGGGCTTCTTGAAAGAGAATCAAGGGATTCACACAGCCCCGAAACTTCTCACCTTGACGTTGAGGTCCACTGCCCCCGGATGGTCGAAGTCAACCTCGGACTCCTGCGCATATCCAAGCCAATTCCAGTCCTTGACCCACGTGACGCGTTGGTCTTTGTTCATGCGGTTGAAGCCCGGCAACGTATTCCGAAATCCGCGATGGCGATCGTACCTGTTGCGGTCGACCAGCGCGAAAACAGTTCGATCGGCCAACATTTCGTCGACAAACACGGGCATCCGCCCGCCTGAGGCGTCGACATACGCCGACCCGTCATGGAACCACACGCATCCGGGCCGGATAAACGTGCCTTCATCCACGACTTCCATCCACGCACCATGCGCCAGTGTCGATGCTTTCAACATGAAATCGCAGGCCAGATAGGCATTCCATTCATTGTTCGCAACACGGGTAAATCCGCTCGCGAACGAGTTGTCAGCGTACCCGCCCCATCGCACGATAATGAGCCCTTCCTTTTCCATCGTTCGAATGCGGTCCTCTTCCCGCAAACCTTCGACTTTCAACATAGCATCCCTCGTCCTCACCCTCTCCGGCGCCGAACGCTCTCCGATGCGTACTTCATCGTTTGGAAACACAACGTAGCGGCGCAACGACAGCTTCCCGTCCGACCAGGCAAACTCCGAATTGTACCAGTGCTCCAACCGAACTATCTCCTCCCACTCCTCTTCCGAGGTCGTTCCTCGATCCGCCAAGATCCTATAGTGAACCCTCCGAGCCATCAACGACGTCCTTTCCTCCGCCGAAGGAACTTTTCGGCATACTTTCCGAGAACATCGAATTCCAGGTTCACCTTGCTTCCCCGTTTCCAGGTGTCAACGATTGTTACGTCCATGGTATGGGGTATGATTGACACGGAGAACATCCGTCCACGTACTTCAGCAATCGTCAGACTGATACCGTCTACCGCGATCGACCCGACGGGGATGAGCTGATACGCAAACCGACGCGGGACTTTGATCCGAAAGATCCAGGAACTGCCGAGAGTTTTCTTTTCTACAACCTCTCCCTGAGCATCCACGTGTCCCAGCACAAAATGTCCCCCCAGCCGGGATGTCGGAAGCAGTGGGCGTTCCAGATTCACTCGATCTCCCTGCGTGAGCCGCCCCAGCGTTGTTTTCTTCAGAGTTTCCTCGACCGCTTGAACGACAAATCCTGACCGCACGCGGCGGACAACGGTGAGACATACGCCGTTGACGGCGATACTGTGGTCCACACGCAAGCCATGCGAAGTTTTCGGGGCATGAAGTACATACGAAATACTGCCGGACCGTCGCGACAACGAACGAATTGTTCCCGCTTCTTCGATCAATCCTGTGAACATCTTCAATGCCCCTGTGCAAAGTAATCGTAGATTCGACGAGAAATCTTTGCGGCCGCCCGCACTCCCGTCGCATTCTCCTTCAACTTGCTCATCAGAATCACAACAACATACTGCGTACCGTCGGGGAGAAACACAATGCCCGAATCATGCTCCACGCCGGTGATGTTTCCCGTCTTGTGCGCAACCCGAACGCCCTCCGGAAGCAGCGCCGGGATCTTTGACCGGAAACGCTGCGCGAGAAGCATGTCGACCATTGCCTTGTCTTCCTCCGCTCCCACTGCTTTGCCTTCTGCGATCGCCTTGAAGATCGTCATCAGATCGATCGCGTTAGTCTCATTGTTCAAACCCTTCTGGAATGCCTTGCCATCTTCAACGCCGCGAAGGACATTCATATCCTTGGCACCCAGCGTGCGCATGGTTTCCGTGACCTTGCGCGCATCGACAAGCTCGATAAGAATATTCGTTGCAAGGTTGCTGCTCACCGTGATCATGTGCCGGATGAGGAAGAGAATGGTGGCCGGTTTTCCTATGAGATTATAGACGCTGTCGTCGGAGTCCTCCCCAAGATCCATGCTGTATGGCGATCCGTCTACGATGCTCCGAAAATCGTTGCGCACGACGATGCTGTCATCAAGCCGGAACTTCCCTTCCGCAGCCTGCCGGAAGACTTCGATCATCACGGGCGTCTTCATAGTGCTGGCGGCATGGTACATGTCGTTTTCGCTGATAAGGATCCTCTCGCCGGTGTCGAGATGTTCGGCCGCAATGCTGACTGCTCCTCCGGACTCAGCGCACAATGAATCAAGGTCCCGCAGAAGGTCGTTTCTGGACTGCGAAGAAGCTATGGACATGGTGAACACCATACATATGATCGACCGTTTCATGGGCGTTGGCGATATCCTTCGATGAGCATTTCTCCGTGCTCCATCGGCATCGCCGCAGTATGATGCAGCTTCAACGGCACGGCGACCGGACGCGGCTTCGCCAACGGTGCGGCGGACGTTCCGCCGCCAAGGAGTGTCGCAGAGACAAAAATGTGGGCTTTGTCCCAGACCGACGTATCGAGGAAGGCCGCCGCCGTTGCCGGCCCTCCTTCTACAAGCACTGACGTTACTCCCTCGACGCCCAATGTCTTGATAACGTCGCGAGGGCTAAAATGAGCGCCGCCTTCCATGCCGAGGATGTCGACACCTCGGCGCATCAGCAAACGGATAACGCTTGACGGTCTCCGAAGGAATCTTCCCTGCGTGAGAAGTATCGTGCGGGCGTTGCGGGTGTTGAACACCTTCTCCGACCCCGTCACCAGCAATCGTCCGTCCAGTACCACCCGAACGGGTTGGCGCGCGGAGATATGCCGGACAGTCAGCCGTGGATCGTCCGCCAGCACAGTTCCGGCGCCGACGAGCACTGCATCATAACCGCCGCGCAGAACATGCGCCATGCGGCGGGAAGGTTCGGACGTGATCCATCTCGATCGGCCGCGAACATCGGCGATGAATCCATCGAGCGTCTGCGCCCATTTCAATCCCACGAACGGCATACCCGTGCGATGAAAATGGAGGAAGCGCTCGTTGACCTCTTCTGCCTGTTGGCGAAGCACGCCGACCCGCACATGAATGCCGGAGTGCCGTAGTCTGCGAAGGCCCTGCCCTGCCACGAGCGGATTGGGGTCGGAGCATGCAACGACGACGGATGCGATGCCTGACTGCACGATCGCATCGGTGCATGGGGGAGTTTTACCGTGGTGAACGCACGGTTCCAGATTTACGTACAGCGTCGCCCCTCGGGAGCGGGCACCCGCAGCACGCAGTGCATGCACTTCAGCGTGCGGGCCGCCAAATGACCGGTGGAAACCCTCGCCGACGATCCTGCCATCTTTGACGACAACGCATCCGACATGCGGATTGGGATGTACCCAACCGTAGCCCTTCCATGCCAGCTCCAGTGCTCGTTCCATGAACTGCGCGTCCGCTGATCTGGGGTTCAGGCCCATACGACTTGCACGGGTGTTCTGTCGGTGGCACGTAACATCGACGAGGCACTACCGTTCCTAACGACAATCTCGAGCAGGCCCGATGATCCGGCGATCATGCAAGGTGTATTGTCCGGCGCGTCTGCATATGTGTCAATGCACACCGAGATCATAACCTTCGCAATCCCGATCATTCGGACGGTTTCTTGCACGTGCGTGCCGGTTGGGATGGAAATATTGGTGATGATATTCCCAAATCTATCGACGGAAAGAATGGTCGGCTGCGGATCGTTCGATCCTCGCAGCGTCAGCCACGGCGACACAGTCCGGCGCGCGGAAGTTCCGTATCGAAGGATCTTCTTTCCGTTTGCGATGTGAGCTGCAAGCGGTGCGAAAACATCTCTCCCGTGAAATGTCGCAGAACGAGGATGCAGAAGTAGTTTCGAGGCCTTGTCAAGGTCGACGGTAATGACTCTTGTATCCGGATGATCGGCAAGTACTAGGTCCAGAAGTCCGTTGTCGGGAGCGACAAACCACCTGCTGTCGACCTGTGCGACGACAACGCCTCTTTCGGTACCGACCTCCGGGTCGACCACGGCCACGACGACAGTCCCTCGGGGCATGTGCTTCTCCGCAGCCCACAGCGCGTACGCTCCCTGTCGTATTCGTCCCGGTTCCACTTCATGCGTGATGTCAATAATGCGGGCGAGAGGGACTTTCGTGAGAATGATCCCCTTCATCACGCCAACATAGTGGTCGGATGTGCCAAAATCGGACAGAAGGGCGATCGTGGGAGGATTGCGGTGCGGGGTCGGGGATCTCACGGTCGGTCCAGTCGCGCGGGACCGGTCAAACGATGGCGATGGCTTTGCCGCGTTTCGCGGATTTATAGATTGCATCCACGATCTTCATCCGGTGAACGGCTTCGTCGCCCGTGGAAATGACCGGATGGAGTCCGCGGAGTGCGCTGACCCAATGCTTGAGTTCATTCTCGTACGATTTCCTATACAGCGTCTGCGGCGTATCGATTGTCGCAGGAGCGACGTTGACGAGACTTCCATGCATGCGTTTCAGGATCCTGAAAGGATTGAGAGACCCGCTCCCTTCCGTTCCGAAACAATCGCAGTAGAAGAAATCCAGGTTCGACTCGAAAGACCAGCTGGCTTCGATCGTCAGGGTCGATCCGTTGGTCATGGTGATGAACACGATTGACGAGTCTTCGACGTCCTTGGTCATGTGCGTATAGTTCATCGCCGTCACTTCTCGCACTTCCGGGTATCCCATCATCCAGAAGGCAAGGTCGAACATGACGATGCCAAGGTCGAGTACGACTCCCCCGCCCGACTGTTCCTTGCGCGTGAGCCACACGCCCTGTGCCGGGAGCTTTCGGAACCAGCCGGCTTTCGTGTAGAAGATCTTGCCGATGGCATGTTCCTCGATGAACGTTTTGAGGATCATCGAGTCGGGACGGAACCTGTTGTTCATGCCCACCATCAGCTTGCGGTGGTGCTTCTTCGCGGCGGCATTGATGGCGAGGGCTTCCGTCATCGTGCGCGCGAGCGGTTTCTCGACGAGGACGTCCTTCTTCGACTCGAGCGCCGCGATGGCAATATCGTGATGGACCTTCGTCGGCGTACAAATGTGCACGGCCGACATCCCCTCCTCTTCCTTTAACATCTTGTCAAAATCCGTGTACCAACGCCGGACGCCGAACTTTTCGGCTACAAACTGTGCCCGGGATTTTTCCTGATCACAGACGGCAACGAGCTGTGCATCCTGCAGTCTACTCAGGATCGGAAGGTGTGCTGTTTGAGCGATATTGCCAAGTCCAACGACGCCGATACGGACGCGTTCCATAAAATTCAGGGTTCTGCGAGTGCGAATGAACCGCTCTGTTGTCGCGAGGCCAGGAAGGCTTTGGCTACTTCGGCGATCCCCGGTGCATCGAGTTTCAGCATGTGATACAGCTCTTGAGGAGTTCCATGTTCCACAAAATCATCCGGCAGTCCGTGCAGTTTGACAGCAGTGTCGGTCGACCCGATCGACTGGAGTCCTTCGAGGACAGCGGACCCGAATCCTCCCTGGATAACGTTGTCTTCAATCGTGAGAAAATTCGGAATTCGAGCGGCGATCGAACTCACAATGTCGAGGTCGAGCGGCTTCACAAACCTCATGTTGACGACTTCCGCTTCGATGCCCTCCTTCGTGAGGAGTTCTGCGGCCTCCATCGCGTTGTTCACAAGCGGACCGACAGCGAGCAGGGCTATGTCCTTGCCGGTCCGCAGCGTTTCTCCTTTTCCGATCGGAATTTTTTCGAAGCCCGGCCGAAGGCTTAGGCCCAGAGCATTCCCCCTCGGATATCGCATGGCGATCGGGCCCTTCTTGTACTCTACGGCCGTATACAGCATGTCGCGGAGTTCCTGCTCATCTTTCGGCGACATGACGACCATTCCCTGGACACATCGCAGGTAGGCGAGGTCCAGTGTTCCGTGATGGGTGGGACCATCGGCACCGACGAGGCCTCCGCGATCGAGAACAAGCACGACATGAAGGCTCTGGAGCGCGCAATCGTGGACCACTTGATCGTAGGCACGTTGCAGGAACGTCGAGTAAATGGCCGTAACGGGAATATATCCTTCCGTGGCCAGGCCTGCGGCGAACGTGACAGCGTGCTGTTCGGCAATGCCGACGTCGAAAAACCGTTCGGGCATCTCCCGGTCGAGATGGATCAGACCCGTGCCGTCGGGCATCGCTGCCGTAATCCCGACGACTTTCGGGTTCGCCCGGCAAATCTCCACAAGCGCTTTGCCGAAGATCGTCGTGTATGCCGGCTGTTCATTCGCTTTCTTCGGCGACACCCCCGTGATCTTGTCAAACGGTGTCACGCCGTGCATTCCCGTGACCTCTTTTTCGGCTGGTCCGTATCCCTTTCCCTTTATGGTCACGACGTGCACAAGGATCGGACCTTTCAGCTCTTGAACATGGCGGAAAATCTCGACGAGTTTTACGACATTGTGTCCGTTGAATGGACCAAAATACCGGAATCCGAGTGCCTCGAACAACATACCCGGCGTCATTACGGCCTTCAGTCCGCTCTCAACTTTGTGGGCCACAGCGCGCAAGCGATCGCCGAACGTGTCGAGTTTGCCCGTCAGGTCCCACACATTCGCCTTGAACTTGTTGTAGGTGGGATGCGTGAGCATCTCGTTGAAGTAGTTGTGGAACGACCAGAGATTCGGCTTTTCCGAAGAGAGCGACACCATCTGGTTGTCGTTCAAAACGACGATCATATCTTTTTTGAGAAGCCCCGCATTGTTCATTGCTTCATACGCCATACCGCCGGTCAGTGAACCGTCGCCGACGATCGACACAACCTTGAAGTTTTTGCCCGCAAAATCCCGTCCGGCGGCGATGCCCAGTGCGGCCGATATCGCCGTACTGGCGTGTCCTGCGCCGAAGACATCGTACGGGCTTTCCGCTTTGCGCAAGAATCCGCTGAGGCCGTGAAGATGACGGATGGTATGAAGCTGGTCGCGCCGTCCGGTCAGGATCTTGTGCGGATACGCCTGATGTCCCGTGTCCCATACGAGCTTGTCATCGGGCGTATTGAATGCATAGTGGAGCGCGACAGCGAGTTCAACGGCGCCGAGACCGGCTCCAAAATGTCCACCGGTTTTAGAAATGCAGTCGACAAGGAAGTCCCGCACTTCGGCGGAAACTTTGCGAAGGTCGGCGACAGTGAGCTTGCGAAGGTCGGCGGGCGAGTCGATACGAGAAAGGAAGCTATACTGCGGGTCTGTCATGCGTTATTCATGTCGTTCAGCGCGAACTGTCCTCCGGCATCCTTGGTGAGTTTGCGGATGCGTTGTTCTGCGGACCGTAGACGCTCGGCACACTCCCGGGACAGCTTGATCCCCTCTTCATACAGGTCGAGCGCCTCATCGAGCGAAACCGAACCCCCTTCGAGGGATTCAACGATCGCTTCCAGACGCTTCAACGTGTCTTCGAAGGAGGATGTTCTTGCAGTACGTTTCGCTGTCACAGCCGTTTCTCCAGGTGAGCCGCAACAGAGCCGTCGTGGAATTCAATCCGGGCCGACTCCCCTTCGACGACCTCATCGGCGCGTGTGCGGACGCCGTCGCGCGCTCTGACGATGGCAAAGCCCCGCTTGAGAACATTCTTCGGGTGGAGCGCGGAGAGCTTGCCGGCCAGTGTTGCCGTGCTTTCTTGTCTGTGTCGTAGAAAATGGCCGGCGGACACTTCCAGCGCCCTCGTGTGTTCATCCATTCGTTGGAGGTATTCCCGCAGCAGATCGCGGGGCCGGTTCAAAGCGTATGACCCCGACAATTGATGGAGATGGTCGCGCTCTGCTCGGAGCACTTCTTCCGTCCTGCGACGGGTAGTATACCACATATTGGCTAGAACTTCAAGAAGTTCACGCCGGTCCCGCACGACGAGCTCTGCAGCGGCTGTCGGCGTCGGCGCACGAAGGTCCGCCACAAAGTCCGCAATAGTAACGTCGACTTCATGCCCTACCGCGCTAACGACGGGCAGTCGCGACGCGGCGATCGCTCGCGCAACCTCCTCTTCGTTGAACGCCCAGAGATCTTCGAGCGAACCGCCTCCTCGGCCGACGATGATCAGGTTGACGCCGCCAAATGCGTTCATATCCGCGAGTGCGGCCGCGATCTCCTTCGCTGCGCCCGTTCCCTGGACGCGCACCGGCAGCACCACGAGTTCGACAGAGGGCATGCGTCTCGCGAACACCGTGATCATATCGTGCAACGCCGCCCCCGTTTCCGACGTGATGATGCCTATGCTCTCCGGGAATTCCGGCAGGACGCGCTTCCGAGCCGTGTCAAACAACCCTTCCGCCGCGAGTTTTCGCTTCAGAGCTTCAAACCGTGCTTGCAGCTCGCCGAGCCCGGACGGCTGAATGTGTTCGGCATCGATCTGGTACGCACCACGAGGGGGATACACCGTGATCGCACCCCGCACCGTGACCTTCATTCCGTCCTGCAGCTGGGACCGAAGAGTCTGTACACGGCTACGCCACATCACTCCGGAGATCTGGGCTCCCTCGTCCTTCAGCGTAAAATACAAATGGCCGGAGGTATGGAACTTTACGTTCGATAACTCTCCCTGTACCCACACGCGCGGGTAGCGTGTTTCCAATGACTGCTTGATCTGACGCGTGATCTCGGTGACTGATACTGCGGTTTGTTCTTCCATGGTCGTGGACGAACTTATGGAATGTTCGTCAGACATTCCATCGGCTGCATTGTCTTTCAGAGCAGTTCTCCCTAGATTAGCGTCACCACTACATCCATTCGCAGACATGGCCATCGACATTCTCGCTATCGGAGCCCACCCGGACGATGTAGATCTCACCTGCGGCGGCACTCTCGCCAAGGCCGTCGGTGACGGACGTTCCGTTGTGATCGCGGACCTCACACGGGGCGAACTCGGAACTCGCGGAACGCCGGAGATCCGCGCGCGTGAAGCTGCACAAGCTGCGTCCATACTTGGCGTCGCCGAAAGGAGGAACCTCGACTTGCCAGACGGCAACATCGAGGTCTCGAAAGAGAACGTGCGCACGGTCATGACGCTGCTGCGAGAGCTTCGTCCGCGCATTATCATTATTCCGCATTCCGAAGAGCGGCATCCCGACCATGTCCATGCGTACCGGCTGTGCAAAGAGGCTTGGTTCTACAGCGGATTACGGAATCTGCCGACATCGGCACACGGCCGCAACCAAGAGCCGCACAGACCGGAGAATTTCTTCGAATTCATGCAATGGTATGAGTTCCGGCCCTCGTTCATCATCGACGTCTCCGATGTCTACGAAACCAAGATGAAAGCCATCCGGTCGTTTGCCTCCCAGTTCCACAAACCGGACAGTACGGAACCTCCCACAAAGCTCAGCCGGCCCGAATTCCTCGAACTCATCGAGGTTCGGAGTCGGTATTATGGCAAGCGGATAGGAGTTCTTCACGGCGAACCATTTTTTTCGGTCGCCCCAATCGGCGTCAGGTCGTTCGATGATCTCATTATGGATAAGGGATAGGCGGCCTTCGATTCACGCTCCGTCAAGACCCGTGAGAAATGATCCGCGAATACACGCGATTTGCTATATCTTACGCCTAACTGGAACCCCACCGCTTGAAAGTTCGTCAGATATTCGATAGGATTGCCAATGCGCGACCCGAACAATCTCCCCTATCTCTTACGTCTCCTGGATGACGAATCCGAAGTCGTTCGAGAGAATGTGCTAACCCAGCTGTCCGCGTTCGGGCCCTTCCTCGAGATCGAACTCTCCCGGTTTAACATTCCCACCAGTCCCCAGCAACGTCTTCAGTTGCGGAATCTCCTCGGTCAGCATAGCCGACGCTGGCTGATCGACCATTGGCCGAGTTGGAAAGAAGAAACGGAGGACAAAGCGCGGCTTGAACGCGCCCTCGCACTTATCGCCGAATTTCAATACGGACCCGGATACCCCTCACACCTTACGCCGTCGCTCGACAGGCTTGCCGGCGAGTTTCGCAAAAGAACGTCCGGCATTGACCCCCTTGCGCTCGCAGCGTTCCTGTTCAAGACAAAGGGATTGCAGGGGGCCGAGACTGATTATTTCAACCCGTTCCACAGTAATCTCGTTTATGTACTCGAAGAAGGTCACGGCAATCCTTTGAGCCTCACCGCCATCTATATGCTCGTCGGCCATCGTTTCGGACTCGAGATCGAAGGCTGCAATTTTCCCGGACACTTTCTCGCGCGTACTCGATTTGCCGAGAAAACTTTCGTTGTCGACTGCTACAACGGCGGACGATTCCTTGACAAGAACGATCTGGTGTCGGTCAACAAAGGACCTGCCATGAGAATCGGTGAATTGCTGGAGGCCGATTGCCCGGCCGAGAAGATTATTGCCCGTTCGCTGAACAACCTCGTTCACGCGTATCGCCAGGAGGACCAGCCTGAGAATGTGGACCTCATGCAACGACTGCTCAAGGAGATCGACGACGAACCGCCCGCGAAAGACGAGGGTGAAGAACAGTGACCACGGGTCAACTCCGACTGTGCGCTGGTGGTTCTCAGGGTGAGCCGGGAAGGGCCAGAAACAAGAAACCCTGAATTCTCATCGAAGTCAGGGTCTCTTTTTGCACTTACCGGCACTCGAACCTGAAACTTACTTGATCAGACTTCTTCGGCCTTTATGCCATTTGCCAGATGGGCAATTGATTCGTTCTGAACTCTGCCATCCCGCAGGCGAATGCACCTGTGAACCTCTCTCAGGTTATCCGGATTATGAGTGACAATAACGATGGTATGCCCCTCATCGTTCAATGAACCTAGCAGTTCCATTATCTCTTGGCTTGTCGCCGAGTCCAAGTTTCCCGTGGGTTCGTCCGCCAAGACGATCGGTGGTCGGTTTACCAACGCTCGGGCGATTGCAACCCGCTGTTGCTCGCCTCCACTCAGTTCTCCTGGAAGTCTGAGGGTCTTCGATCTGAGACCCACCTTGTCGATCATGTCAATTGCAATCCTCTTCTTCTCGGCCCGAGGTATAGTTGACACTGCCAGCGGTAACATGACGTTTTCGACGATTGTCAGGTATTGAATCAATTGAAATGACTGGAATACGAAACCCACGTATTCCCTCCTGAAATCCGCGAGCCTTTCGACCGAAAGGGAATACACGTCGATGTCGTCGACCACAATTGATCCTGCAGAGGGATGGTTCAGGCCGCCGAGTAAGGACAGCAACGTGCTCTTGCCCGATCCCGACGGACCCATGATGGCCACGAATTCCCCTTCGGACACTTCGAACGAGATATCGTTGAGTGCGGCGACGCATTCCATCCCGGTGTCATAAACCTTCTTGACACCCTTCATCGCGAGGAGATTGCCCACGGAGCTTCCTTCTTCTATGATGTGAAGCGTATTTAAAGAGCGCGCAGGGCCAGCGTGGGGTCAAGGCGTGACGCCTTGAATGCTGGATAGATGCTGGCAAGGATGCCTATAAACACCGCAAGTGCGAGCGAGCCGCCAAGGAGGGGGTAATTCATCAAAGGGCTCGACTCCCCTCCGTTCATCAGCAGCAGAGGCGACACGATCCGAGCCGCCCCAACGCCGACAAAATATCCGACCGCTCCGGCAATGAGACACGTCAGAAAGGCTTCTGACAAGATGATCTTCATGATGTGTGTCTGACGAAATCCGATAGCTCGAAAAACTCCGATCTCCCGTGTCCGCTCGTTCACAGAAGCGGTCATCGTCGTTGTCACTATCAAAGCCGCCACCAGGAGAACGACGATGGAGATGCCATACGAGAAATGCTCGAACCGATGCATTGCCTCCATTTTAGATTCGATCGTTTGACGGATCGCCATTACTCTGGCTTCAGGCAGCTTCTCTGATGTTTGCCTGACGATCTCTTCGATCGGGCAATCATAACAAAGCGCGGCGACCTCGATCAAGCTCAATTCCCCCGGCTTGCCGAAGATTCGCTGCGCCTGTTTCAGGTCAATGAAGACGATGCCATCGTCCTGAGATCCTGTAGGTTCAAGGATGCCGGCCACAACAAATGTCTCGCCCCGCAGGTCAAAGGACTGTTGAAGGCCAAGTTGTAACTTCACCCTCACCTCCGATCCGATGATCGCTTCATGATTCACGCCTGGTCTGCGGCCGGTCAACCTCCACCACTTCTTCAGCGCCAGCTCATCGTCAAAACGCACCCCCACAACCAATACATTTCGCTGAACGATTGTCGCCGCGTTGAGGAGTTTCGGTGCGATAATCTTGATGTTGTCCCGATTCTTGATGCCCTGAATTCGGTCTGTGTCCTTCTCGTAGATCTTGTGAGCTCCAAGGGAGATCCCAGATACGGCCATGCCTCCGTACGTGAGCGACAGATCGTCGGACTTGGGGACGATGACGATGTTTGCGCCGTATTCATCCAGCCGCTCGGCGATCTCTGCGTTCATCGCTTTGGATACCGTGATAAGCGTGACGACTGTGCTGATCGCGATCGCCAGCCCGAGCACTGTAAAGACCATTTTGGCCTTCCGGCGACGGAGATTGTTGAATGAGATATTGTAAAGATTCATAAGAGTAATCGTTGAACCGATCTCCGTGGTGTTCGGAACTGAATGTTTGCTTCAGACCCTACGTTGCCAACGGGCCACGATCTGTTCGTCGATCTGAATGTTCTTTCCGACGATCGTGTTGGGAACGACATCGGGCGGGTATTTGCCGCACGAGCCGCTGATAGACTCCAGGGTGTTCAATTCCCACGTGGATCCGCAGGCATTACAGACGATCTTATCCCCCTTGATGTGGAACGCGGTCGAATTGCATGGCTCGCACAAACTGACGGCGGTCACGATCTTGCCTTCCCCCGATACGTATGCCAGCAGCGGCAATCCGGACGCTCCGTCCCCGTAGGTGAATCGAACGAACCTCTTTTCGGTGACCTCGCCGAGCGGCACGATGATGTTGCCGTTCTCGACCCTAGCCTGAATCGCGGCCATCTGCTGGCCAGCGCTGGAGTAGTAAGCAGGTGCCACAACCACCGGCAGGGCCTTGAGCACGGGATTGCCGCTGGACGGCAGGTTCCAGATAACCCAGCCAGCGAGAACGACGACGACAGCGACCGTTATCACACGTACCTTCCGATTTCTGCTGCCCGCATGTGATTTGCCCACAACCTTCTCTTTTTTCTCCTGTCGACCAGCCTTAGAATGTGTATTGTCGTTCGAGGGAGCACCGCAGTGCGTGCAAAAGCGCGCTCCCTGCTCGATAGTCTTTCCACACTCCGAACAATAGTTTGCCATAGAAGTTCTCCTATCCTCTCTGTCTCTCGATATGTGTTGGCTTGACGTTCCGATCACGTAGCGAGGGGTCGGTCCTAGTTCTTCCGACTCCCGTATGTTCTCTCGACTTCATCAATCAATTGGGCAACCGTAAACCTGTTCTCACGGATCTTTTCGTCCACAAACCCCTTCACTTCCGCAGCCCCGCGGGGATGGTTGCATTCACAGTCCTTCAGCTCATCGATCCCGCACCGTCCGCATGGGCATGTGAAGTGTGAGAAGACATCATTCCGATCTGTGACCATCGCGATAGAGGTTTTTCGCTGTTGCGACGGCAATTCCGTGGATTTGCTAACGCCGTCCCTGTCCGGGAGACGCAGTGTTCCGGCCCCCGCCACGCCGGAATCGGAGATGGCGTCGAAACTTCGTCCCGAAACCCGAGATTCAGAATCGGGGCTGACGGTGAAATCAGGTTTCGCCCAGCCGTACCTGTCCCTCACCTCCAAGGTCACCTGGTCAAGGCTTCGACCAGACTGCAGAAGACCTCGGATGAATTGGCGCTCTTCCACCGCGGTGTCGCACTTGCAGATCTCCAAGGGCTTTTCTCCGCACGCGCCGCACGAGCAAATGAACCGGGCTGCAACATCCATCACCCTTGCTTCCAATACCGGGTCATTGGATCTCGCATCAATGACTCGTGTCGGTAGTTCCTGTTTCTTGAGGATCGTGTTGATTGCTACCATATAGAATACGAGAGAAAGCCCCGAAACGATCAAGAATGCCAGCGCATACGGATGCCTCCAGCCTCTTTCGTTCTCATGGAGCACCCTCTTCTTCGGTGAGTTCTGATGGTGCCCGTGCTTATGGTGGTGGTCCCTCTCACGATGCTTGAGTGCAGCTCCGCAGTCACGGCAATATTTGCTCTCCTCGTTGTTCTCCGAGCGGCAATCCGGACAGACCAATATCCGCCGCTCCTCCGTCGACGCATGGATTTGGGCGCCGCATTGTCCGCAAAACTGTGATTCCTCGCTGTTCACATGTCCGCATTCTTTACACGTCATGGCCTTACCCTTCCTGGAACCGATGTTACCGTCGCCTCACCGCCTCAAATCCTTCTTTGGCTTCACCCGTGAGAACTCTCACTAACGCCCTCTCTTCGTCAACGATCCGGACCACCTCCACCAACGCTCTTTCCATTCGCATCGTCGATGGAGTCCCTCTGCTGTGGCCACTGTGGCCGTCGTGATCCTGAGCATCACTGTTTGGTTGCATCTGATGCACTTCGTAGAGGATGAACAGATCCCCCACATGCATGTTGGCACCCTTCGGATACGTCAGATACACTTCTTGTGGCAGCCCGTCGATGACCTGAACGCGATACGACGTGCTGCATCCAGAAATCATGAGGAACGTCCCCATCACTGCGTAGAGTGACAATCGGTTTGTACGCATCATGTTGTCCTTGTCGTCGTTTCGTTGAACTAGAACATTCGTCCGCCAGCCCAGAAAGCGATCATCATCGCACCCATCAGTACTGCTCCGATGGCAACATACGGTGTCGCCCCGCCCATCGAGTGCATTCCGCCATTGTGGTTGGAGTCTTGTTCTGGCACCGTGCGGGTTGCTTCAACAATAATCTCTTGCTGTTTCGTGCCTTCGCCGACCGATCGGATATGGAACATTATTTGATGGGTTCCGGATTGGGCCGGCGTGAACTGAATGGAATACTTCCCCGGCATTCCAACTTCTGCGACATCGAATTCCAAATTGATATCATGTTCCCGTTCCGGAGGACGCATCGCCGCTGAATCGGCCATTTCATGCATATGCTGGTGTGCCGGCATCTGCGGTTCCCCGACCTTGTGGAGGTACTCGGCGTGGAATAACACCTGTGCGCCCGAGACCGGCCTGCCGGTCGACGCGTCAAACAAGCGGAGCGTCAAAAGCGTCGGTTCACCCATCGTCATGGGCGGGAAGACGGCGACAGCACGCACGCCCTCCGCCGTGACCTCCTTTTCGATCACGGGCTCGGCCGTTCGTTGGTGCTCAGATCGCCCGCCCATCATTCCCAAGTGCATGCAGGACTCGAAGACCAGAGCCGAAAACAGCAGCATGAGAACTTTCATAGTACTAGTCCTTTGTGTTTTGGTGAGTGTTGCATGGGATTGCGATCGTAAATGTGGAACCCGCGCCAAGCTTGCTCTTCACGGCGATTGTCGCGTTGTACGGCTGGAGAAGTTGATTACAGCTAGAAAGGCCGAGCCCTGTGCCGGTCGGCTCCTTTACGACCTCGGTCCCCTTGAGTGGTTTTGTTGTAAAGAAGGGGTCGAAAAGTCTCGGAATGTTTTGTTCAGGTATCCCGCAGCCAGTATCACCGATATCGACGTAAATGTTTTTATCATCGAACCGTGTTTCCAGTACGAGCCGCTTCGTCGCGGAATGATACATCGCATCCAGACCGTTGCGCACGATGTTCATGATGCTTTGACTTAAATCTGAGTACACTGCAAGCATCAACGGTAACTTTGGATCCAGTCGGATATCCTTCTCCACTTTGTGCTTGAACTCGATGTCGGCTTCGAGAAACTGCAATTCCTCGGCGATCAGGTCATTGATATTGATGAGTTGCCTTGCTTCTGTCTGCTCCTGGCGACTCTTGTGCAGCAGCGTGTTGATGATCATCTTCATTTTTTCCGCTGACCTAGCAATCATTTCGAGATCGAAGATCGAAGGATGTTTCTTCGTCAACACTTCACATGACAAGAGTATGACTCCGAGAGGATTGTTGAGGTTATGGGCAATCCCCTGCGCCAGTTGTCCGATTGCAGCAAGCTTGTGTTCTCGCATCAACTCCAGTTCATCCTCTTGTCGCTTCTTGATATTCTTCTGCAGATCATCAATCATCCCGTTAATGCTCTCCTGGAGGAGTCGGGTTTCTTCATACCCACCGACGTCAACATGCCGCAGAACCCCTTTCGATCCAATCGCCTTGACTTCATCAGTCAATTTCTGCATCGGTCGTGTCACCCGCTGCTCCGTCATAAACCAGGTTACCGTCGTTACGAAAAGACTGAAGATAACGAGCAACACCAACGAGAGCTTTACTTCGTTGGTAGCGTTGTTGTTATCCACTTGATGTTGCGCCATAAGCACAGCTGCGTTCGGTTGAATCGTGAGCAGGATCTCCTCCAATCGGCGGTGGAGACGGTCGAGTGACATCATCATCACCTGGTGGGTCCTTGACAATTCAACAGCCTTCCTTGTGCCGCCCGTTGGTTGAGTTCTCCTGAGGCTATCTCTGACCTCGAACATCCGGAGAACGAGACGCTGAAACCGTTGCTGTGTGACAAAGAGGGAATCCGAATCGGATGGTGTCATCAAACCGGATTCCCTGAGGATCTGTAGGGCACCATCTATTTCTTTCCGTGCATCTTGGGATTTCTCCATCGCCGAGACAATCTCATTCTCGTGGGACTGCGCAACTACCCATATTTGGTCGAAAATGGAACTCTGCACCTTTGCTGCCGCAATGAAGGAAGCCTCAATGTTCCGCGTGGTGGCTGTGCTCGATGCCTCGACGCTTTCCAACCTTCTCCAAACGAAGGTACTCGAAGCGAGAACACAGAGTATTATTACAAAGAACGCTAATGTGAGTTTTCTGCCTATGCCCCTAAACATGGTTTACACCTCTTGAATATCATCGGTGGACAACCAATTGAACTTCCCTGTAAGCAGGTACCGGCACTTAAGCCCTTCTTTGAGATTGTGATGTGATCTGGTCTTTCACGGGGCTTACACTCGCTCCGCATCCAACGAGCACCAATATCACGAGGAGAACTGCGCCGATTCCCATTTTTGTTTTCGACTTGGCCTCACTTTCGACATTGGTGTTCTCCGAAATCAAAGTTCGCTTGCATGCGCACTCGAAGTGACCTCTGTCGCCCGAAAGCAATGATTACAAGCGGAGCCGGTTGCGCCGTTCGATCGATAAGCGACCGTACACTCTCGACCTCTCGATCATCACACAGAAGCCTCAAGACCGAAATCTTCGGAATGGATGACACATACTCTATTACACCTACTTCTCTGATGCCGAGCGCTTGCAGTTCCTTCATCAGATGCTGGACCCTCAGGCCATTGACATCGGCAGTGATCTCTTTCGTAGACGTTCCCTCCTCCGAAAGCAGTCACCATCACTTTGATTTCCATCATCCTGGTTGACTACAACGCGCTTCACCTCAACTGTCCACTATCAAATGTTTTAGCTTCCTCCATTAATCTCTGGATGGGGCGAGCGACATTTCGTTCAACCAACATCCAAATCATGATGGTTACACCAATTGCCGCTGCTGCAAGCAGAAGCAGCGAGACCATCACCTCCTTTATCGACCGATCTAACTCTCCCTGCTTCTTGACGACGAGTTCCCTGGCATCCAGCTCGATCGAGCCAAGGACTCCTAGGAGCTGCAGCCTCAATCCGTCAAGTGATGCCATGATGCGAACGTGCGACTTCGACAATTCTAGAACTTTCAGGTGATGTCGCACATTTCCATACGTCGACAGGCTATCGACAATCTCGAACATCCCACCAGCGACACGATGGAATTCGTGCTCGATACCGACAAGTGAATCAACCCATGCCCTACTGGAGCGGCTGGGTTCTCTCAGGATTGACATCGCGTTTTGAAGATTCGCCCGGGCACTGTAAAAATCCCGAATTGCGGACGATGTTTCGCCACGATGCAACCGCTCCGCCGCCAACATCTCCTCCAGCATTGCGCTTTCGACCGTGGCTGCCGATTGGGAGGTCAGACGAATGTTCATCATCGTTTCCACGGTCGCCATTTTGAACGAGTTTGTGCGGAGGTAGACGAACGTCGCAACAACGAAGATGCAGATCGTCAGGAGAAGGAAGGCGGCCCTGATCCTTGCGGGCGTGCCGCGGAGCGTGAACGTGATGAGCTGTTTTGCACGAGATTCTTCCAGCTTACTTGTTCTCTTTCCCAGGGGGATTTGGCCCGGCAGCTTTGGATCGTACTCCTCCACAAAGAAGGCATGGTCTCCGGCCAACCCCGAGGTTCCCAAGCGGTGAACGACCTCCCTTACAGCAACCACATCTTCATCACCCGAGATCAGTTCCATTCGGGATATCTGTGAGGACGGCGAGAAGTATTCCGTGACCATGATCTCGGTGATGCCAAGCGCCTCCAGCCCTTCGACGAGCCAGTGCACCCGGACCGTGTTCACGTATGCTGTGATCTTTTTCACGTTCAATTTTCACTAGCCGACAACCGTGGCGGTCCACCACCATCAGACGAACTGGATCGCTGTCGGTAGCTTCGTTTGTGTCACGGGCGATCGTCAGTTCGGCTAGGATGGTCGTTCTTCTGCATGCGGGTCCAATCGACAAACTTCTCCGGATCTTCATCGAACACTCGCATGCAACCGAGAGCACAGAAGTAGTATATCGTGCCCCGATACTCACGCTTTCCGGCCGCTGTTGCCTCGTCGACCTCCATTCCACAAACGGGGTCCTTCGCCATGGTTCCCTTCTCCTTTGAAATCATTTGCCCTTGACGTCCGCCGCGCGGGCCTTTTGCGCGATATGCGAATGTCCGCCCGAACCGCCTTGATAGGTGATACCGCACCCCCACAAAGCTAGCAGCGCAATGACGGCCGCTAGGCTCATGTTCCGAAGTTTCATTGGTTTTGTCTCCTTCGTTTAGTGGTGTCCGAAGTGTCCGCCGCCTTGTTGAGTCGTGTCCAGCGTGGAGAAATGGAACATCATGTCATCAGCCATCGCGCCGATTCCATGTCCGCCCATCATAGCCATGCTTCCCATGCGGCTCTGCAGCACCTGCGTCAGTTCCCGTCCAAGATGTATCATGTATTGTATCTTCGAAGCCATCATCGAATCCGGCCTGAAGGTGCACAGGGTGCTGTCGTCGTTCCAAATGAAAGTGCCTGCAGTTGCGTGGTATTGGTCCATATGAAGCATCATCGAAGAATCTGCCATCGAATCCGACATTGTCCCGTGCGCCATGGTCGTGGACAACGCGCAATTGGAATCGGCCATGTCTTTTTCGCTGATGAGCCGAAGAGCGCGTTCCACCACCGCACGATCCATGGGCGACCTGAACCACAAGCCAACGGAAGCGTCAAGCCGAACTGCGGTGGCACCATCAGCGGGTGAGATTTCAAACTGTGCCTGATAGATCGAGGGCCCGGTCGTCGAGGCAGATTTGTCTGAACAACCAACCAGAACGAGACCCCCAATGGCCGATGATACGACAAACATTGTGATCGTTTTCATTCTGTTGCTCCGATTTCGCCGTGAGAACCTTTGGGTCTTCGGCCTTATTGTTGCGTCTCATAAAGCGGAGAAAATCTTCGTGACCATCGTTGCCGATCACGCATGAGCCAGAATCCCTCCGAAAAAGCCCGTGATCAGAACAAGGAGAACGACAACACAACCAACCAGCAGGGCAAACCGACGAAGTGGACGCAAGGACTCGAAAGCAGCCCACACCCAAAGGGTAACTGCAGTGGAGATCCCCAGCCATCTGTGGACATCGACAACCCGTTCTTGCGGGCTTCCTGCGAACGTCGGGGCTTGTGCGACGCCGGTGAAGTACGCGAAGAGGGAGCCCGTCGCTGCAATGAACACCAAGACGCGAACCGCAGACTGCAATTCCGTCCGGCGCAGGCTCACCAACGAGACAACGAACGCGGCGAGGGCAAATCCCACCGGAAAGTGAACGAGCTTGTTATGGAGGTGTTCCCGCAGCGCTTCCCACGGCTCCAGAACAAACGGCTGGTCTTTGTCAGGATGGTGCTCAGTGTCCGTCTCCGCGATCGCCAAGGAGTCAGCATGCATCTTCGCGACCGCGGAAGAGTCTGACGGAGCCACTTTCCCTGCGGTCTTCTTGTGCGCCCCTTTCCCGTGGCCGAAGGCGTCTGTGACACCGACGAGCAGCCCAACACAGAGCACCATGTTCGCAACGATAAACCCACTCCTTGTGTGCATCGCCATCTCTCGAATCTCCTTCGCTGATGAGGTTATTCCACTACGTATTCGAACTTAGCTTTGCGGGTTTTACTCCCCGCCTTGATGCTAAGGTCCAACCTGAAAGAACCCTTTTCGTCGAGCGAAACGCCGCCCCCGAAATGATCCATCATTCCTGACAAGTGAACGGTCGACTTCTTGCCTGAAGGAGCTGTTACAGCGACCATGATGTGGCCGTCTCCGTCAGCCTCATCCGGCTTTTGATCCCGGAGTTTCACCATTATGTGGTGGGTGCCTGCCATCATCATCTCCATCATCTTCGAGCGGTCCGCCCCTTTCCCATGCGCCATGGTGTCCTTCCCCATCGTACCGTGATCCATCCCTTTCATCCCACCGTCCATATCGTGGCCCATTGTCGCTGTATCCTTGGCAGCCCCCATCGTATCGTGCTTCATCCCGCCCATGTCGGACTTCATCCGCTCTTGCATCATCTTCTTGTGTTCGACCTGGGTCATCATCCACAACTGCACGCGCACTCCATCGACCGTCTGCTCGGCGGTGGGCTTACCCATCATATCTCCCGGCTTACCCATTTTGTTCTCTTGTTGAGCTGCTTGTCCGTGCTTGTGTTGCGCAAGCCCTGTCACGCTGAGAACGAGGGTCAATGCGCCAACGGGGAGAACACTGATCAGCTTCATGTGATGATGCCTCCTTGTAGTGAAAGAATGTGATTGAATGTCACTCCGTTAATTTTCCAGGAGTCTTCCTTCCAACTGGGCCTCTTTCCTCAGGCTCCAACCTTTCCAGAGGTAGTAGATCACCGGATAGACCGCCAACTCCAACAAAACAGAGGTAACGACGCCTCCCACCATGGGAGCGGCAATCCGCTTCATGATGTCTGCTCCGGAGCCATGACTCCACATGATCGGAACGAGACCGGCAATAATGACAGACGCCGTCATGATCTTGGGGCGCACCCGTTTGACGGCACCGTGATGGATCGCCTCCTTCAAGTCCTTCAAGCCTCTCATAATGCCCTTCCGTTTCCACTCGGCATACGCATGGTCGAGATAGAGCAGCATCACGACCCCCGTCTCAGCATCAAGTCCGGCAAGCGCAATGATGCCCACCCAAACAGCGATGCTGAGGTTGTAGCCCAGGAAATACAGAAACCAGAATGTTCCCACCAGCGAAAACGGCACTGCCAAGAACACGATGGCGACCTTGGTCACCGATCGGGTGTTGAGGTAAATGATGACGAAAATGATGAACAGCGTCATCGGAATGACATACATGAGACGCTCCTCCGCACGCTGCATGTATTCATACTCGCCGCTCCAGATGATGTTGTATCCGGGCGGCACCTTGATCTTCGAAGCGACGATCCTTTGTGCGTTCTGCACGTACGTCCCAACGTCGATGTCCTTGATGTCCACATAGACCCACGCATTGGGGCGCGCATCCTCACTTCGGACGACCATCGGGCCCTTGCGAGGCGTGATCGTGGATACCTGCGTGATCGGTATCTGCTCCCCGGTCGGCGTGGGGATGAGTACCCGCTTCAAGGATTCAAGATTGTCCCGAAGCTCGCGACTATACCTCAAATTGACCGTGTAACGCTCAAGCCCTTCCACGGTGTTCGTTATGCTCATGCCCCCCATGGCAATCTCGATGACATCCTGGACGTCGCCAACTGTCAGTCCGTAGCGGGCCGCTTCCTTGCGATCGATATCGAAATCGAGATAGTTGCCCCCCACCGATCGCTCCGCGAATGCGCTCAGCGTACCGGGAACGGTTCGCATGACAGCTTCGATTTCTTTCCCGATTTCTTGCAACGTATTCAGGTCTGGCCCGGAGATCTTGATTCCCACGGGGGTCTTGATCCCGGTGCTCAGCATATCGGTTCGTGTCTTTATCGGCATCGTCCAGGCATTCGTGAGCCCGGGGAATTGGATCGCCCGGTCCATCTCATCGATAAGCTTCGCAGTGGTCATTCCCGATCGCCACTCGCTCTCGGGTTTCAACATGATCGTGGTCTCGATCATGTCCAGCCCCGCGGGATCGGTGGCGGTCTCCGCACGGCCGATCTTGCCAAACACATGATGCACCTCGGGAAACTGCCGGATGATCTTGTCCGTTTGTTGCAACAGTTCCCTCGCTTTGGTGATGGACATCCCCGGCATCGTCGTCGGCATATAAAGCAGATCGCCTTCGTAGAGTGGGGGCATGAACTCCGACCCAAGGTTCTTCAACGGGAACGCCGTAACGGCAAGAAGCCCGAGAGCTGCCACAATGACCCATTTGCTGTGCTTCAACACAAAGTCGACAACGGGGGTGTAGATCCTGATAAGGAATCGATTGATCGGGTTCCGTTCCTCGGGCAGGATCTTTCCCCGGATCCAGTATCCCATGAGAATGGGGACGATGGTGATCGACAGGATCGATGCGGCGGCCATTGAGTATGTTTTGGTGAATGCCAGTGGCCTGAACAATCTTCCTTCCTGAGCCTCCAGTGTGAACACCGGTATGAACGAGACCGTGATCACGAGGAGGGAGTAAAAGAGCGCTGGCCCGACCTCCTTCGAAGCATCAAGGATTACCTGCCAATGGTCCCGTCGCTCCTCCGGCGGCTTTAATGCCTCGTGCTCGATGTGTTTGTGGGCATTCTCGATCATGATGATCGCAGCGTCCACCATGGCCCCGATGGCGATCGCGATGCCGCTCAGGGACATGATGTTAGCGTTGATCCCCTGCATCTTCATCACGATAAAGGCCATCAGGATCGCTGTCGGCAGCGTAAAGATCGCAACGAAGGAGCTGCGCGCATGCAAAAGGAAGATGATGCAGACGAGCGCAACGATGATGATCTCTTCCGCCAGCTTTTCTTTCAAGGTTTCGATCGCCCGCTCGATCAGCCCGGACCGGTCATAGGAGGGTTCGATCTTCACGTCATCGGGGAGGCCCTGCTTCAGGATCTCGAGCTTCTTCTTGACGTTTTCGATCACCGTCAGGGCATTCTGGCCGTAGCGCATCACGATGATTCCCCCTACGACCTCACCCTCACCGTTGCTCTCCGCAAGTCCCCGCCGCATCATTGGACCGATAGTCACATCAGCGACATCCTTCACATACACCGGCGTCCCGCTCTTCTTGTCGACCATGATGGGTATGTTCCTGACATCATCGGTCGACTTGATGTAGCCCAGCCCGCGGACCATAAATTCCATCTCGCTCATCTCGATCACTTCACCGCCAACGTCGTTGTTGGAGTTCTTGATCGCCATCTCGACCATCTTCAACGGAATATTGTAGGCGAGGAGCTTGGTCGGATCGACGGTGACCTGGTACTGCTTCACATAGCCGCCAATGCTGGCAACTTCGGAGACGCCACCGACCGTGGTAAGCCCATACTTGAGGTACCAATCTTGGTATGAGCGCAGCTCCTGCAGAGAACGCTTGTCGGAGGTGAGGGTATACATATAGACCCACCCGACGCCGGTCGCATCGGGTCCCAGTGTGGGGAGGGCTTTCGAGGGGAGTCGCTTCTGTGCGTAGTTCAGGTATTCCAATACCCGGCTTCGGGCCCAATACAGATCGGTCCCATCTTCGAAGATGACATATACCAGCGAGTACCCAAAGAAGGAGTATCCACGAACCACTTTGGAGCCGGGCACGGAAACCATCGACGTTGTCAGTGGGTACGTGACCTGGTCCTCAACAATGCGTGGCGATTGTCCTGGAAATTCCGTGTAGATGATGACCTGCACGTCGCTCAAATCAGGGATCGCATCGATAGGGATGGAGAGCATCGAATAGATACCCCAACCTATCAGGAAGAGCACGGCGAGGATCACCATGAATTTGTTGCGGACGGATGCTTCTATGATCTTTTCTAGCATGGTATGGACCCTTCAACTGAGCGTTGATCTCTTCTTCGGTGGTTACGGTTACTGAGCTTGACCAACATACTTCTCAGGGTTCGCCTTGAACTTCTCAAGGTCCTCCGCGCTGCAGAAATAGTACTTCTTCCCTTTGTAGGTGTTCGAAAGCTCTTCATCCCGCTCGGCTTCCATCCCACAAACAGGGTCAATGACCTTTTGGAGTGCCGCCGCATTCTCATCCTGCATATCATGGCCCGGATGTTCGCTCTGGTCCATTGATGTGGTCGTGTCCGGCATTTGATGCCCCTGGTGTTCGGTCCCGGCCGAAGCCTCCTCTTTCATCGGTTTTGACATATCCATTCCGGCGTGGCCGGCCATCTGGTTGATAGCCGCCTTCAGATTGCTCTCCGAATCGATGAGGAACTGAGACGACACGACGATCTTCTCCCCCGCCCTGATGCCGTCGAGAACTTGGACAAACCCGTTCGCGGAGACGCCGAGCTTGACATCGCGGGGATCGAAATAACCCCCTCCGAGAGACATGACTGCGATATTTCGTTCACCCGATCGAATGATTGCCTCCTCCGGCACCGCCACATCGTAGATGCTAACGGGGGAAGAAATTTTCACGGTTGCATACATGTCAGGCTTCAACTCGAACGTCGGCGTGTTCCTGACCTCTACCCGCACCCTGGCGGTCTTCGTCTCCATGTTCAGGTATGGATAGACGTAAGTGATCGCACCTTTAAACGCTCTTCCTGGAACGTAGGAGAGCTCAATATCCACCGGGCCGCCAACCTTGA
>MHAK01000041.1 GCA_001802945.1 Ignavibacteria bacterium RIFCSPLOWO2_12_FULL_56_21 | reverse complement strand
CCCGTTCATGAATGACACTCGGCACAACTTCCTTTCTTGAGCCGCTCGTATATTGCACCATGCTGCTCTAAGCAGCGGATGGTTTTTTCCACAATTAAGGAGGATGTTGTATGAAAAACCGGGAAGCAGTGAGCTTTGTGAAGCGGAACTGGAGCGGTTGGACAACGCTCGTCTCCTCGGTTGCTGCTGCTGCAGTGCTTCTGTTCTCCGTCGTCCTGAACGGATGCGATACCACGTCATCCGGTCCCGCGATGGGAACAGTGCGTGTCATGATGGTGGATGCGCCGTCGGCGTATGACGCCGTGAACGTCGTCGTCGTGCGAGTCGATATCCAGGTTGCTGCACAGGACAGCACGAGCGGATGGGTGACCCTCAGCGATGATACGGCTACGTATGATCTGCTGACACTCCAAAACGGCGTGGATGCCGTTATCGGGTCCGCCGCCGTCACAGCGGGCCACTACACGCAGATCCGCCTTATTCTCGGCGCCGGAAGCACGGTGGTCGTGGACGGGGCGACGCATCCGCTGGTGGTACCGAGCGCTCTGGAAACAGGCGTGAAGCTGGTCCATCAGTTCACGGTCGCTGAAGGCGGAACGACCGAACTGACGCTCGATTTCGATGCCGAGAAATCGGTCCGCTATCAGAACGGAACCTATCGTCTGATACCCGTTATTCGAGTAGTGGCGAATGCCGAAGCCGGGTCCGTGTCTGGCTCGGTGACGCCGCCTGATGACGGTACTACGGTGGAGCTCAGAAGCGGTGCCGAAGTCGTCGCGACAGCCCGCCCCGAGCCGGGAACCGGATTCTTCAAGCTGTGCGCCATTCCGGAAGGAACCTACGACTTGTACGTCATGGGCACGTTAACGACAGACATACGAGTGCCGAATGTTGCCGTCGTACGAATGACGAACACAACGGTCGGAACGATCTCCCTCGTCGCGCAATAACGAGGAGGTTCCAGCCGCACACAACAACAGAACAGTACCAGCCGGTGGAAGGACCGGCTGCACATACAAAGGCCCTCTGCGAAGAGGGCCTTTTTTTACGACAGCAATCTTTCTCCGGACTTCGCACTCATTTCTCCCCACGTATCAAGCTCTTCCGCGTCAACGTGCGACCTTCCTCGCTGATCCAAGTTTCTCCAGCGCTTCCAGGTATTCGCTCACGTCCGCCAATGGAAGAGGTTCAAACTCCCCGCTGAGAAAATCCCGTATCTCCGATACACTCTTCTTCTGGCCGAGCAGAATGTTCAGCTCGGAGCGCATATGCTGGGGAACTTTGTCGAGCGCCGCCCGGTCTGCGTCCGTCAGCCTCGCCCTTGCCGCTGCCGCGGCTCCGCCTCCGCCGCCAAACCCGCCGCCTTGTCCCTGAACGCGTTCGTAGAACGTGCGTGATGCGTCCCGGTCTGCCGCGGTGGTCGACGGCTCCGACGCTCTGACCTTCAAGTGCTCGGCCCGGAGCTTGTAGTATGCGTTCAGTTCATCCTGAAGTCCGTTGGAACGATCGTCGACCAACGCCGTCAGCGGCGCCAGCTTTTTCTGTCCGTCAGCCGGGTTCACGAACAGAACGGACGCCGAATGCACAACCGCCTTTTCGACTGCCGCCTGATGGCGAACGGCGATCTTCGCCTCCTTGTATGCCTCGCTTAATCCCGTTCCGTCCGCGTCGGCCAGGTAGGACAATCCTTTTCGCTGCGACTCTCCCATGCGTTCCGTCCCGCGGCCGTATGACTCTCCTGCGACTTTCGCGGCAGTTTCGTCCGCGGCCGAGGCAAGGACGCTCATGCAGCCGACGCCGACCACGGCAACACGCTTGAACTGCGTCGGGTCGAGCTTGTCCGGAGTGTCGTGCGATGAATGATACCACATGTCCGGCCACGTTATGAACATCACCGCCGGGATCCCGTGCTGCATGTACGTCACGTGATCGCTCGAGCCGTAATGCTTGTCCACCTTTATGTAGAACGGGTCCATGCTGCCGTTGGGTGCCGTGACTGGAAGCGTAAACCGGTAACCGTTCGCCCGATACCGCACGCGCTCACGATTGACCTCGGCCACCCACTCCATCACGCTGGCGCCGACGTCGTTCAGGAACGACGGGAACGTATCCGGCGTCCGTTGCAAGATCCACATGCTGCCGCTCGCCGACAACTTCAGACCTTCCATGTCGAAATTGAGGTCCGCCATCATCGTCTTGGCGATGTCCTCGTGCTTGTTCAGCCATGCGTTTGTTCCGCTGATCTCCGAAACCCAGAGGAAGTGTATCGTCCGGCGAGGCTTTGGGAGCTTGCCTTCATTCACCAGCCGTATGTATGTCCGCCCCATTTCCAGCGTCGCGGCACATCCGGAATTGTCGTCGTTCGCTCCCTGTTTGATGTATCCTTCATACAGATGCGCGGACACGACGACGGTCTGCGTCGTACTGCCGTCGCCGGGGATCGTCGCATGCACGATCTCCAATTCGCCCGGGAACGTCTGCGCGGCGACGATCGACTTGAGCACAACCTTTTGCCCGCGTCCCAGCATTGCCGCGATCTCCCGCGCAACACGGGGAGCGATCACCCAGCCGAACGCAGGTGATTTTCCCTCCGGCGCATTCGCGCTGATACCTGACGACAAGATCTCATCCGGATAGCTGTCCGCCCGTAGCGACGTGTAGCTTACCACGCCGACGGCTCCGCGGTCAAACACGCCGAACCGCTGCAAGGTACCCGGACCAGTCGAGCCGAGAACGATCTTGCCTTTCACATCCTTGCCGGCGTAATCTTCCTCCCGCGCCCCCGCGCCGACATCGACAACCTCCGCGGTCACTTCGCCCGAAACGCTGTTCCCCGCCAGCGAAATAGCAACGTCGTAGATGTCATACAGTTTGCGGACGTCCGGCTCGACCATCCATAACTCCCCTCTGGTCGGCTGCCACAAAGCTCCCTGCGAGGGGAACGATTCGACCTCCACATTGCTGTACCCGTATTCTTTTGCATAGCGGACCATGACATCCGTTTCACGGAATGTCCCTTGATACTCTGCAAGGGGACGGACACGCGGATACGGCACGAGCTCCTGCACATGGTGCATCGCCCGCTCACCCGACGCCTCATTGATAATGGCCCGCATTTGATCCCAGGGGAGCAGCGTCCTGTCCTCGCGTTCCTGGGCGGAGACAACGACAGCGATGAACAACGGCAGACAACGGAATATCGACTTCATGGCAAATATCCTGAATGATGAATCGGAGAGTTCGACCTCATTTACCACAGCGGGGAGGAGACAAAGTACAGAAACATGATACGCTCCAGCGAAGCAGACTGCCGGCGAAGCACGACCCTACGTTGTGCTTCCGCCTGCCGGTCTGTCCTGTAATTCTTTCAGCGTTCTTTCCAACTCGGCCTTCAGGTCGACGGCCTTCTTCTCCACGTCGTGCAGTTTTGTCACAGTCTGATTGAGTCCGACGAGCGCTGAAACGGTCGCTTCAATCGCCTTCGCGCTGAATTCCAGTTCTCCCAGAAGATGTTTGAGATTCTGGTCCGGCGCCGACTTCTGTTTCGCCCGCTGCTTCTCGAACAATTTTATGCGCAGGAGTATGTTGGCGAGGTCGTTGTTGATCCGGTGAACGAAGGCTTTGACCGTCTCCTGAAACACTTTGATCGCCAGTTCCTGACGGTCGCGGTTGAGCTTTTCCTGTTCAAGCTCACGATTCGCTTTCCGCAGTACGTATCGTTCATATGCGTTGTTGATCACGACGGGCAAGTAATCGAGCTGAATGCTCCCCTTGTTGAGGTAGTCATACGCCCCCAGTTTCATCGCCTCCACCGCAACCTCCTCGGCTCCTTTCCCCGTCACGACCACAACGGGAGTATCGCAATTATTTTCCTTCGCCCATTTCAGAAATTCGATTCCCGACGCGCCCGGCAGCCTGTAATCGAGAAAAATGACATCGTACGATTTCCTCCCGACTTCTTTCTGGGCAAGCTCTACGGACTGGACGTGCTTGACCGTATGCTGATACTGATGCGCGAGGTAGTCGGCGATGGGCTGAGCAAAGTCGGGTTCGTCATCAATCAGGAGAATGTTCAGATTGCGGGTGACCATGGGTTGAACCTCGAACACAAACTACAAGAAGTTGCTACGGAGTCAATGACGGGTAACCGCCGATTGCACGGAGACAAAACAACGGCTACATTGAGCGCAACGGAGAGGCATAATCACATGGCAATTCTCATTGTCGTGACAGGCGGCACATTCGACAAGGAATACAACGAGCTTGACGGGCGCCTGTTCTTCAAGGACACACACGTCCAGGAGATGCTCAAACTTGGGCGTTCTATGGTACCGACAGAAGTCCGTACGCTCATGCTGATTGACAGTTTGGAAATGACAGACGGCGAACGGCGTGCGATACTCGACCACTGCCTGAAAGCGCCGGAAGACCGCATCATTGTGACCCATGGAACGGACACGATGGAGGTGACGGCGCGCGTCCTGGGAAAAGCCGGCCTACCCAAGACGATCGTCCTGACGGGAGCCATGATCCCCTACAAATTCGGGAGTTCCGACGGACTTTTCAACCTGGGCAGCGCACTGGCCTTTGTTCAGACTCTGCCGCATGGCGTCTATGTGGCCATGAACGGGCAATACTTTACATGGGACAATTGCCGCAAGAACAAAGCGACGGGAGTGTTTGAAGGAAAAGGTGAAGATTCCAAACAACAAGAGCCGCAGCACCAATAAGCACTGGCGAGTAAAGCCGCCCGCTGTTCAGGTTCACACCTTGACCAGCGGGCGTTTCGATGAACTGCAGCTACTGATTGCCGTCGCTCTTTCCCGGTGTCTTCAACACCAGCACGAAGAATTTCACCGTGAAGTAGGAGATGATCGACCATGCGGCGATCATCATGCACCACGCTGAGAATGTCATGGGATCTCCGGAGATTCAGCCGATAAGATACTTGAGCGCGGCAATGAGCGCTATGGTCCCGACAACGACTGCCAGGATCCGAAACGCGACGCTGCGCCCCGACTGATACTCCTCCCCCGGCTTGTTGTTGTGATCCATGGCCCGAAGAGGAAAGAATGGAAGAAAAGGGACTGCGCGGGCGCGCTTTGCGCCGCGCGTGACCGACGAACGGCACGCGCGTGATCAGAGGCCGGAGGAAGCGTGGTGTGTGGCGAGGAAACGGTGCGTGGGGACCGCCGAGCGGACGTCTTCCCGACCCGTGCGGATGTGCGGATGAGGACGCATCTTGGGGGGATCGATCCTCACCCCCGCGAAATCGTCCGCAATGCTGATCGGATGAACATCTGCGCCGGTCACGGCGATAATCGGACCGGAATCCCTCGGCGTGACCAGCATGTCGGCAGCATCGGACGACCGATACGGACCCGGTAACGTGCCGGCGGGAGCCGGTATGGCCCCCAGCGCAAGGAAAAGAGCAACCGTTCCGATCACCACGGTCGTACGATATGTCGTGCTGCGACGCATACGGCCACAAGTATACGAGAATGACCTTCGGAAAACAATACGCCCCCGCAGGGCTTGCGGGGGCGCTGTGCAAAGCGACGTAAGCGTCCGGGTTAGAACCTGACGTTCATCAACGGCAGATACCTGGCCCACGCTGGATTGGATTCGACGACGTTCAGAACGCCGAACTGAACGCCCAACAGGTCTTCGGCGTGATTGAGCAGTCCGATAACGATTCCTCGCTGCAAGCCCCGCGTTCTATTGTATCCTGATATGGAAAGGCCGCTGAGGGAACTGCTCTCCGTCCAGATGAGACCCGCGTTTAATCCGGAGATCGATCGGCTGTCGATTTTGTACAGGCCGATGTTCAGTCCCGTGACGGACGTTTCCGAGCTGAGTTGTCCGGCGGTGATGTTGACGCCGGCAATCGGTCCCGTCGAAACGATCGCTACGCCGCCGAATGTCGCTCCCATGACGCCGCCGGTACCGACGACCGCCACGCCTGCGATGTTGATCCCCTTGATGTCCTCCTGTGCAACGGAAGCAAGAAGCGATATCGACAACCCCGTCAGGTCTTTCTGCGTAACGACCGCCAGTCCCGAAACGCTGATTCCCGTCATGGATCCTTGTGCGACGGTTCCGAGTCCGGACATGGTCAGTCCGGTTAATTCCCCTTGGGCCACGGTTGCGAGCCCACCGATCGAAATACCCGAGATATCGCGCTGGGCGACTGAGGCGAGGCCGCCGATGGAGATTCCTGTCAACGAACGCTGGGATACGATGGCAAGTCCGCCGAGCGAAAATCCCCATACATCTCCCTGGCCGACCACTGCCAGACCGCCAAGATTGAACCCGTTCAACGAACCTTGGGAGACGACCGCCAGTCCACCCACGGAAATGCCGTTGATGCCGCTGCCCGCGATGACTGCCCCTGGCGATAGCGAGAGCCCGTTGATCTCATCTGCGGCCGCGGCCAACAGGCCGAGCGCCAGGCCATTGATCCTTCCGTCGATCGGTCCGGTCGCCGGCTTCCAGAGCGTGAAATTCATCCCGTTGACGTAGTCAAATCCGTCGTCGGACCAATTGATCCGAAGTCCGGTGATCGCATCGACATGGCCGAATCCGATGCCGACGTTGCGAGCGCCGATCAAGAGTCCACCGCTTCGCGGTTCATCATCTTGGGCAACGACCAGAGTGGAAGCGGCCAATAATGAAAGAACAAGTGCTTGAGAGAATCTCATGAGCTGTTCACGGAAGAAATGGTCGAGTGGGCGAGAACCAACAAGACCAATATACTGATTGACGAGAGGTTTTGTTGCGGGAGAAAGGAGTTGACGCAGAAATGAGAACTGCTAAACAGCCAATTGCCAAGATACAATTGCCAATAAACCGGTGCTATCCCCGATCTTCATTTTACATTTTCCCCTCTACAATTCTTGTGGACGCTGTAGGGATCGAATCCCGCCAGACATCGGCGGGACTTCGGCCCGCTCAGAACATCTGCGGGCCTCAGCCTATGACCTCTGCCGCGTAAGTCCCAAAACGGCCGGCGAACGCTGTGTGTGAGCCGATGCCGTTTTGAGGATCCCCGCCGCTTTGTGGCGGGAGGCGGCGCTCTGAACCAGCTGAGTCCCGTTCCGTTCGCCTGCGGCGAACGTGAACGGGATCCTCGTTCCGCCTACGAACTTGCTTCGCAAGTTCGGGC
>MHAK01000040.1 GCA_001802945.1 Ignavibacteria bacterium RIFCSPLOWO2_12_FULL_56_21 | reverse complement strand
CCGAATGTGCTCTTTATTGGCGGGGTGAATTTGTACCGCTCGAACAATGCCTTCGCAACTGCCGGGTCGTATGTGCGCATAGGCGGGTATTTTAACAAGGATACGTACGCTCGGTATCCAAACAACCATCCCGACCACCATGCACTGGTCCCAGATCCGGTTAATCCGCTCGTCATGTATAACGGGAATGACGGAGGCGTCTTCAAGACCGTCAATTGTCTGGCAGATTCCGTTCTGTGGACTCCGTTGAACAACGGATACTATACGACGCAGTTTTACACGATCGCCACCGACCCCGGTACATTGGGCGATGTTACGGTCATGGGGGGCATGCAGGATAACGGAACGTGGATTTCCTCATCACAGAATGAGTTCGCGCCTTGGGAAGAGGTGTCCGGTGGTGACGGAGGATTCTGCGCAATTGGGTCTGGCGGAAACGTCGGGTACATTTCGTTCTATGGCGGAACAACGTATCGTTTTACGAATACGACGGGCGGCAGGATCGACCCAAGCGGTGGAAACAATTATCTCTTTATCAGTCCTTACACCCTCGATGCCGTCGATGACAACATCATGTACTTTGCCGCAGGTCAGTCCGTCTGGAGGAACAGCAACCTGTCGGGCATCCCGATGGGCTCGACGAATCCGACTTCGGTGAATTGGTCGATCATTGCAAACGCCGGACCGGGAGTCTCAGTAACGGCTCTTGCGACGTCTACCCATCCTGCAAACGTGCTCTATTTTGGAACGACGCTTGGAGGTATCTTCCGGGTAGCGGGCGCAAACGCGGGCACACCCATTTCTGCAAACGTGTCTTCCGGGAAGGGAATGCCGACTTCCGCATACGTCTCCAGCATTGCAGTCGATCCGTACGACGCTAACAAAGTCCTTGTTGCATTCTCCAATTACTCCATCCAAAGTGTCTTCCAGACGTCGGATGGCGGGGGGTCTTGGCAGAATGTGAGCGGAAATCTGGAGGAATTCCCGAACGGTAGCGGGAATGGCCCGTCTGTGCGTTGGGTTGCCATGCTTCCGGATACCGAAAAGTATTACTACTTTGCCGCGACAAGTACGGGACTGTACGCAACCCGCGACTTCGCCGGAACTTCGACCGTCTGGACGCGCGAATCTTCCCTGGGCACTGCAGTGGTCGACATGTTGTCGATTCGAAGCGTCGACGGTTTCGTGACCGTGGGAACGCACGGCAGCGGGGTGTTTTCCGCTTTCATAAATGTTGTCGCACCGCCGGAGCCTCCCGCCCCACCCAGCGAAGTGCCGGCGACGATCGCCGTTTCTCCCAATTACCCAAATCCATTCAACCCGGGAACAAGCATTCTGATAAAAGTCTCCCGACCGATGCCGGTTCGTGCCCTCATTGTCGATCTCGCGGGGCGCGAGATCGCCACGATCTACGATGGCACAATGGCGGTTGACGCTCCCGCCGTAACCTGGGACGGAAGGGACAGCAGGGGCGTGCACGTCGCTTCCGGAGTCTACATCGTCGTGGCCCAGTCAGCGAACCGACAGTCTGCACGGAAAATCATGGTTCTACGGTAACTTCGGACCGACCGGCGAGCAGATATCGACAATTCCCGCCGATCATTTCACTCTTCGTTACACTCAGGGAGGTTGGACATGCCCCGCATGAGAAACTGGTCGCTCATGGTGTCGACTGTGTTGTTTGTTGTCGTCGGCTTCGGACAACAACACTTGGAATACCTGGAGTACGACAAAGATCTGCCGTCGCCCGCAGAGTGCAGGACCCGCCGCGACTCGCTCATGTCAAAAGTGGGCAATGAATCGGTGGTGATACTCTTCTCGGGTCCAGTCCGGAACAGGAACAACGACGTCGAGTTCCAATATCGGCAAGATGATCATTTCTACTATCTGACCGGATTCACAGAACCGAACGCCGTCCTGGTGTTGATACCTAAAGGGGTCTCCGTTCGGAACCCCGACGATACAACAAAGTTGGTGACTGTCAGAGAGTTGATGTTTGTCCAGGCGCGCAACCCAATGCGGGAGAGGTGGGATGGACGACGCTACGGTCCGGAAGCGGTGATGAAGCTTCGAGGCATCACGTATGCCGCGACAAACGACAAGCTACAATCGATGATAGGCAGAGTTGTGTTCGGCGGGACAAAGTACGTGTACCTTCCGCCGATCCGCCAGGATATCGATGATGACCTCGCCGAGGTCATCAAGCCGTTGCGCCAGTTAGCAGACAGATGGAGTGCCTTTGTGGAATTGCGCGATCCGACAGCGACGATCTCGAAGATGCGGGCGGTCAAATCCGCCGTGGAGATCGACCTCTTGCGTACGGCCACGAAGATATCCGCCACAGCACATAGCCAGGCGATGCGATCGATAGAACCTGGAATGCGGGAATACGAGGTTATGGCGGTGTACGAATACGTTTTTCGGCGGATGGGGGCTGAGTACGGAGGGTATCCTTCAATCGTCGGCTCGGGCGAGAATTCCGTGATCCTGCATTACAGCACGGACAGAGGGATTGTGGAAGACGGCGACCTGCTGCTCGCCGATTGCGCGGCGGAGTATCGCGGCTATTCGTCGGATGTCACGCGAACCTATCCGGCGAACGGGGAATTCTCCAAGCCGCAGCGGGAGATCTACGACGTGGTTCTTGCGGCGCAAGACGCCGCGATCGCTAAAATGGCGCCGGGAGTGGCCTGGATGGAAGTCTCATCCGCCGCCGACGATGCCATCCAAGATGGCTTGCTAAAACTGGGGTTGATCAAAGAAAAGAACGGCAGAGAGTTCCGGAAGTTCTACTGGCATGGCCTCGGTCATCCGGTCGGTCTGAATGTGCATGACGTCAGCGTGCAGACGTTGGAGCCGGGCGTGCTCTACACGGTCGAACCCGGGATCTACATTCCGGCGGGAACAGAAGGAGTCGACACGAAGTACTACGACATTGGCGTCAGGATCGAGGACGTCGTTCTCATTACCCAGAAAGGGCATGAAATTCTCTCGGCCGATGCGCCCCGTGACCCGGGGGCCATTGAGGCATTGATGAAGAAGAAGGGGATAGGAAACGAGAAGCTGGAGTGATGTGATGTCAGTGTAGGCTATTGATCCCCGTGTAGAAGATTTCACCACGAAGGACCACGAAGGAGAACGAAATAGCACGAAGTATTTTGAAAATGCAGATCATACTCTGTGGTTCTTTGCCCGCCCTCGGCCTCGACCGGCCTCGGGCGAGGCCGGGGTGTCTCCTTAGTGCCCTTTGTGTCCTTCTTTAATCACAAAGCCCGGTCTCATCGACCGGGCTTCGTTTGTACAGTGCAACTGTGGAACGAGGTATTGCTCAGAATTGCTCTTCCATCAACGCCCGTTGGGCGCGACGGATGGCCTTGGCGAGTTTCATCCGCTTTTTTACGGATGGCTTTGTGTAGAACGCCCGTTTCTTGACTTCCTTGAGAATGCCCGAACGTTCATACTTTTTCTTGAACCGACGCAATGCGCGATCGATCGGTTCATGATCGCCGATGATAATGCCGACCAAGCAATCACCTCCTTCTGTTGGTCTTAGAGTCCTGCCGCCCGCGGAGCCGTTTGGTCCTCGAGCTGGGACAAATGCATGTTTTCGAGAAGTTTGCGTTCGCCGGCATTGACGAACGAAACAATGATGGAATGAATGCCGCCGGACGTCTTGTCTTTCCGGATCACGCGGCCGACGTCGTCCAATCCGGCGTGATAGATTTCCTGTCCGATCGTGTAGATCTTTTCAGCAGCGTACTCCACGCAGGATGCCCGGTCGATTGCGGGGAGTGATGAACGCTTTTCTTTGGCGGTGGAAACGTCCGAGAGCAAGGCGCTGTGTTTGCAGCGTGTGCACCGATACCACATTTTCTGAGGGTCGTTTTCATGGCCTTCAACCGTCATGCCGCCGACAAGCTCCATCTTGGTCTGCTTATGACAGTATGCGCAATCGTGCATGATATATTTGGACTTGGCCATGGTCCTACGTCCTCGGATCGTGACAGGGACGAAAAAGTGAGTTAGTTGAGTTCGCAAATTCCGGCTCGCCGGCAATCTTTCAACAATCGGTAATTACTAAGTTAGCCAAACCCCGCTTCGAAGTCAAGAAAACAAACCATGAGGAGCCGACTGACAGCCAACGTCTTGCGCTTCCTCATTTTTCGTTGACTTGGCTGCCATTTCCTCGTATATTATTTCCTTGTTTTGACTTAATTCGTGGGGTTTTCGCGGGGGTGAGAAGGAAGCAGAATGAAGATTAGCTACGACGTCACGAAGACTCCAAGAGAAAAGGGGATGTCTTTGCCTTGCTTCGTGACTTTGTGTCTTCGTTGCAACTTCTCCTGAAACATTCATCGTTTTCACGTGGCGGAACGGGAACACCATAAGACCAAACGAACCCATTACACGATCGTTCTCGTCCCGAACGAGGATGCCGCCCAGTCGCGGAATTTTCGTTTTGTGCCATGGCAACTTGCGCTTATTGCGGCTCTTGCGGTTGTCTGCGTCATCGGACTCTTCGTTGGTGCTCTCGTATATACGCCCCTCGGCGCGTGGTTGAGCATTCCCAATCCTGAGCTTGAGAATAGATACGGCCGCGAGTTCGTCGCGCTCAACAACCGCATGGCGAACATGATGAGCCAGCTCCTGGAACTCAGAACATATAACGCCATGCTGCGCAATGCGCTGGGAGACAAGGGGAGGCCTGATACGTCTGCTTTGCGCCGAGAAGCGCTTCGTGCGGAAGCAGCGAGAGATGATATGCAATCGGCGCAGGGCACCGATCTTCGATACGCATCCACCCCGGCCGGGGGATTGCAGAGCATTCCGCGGCAGGAACTTACGCCGACGACGGCATTCCCGGCGCTGTTTCCCACGGAAGGCTATGTTACCCGCGGGTTTGAACCGGACCGGGGCCACTTCGGACTCGATATCGCCGGCAAGGTGGGAACGCCTATCCGCGCCGCCGCGGACGGCTACGTGGTCTTTGCCGGGTGGACGCTGCAAGACGGGAACATCATCATCGTCTCTCATACCGGCGGTTTCCTGACGTTTTACAAACACAATCATGCGCTCATGAAAAACGCCGGTATGTTTGTACGCCGCGGCGAATCGGTAGCCGTGCTCGGCAACACCGGCGAAAGCAGTCTGGGACCTCACGTGCATTTCGAGGTATGGAAGGATGGATCGCCTCGCGATCCGGCTCTATATCTCTTGAATCCGAACTCGTAAGGAGGCTTCGTGTCGAAGACGGATCCCGTTAAGGAACTCAACATCATTGGTGCCGGCACGATCGTTGAAGGAAAAGTGCGAAGCCAGGGAAGTGTCCGTGTCGACGGCCGCGTTGTGGGTGAAGTGTCTGCGAGCGAGTCGCTCGCTGTCGGCATTACGGGGGAGATCGAAGGGAATATTACGGCCAAGACGGTCACAGTCGGCGGCAAGATCCGCGGCAGCATTACTGCTGCCGACAAGGTGGTCTTTGAAGGGAAGTCCGTTGTTCGCGGCGACATTCGCGCAACGCGATTGGTGATCGACGAAGGATCGGTCTTCGACGGCCGCGTTTCGATGACGGACAAACCTCCGTACGAAGTACGACATTGATGCCAGACGATCCGGAGCATCGTCCCCCTCGCACATCCGGCACGTCGTTGCATGAAAGTCTGCGCCAGGCCGCTCCGTATCTCACGCTCGGCATACAGCTCGCCCTGGCGGTTCTCCTGTTCTTCTTCCTGGGTTGGTGGATCGATGATTCGTACGCTACGGCCCCATGGGGTCAGCTTGCGGGAGTGGCCATTGGCGCGGTCGGGGGCATGATCAAATTCATCCGCACGGTCACCGATCCGTCGTTCAACTCCGGTCCCAAGGATGATCTCGGGTGAAAAGGTTTGACTGGTCGATGATGCGTGTTCCTGCCGTGGTCTTTGCCGTAGGAATTCCGGCGGCAACGTTCGCAGCGGCGAACTTTCTCTCGGCGGAGATCGGCCGAAGTGTTTTCGTGGGCGGGGTGATGTGCTTTGCCCACATCGCAGCCGGGTTCGTCATTCTCGAGCTGTCGTTCCACTCAACTCCGACGTCGTTCCTCAAACGTGTACTTGGCGGTATGGGGCTGCGACTGGCCGCTATGCTCGCGGTACTGGTTGCGCTCCTGAAAACCCAGGCGTTCCATACGACCGCGCTTATGCTTGGGCTGCTGGCGTGGTACGGTCTGGGCTTGGTGTTTGAAGTGGCCATGCTCAACAAGAAAGTGACAATGAAACAACTCATGTCCGACGAGCAATGAGAGTTCTTGCGCCTCAACATGCTGACTCGCTGGCAACGGCACCTGCGCCCGCGGCCGAAGGGCACGGTGAAGCCTTCAATTTCGCGCACCTGCTCGATCACGTCAAGGACGCACATGAGATCGAACTGCCGTGGATCGGTCACGTCGAGCTTCCGCATATTCCGCCAGTAACGGTCGCAGGCGTGACGATCGACCTCTCACCCACCAAGCATGTTGTGTTCTTGCTGCTGGCCGCGATCGTGTTGGCTGTCTGGGCCGTCACTGCCGCCCGTTCCTACCGAAAGAACATTGTGCCGCGCGGGATGACGAATGTCCTCGAGGCCATGGTCCTCTTCATCCGTGATGAGGTGGCGCTCCCGAACATGGGTCCGGCCGGCCTCCGGTATGTCCCATACCTTCTGACAACGTTCTTTTTCATCCTGGTGATGAATCTGCTCGGCCTGATACCGTACGGGGCCACGTCGACCGGCAACATTGCTGTGACCGCGGGACTCGCCGTGATTGCGTTCATCATGATTCAGGTCGCCGCCATTCGCGCGCAGGGCCTCGCGCAGTATCTTGCCCATCTTACGGGGGGCGTGCATCCTGTTCTCTGGCCAATCATGGTGCCGATCGAGGTTCTCGGCCTGTTCACAAAACCGTTCGCTCTCTGCATCCGTCTGTTTGCCAATATGACGGGGGGACACATCGTCATACTTTCGCTCCTGGGCCTCGTCTTCCTGTTCCGATCCTTTGCCGTCGGAGTCGGCTCGGTCCTGTTCTCTGTAGGCATCAGCTTGCTGGAGCTCCTCGTCGCATTCATCCAGGCGTATGTCTTTACGATGCTGACTTCCTTGTTCATGGGGCTCGGCATTGAGGCAGGACACGTATCGGAGCACCAAGAGACGGGAGAGCACGCGCATTGATCATCAACTCTCGTCGTTCCTGTTTTCGTTGACCATGCAATATTCACACTATCTATCAAATTCCCTTTCATCGGAGGTATGCAGATATGGAGACAGCAATTGAAGTAGCAAAGCAGTCGGCAATGCAGTGGGGATACCTTGCAGCCGGCTTCGGCGCTGGAATTGTCGTATTGGGCGCGGCATTCGGCATTGGCAAGCTTGCTGCCGCCGCGATGGATGCGAGCGGCCGGCAACCGGAAGTCGCGGGCCAGGTGCGGACCTCGATGTTGATCGCTGCCGCGCTCATCGAAGGAGCGACCTTCTTCGCGCTCGCGATCTGCATTATTCTCGCAACAAAGGCGGCCTGAGTTTTGCGGACACCTCCGCCGGAAGCGTTCAGCGGCCAGGTGATCGCGTAATTCGCTCCGCACGGCGATCCTCGCCGCGCGGGTCATCGTCTCCATCGACAACGGTTCGAGGAGTAGTACATGTTCGATATCAACCCCGGCCTCATCATCTGGACGATCATGACGTTCATCGTTCTGGCCTCGCTGCTCGGGAAATTTGCCTGGCGTCCCATGCTGCAGGCACTGCAGGAACGAGAAGGCAAGATCCGCGATGCGCTCGACCTGGCGGAGAAAGCCCGCACGGAAGCTGCGGAGATGATCAGAAAGAACCAGGAGAACCTCGCGCGCGCTGAAGAAGAATACCAGAGCATGATCCGCGAGGCACGCTCTGTGGCGGAGAAAATGAAGGAAGAGATCGTCGTGAAGGCGCAGCAACAAGCCCGCCTCGAATTGAGCAAGGCGCAGGATGAGATCCGGCGCGATCTCGATGCCGCCCGGCTGCAGCTGCGGTCGGAAGTTGCGGACCTTGCTATCAAGGCGGCGGAGAAGATCTTGGACGAGTCGCTTGACGCCGCAAAGCAAAAAAAGGTCGTCGACGCTTTCATTAAACAACTTCCGAACAACTGAGCATCGATGAGTCAGGAACGCGTAGCGCGACGGTATGCGGAAGCACTCCTCGGCTCTGCCGCGGACGCCAAGCGCGAAGAACAAGTGGCTGCGGACATGGACCTTCTGCGGAACACGATCCATGGATCGAGGGACCTCCTGTTGTTGCTGAAAAGCCCCGTCCTCAGAATGGAGCAGAAGCTGTCGGCCCTTCGTTCCATTTTTGAGGCCAAAGTCCAGCCCGTGACGATGGATTTTTTGCGGATTGTCGTCGAGAAACGGCGTGAATCAGCGATTCCGGAGATGGTCGAGGAGTTTCTGCGTCTTCGGGACGAGCGTTTGGGCATCATCACCGTTGAAGTGGTGGCGGCTGCGGACCTTTCCGGAGATCAGAACCGGAAGCTCCAGGAGCATTTTGAATCGGTCACTCGCAAGAAGGTCCGGATCACTTTCAGCATCGACAAGGCGGTCAAAGGTGGTTTTCGGGCGCGGGTCGGCGACACCGTCTTTGACGGCACGCTCAGCAGACAGCTTGAGTTGCTTCGGAAGCGGTTGAACGCCGTCGAAAGCATCAATTGAGCGAACATTCCTAAGGATCGAACATGGCAGAAGTGAGACCAGACGAGGTTTCGGCAATACTTCGAAAACAACTGTCCGGATTTGAAAAAGAAGTCGACGTGTACGATGTCGGCACCGTGCTGCAGGTCGGCGACGGCATCGCGCGCGTGTACGGACTTTCAAAAGTTATGTACTCCGAGCTCGTCGAATTCCCGGGAAATGTCTTCGGCATGGCGTTGAACCTCGAAGAGGACAACGTCGGTGTCGTTATCTTCGGAGAAAGCACGCACATCAAGGAAGGCGACACGGTCAAACGCACCGGCAGGGTCGCCTCGATGCCGGTCGGCGAGGCGATGCTCGGCCGCGTTATCAATCCGCTCGGCCAACCCGCGGACGGCAAAGGCCCCGTGAAAGCCGACAAGCTTCTGCCTCTTGAACGAAAAGCGCTTGGCGTCATAGCCCGCGCACCCGTGAAGGAACCGCTTCAAACCGGGATCAAAGCGGTCGACGGCATGATCCCCATCGGCCGCGGTCAGCGCGAACTGATCATTGGAGATCGCCAGACTGGCAAGACTGCAGTGGGGATCGACGCGATCATCAATCAAAGACACACTCATTCCGAACGGGCAAAGCAGCTCGGGATCAAGCCCGTGTACTGCATCTATGTTGCCATCGGCCAGAAAGGGTCGACAGTTGCGCAGGTCGTCGCCAAGCTCGAAGAGCAGGGTGCGATGGACTACACGACCGTCATTCTGGCTTCCGCTTCCGACAGCGCGCCGCTGCAGTTCATCGCCCCGTATGCCGGCGCGACCTTGGGTGAGTTCTTCCGGGATTCCGGCCGGCACGCGCTGGTGGTGTACGACGATCTATCCAAACACGCCCAGGCCTACCGCCAAATGTCGCTCTTGCTGCGTCGGCCCCCCGGACGCGAAGCATACCCGGGCGACGTGTTCTATCTCCATTCACGGCTTCTCGAGCGGTCCTCAAAATTGAGCGACGACCTGGGCGGCGGATCACTGACCGCTCTACCGATCATCGAGACCCAGGCAGGCGACGTTTCCGCATATATCCCGACCAACGTCATTTCCATCACGGACGGGCAGATCTACCTTGAGCCGGGCCTGTTCAATTCGGGTATTCGTCCCGCTATCAACGTCGGCATCTCGGTTTCCCGTGTCGGCGGTAATGCGCAGATCAAAGCGCTTCGCCGCGTTGCCGGACGTCTCCGTCTGGAACTGGCCCAATACCGCGAGCTCGAAGCGTTCGCAAAATTCGGTTCCGACCTTGACAAAGCAACCCAGCAAGCCCTGCGGCGCGGTTCGCGTCTTGTGGAATTGCTCAAGCAGGACCAGTACGTGCCCATGCCGATCGAAAAGCAGGTTGTCGGAATTTTTCTCGGCACGAATGGATATCTGGACGAGGTTGAATTGGCCGATGTACGCCGCTTTGAAAAAGAATTCCATGAAATGATGGAGATGAAGCATCAAAACATCCTTGACCGGATCAGTGAGTCGAAGGACCTGTCCAAGGAAACGGAACAGGAGCTCCATGCAATCGCGAAGGAATTCGTGTTACGCTTCAGGATGACGGCAAAGTAACGTGGCGACCCTCCGTGAGATCCGGCGCCGCATCAGCGGCGTCAAAAGCACGCAGAAGATTACGAAGGCGATGAAGATGGTCGCCGCTGCCAAGCTCCGTCGCGCACAAGAAGCCATCCTCGCGGCGAGGCCCTACGCCCGAACCATGCGCAAGCTGCTGGGCAATCTCGCGTTGGCGGCTCCGTCCGGTTCGAGTCCGTTATTTGAAAAGCGCGAGGTGCACAGATCGGTTGTTGTCGTTGTGACGGGGGACCGCGGATTGTGCGGCGCCTTCAATAGCAATGTCATTCGAGCTGCCGCGGATCATATCAAGAAACTGACCGCGCCGGGGTCAGGAGCACCTGTGGAAGTTCGGGTAGTGGTTGTGGGAAAAAAGGGGGCCGATCATTTCGGAAAGCGCGGCTTTGACATCGCTGCGCGGCATGTTGGCATCTTCGGCAACCTTCAATTTCCGACGGCGCAGTCGGTCGCACATGAGCTGACAGAGTGGTTCAAGTCCGGGACTGTTGATCATGTCGACGTGGTCTATAATGAGTTCAAGAATGTTGTGCAGCAGAAGACCGTGATCGAGCAATTTCTTCCCATAGCCCAGTCGGAAGTCGCAGGGAAGAAAGAGGGTGCATCGTCAGAATACATCTACGAGCCGTCTTCTGGAGAGATCCTGTCCGAGCTCCTTCCGAAACATCTCAATTTCCAAATGTGGCGGATCCTTTTGGAATCGAACGCCGCCGAGCAGGGAGCGAGGATGTCCGCCATGGGAAATGCCACTGAGAATGCAAAGGAGCTCATCCGCGTGCTGACCTTGTCCTACAACAAGGCGCGACAGGCAGGGATAACAAAGGAATTGCTGGAGATTGTTAGCGGTGCTGAGGCATTGAAGAAAGCGGGGTAAGATTTCACACTCGCACAAGCCGTCCCGTTGTCAAGCATCGGGACGGCTTTTTTTGTTCTTCGGAATGGCCCCAAATCCCTTGTGTACAGGCCATTCTTTTGCTATCTTTATAAACTTTTACCATGCCGACGAATCCCCCGGCGCAGAATTCCGGGTGAGGTCGACCCCAGCGATGTTCGAAAATCTCAGCCAAAAGCTCGAAGCGGTTTTTCGGAAGTTGCGCGGTCAGGGCAGGCTGACACCCGAGAACATCGATGAATCCTTGCGGGAAGTTCGGCGTGCATTGCTCGATGCGGACGTCAATTTCCTCGTTGTTCGGGACTTCATCGAGGAAGTGCGAAAACGAGCGCTCGGGCAGGAAGTACTGTCAAGCGTCACACCGGGCCAACTCATCGTCAAGATCATCCACGATGAAATGGTCCGTCTGCTTGGGAGCGTCCGCGCTGACATCGTACACAGCCAGAACCCGCCCACGGTAATCCTTGTTGCGGGCCTCCAGGGTTCGGGAAAAACGACGTTTTCGGCAAAGCTGGCGCGTCTCCTTGCGTCGAAGGGGAATCTTCCGCTGCTGGTGGCGGTTGATGTGTACCGGCCGGCAGCGATCGATCAGCTTGAGGCATTGGGACGTCAGATCGGCATCCCCGTGTTCAGTGATCGGACGACACGAGATGCCGTGGCCATTGCCCGTGCAGGAGTTGTGCATGCGCAGCGCAACGTTCGCGATACTGTCATCATCGATACCGCGGGACGTCTGCACATCGATGAAGAAATGATGAGGGAAGTGGAAGCCGTGCGGGACGCCGTGCATCCTCACGAAACGCTGTTCGTCGTTGATGCCATGACCGGACAGGATGCGGTCACGACGGCAAGAACATTCAATGAGCGGCTCGGGTTTGACGGGATCGTGCTTACAAAGCTTGACGGCGATGCTCGTGGAGGGGCCGCGTTGTCGATTCGTTCGATCGTCCAAAAGCCGGTCAAATTCGTCGGGACGGGGGAAAAAACGGATGCGCTCGAACCCTTCCACCCCGACAGGATGGCTTCCCGAATTCTGGGAATGGGCGATATCGTAACGCTCGTCGAGAAAGCGCAACAGTCCTTCAACGGCGAACAGGCCGTCCGGTTACAGGAGAAGCTCCGGAAGTCCTCCTTCACGCTGATGGATTTCCTGGAGCAGTTGAGGGAGATGCGAAAGATGGGACCGATCGACCAGGTCATGGCCATGGTGCCGGGCATGAGCCGTATGCAGGGCAAAGCGAACGTGGATGAACGTGACCTTGTCCGTATTGAGGCGATGATCCTGTCGATGACACCGCACGAGCGAGAGCGGCCGGCAGTCATCAACGGAAGCCGCAGGCGAAGGATCGCGCTCGGCAGCGGGACGACGGTGCAACACGTCAATCGTCTCCTGAAACAATTCGACGATATGCAAAAGTTGATGAAGAAGTTTTCGAAAGGCGGACTCCGCCGGGGGATGCAGGGTTTCCGCCTCCCCATGGGCTGAACGTCTGCAACCATAATAGTCCGAACAACATACGGTTCACAAGCAGGAGTATCTCAGTGGTCAAACTTCGTTTGCGCAGGGAAGGCAAGAAAGCCCATCCCATCTATAAAGTGGTCGCGACAGATACGCGGTCGCCGCGTGACGGCCGGTTTCTTGAGACCGTGGGTCAGTACGACCCTCACGCGAACCCGGCGGTCATCGCCGTTAAGGAAGCAAGGGTCGAATTTTGGCTGCGCAAAGGCGCTCAACCGTCCGATACCGTCCGTTCATTGCTGCGCCGCACGGGTTTTTGGCTTCGCTGGACGTTGATCCGGCAGGGCAAAGATGAGGCGACGATTGCAAAGGTGACTGAACGTTGGACCATGCAGCAGGCTGACCGGCAAACGCGTGAAAAGGACCGTAAGGTGCGACGGGCGGAGCGCAAGAAAAAGTTGGCAGCACCGGCCGCTGAACCGGCGGCGCCTGAAGCACCGGCTGCCGCGTAACCGCGGTCACGCCGGAAGTACGATTGCAGGCAACGGCTTGTCGCGCTGGCAGGCCGCATACAAGCATCCCGTGATATGTTTGGGATCGGAGACGGAGGTGGATGCATGAAAGAATTTCTGGAATTCATGGTAAGGCATTTGGTCGATCAGCCAGAGAAGATCATGGTGGCGACCGAAGAACGCGACGATGGACTTGTGTTCAGGCTTTCTGTGGGCGAAGGCGAAGTCGGCAAGATCATCGGCAAGGAAGGGAGAACCGCAGCTGCATTGCGGACGCTTCTAAGAGCTGTCGCCGCCAAACAAGGCAAACGCGCACTTCTTGAAATCGTCGGTTGAACCAACCAATGCTCCGCATTTGACGGCTGTTGCCAGGTTCGTGAAAGCCGTCGGGCTCGCGGGCGACTTAAAAGTCGAATTGCTGTGTGATGGTCCGGATCGACTCCGCGGTTTGTCCGATATCTGGATAGGTCGGTCTGCCGAGTCCGCTTTCCCGGCGAAGATATCCGAGGTTCGTGTTCAGGGTAACGGTGTTCTGGTGCGCATCGAATCGTGGCGCGACAGATCGAAGTCCGAACAGCACCGGGGAGCATTCATCTTCGTTCAGGAAGCCGACACGGTTCGTCCCAAACGCGGGACTGTTCGTATCGACGACCTGATCGGATGCGAAGTAAAATCGGAAGATGGAATTCCCCTTGGTGTGATCCGCGAGGTGTATTCCCTTCCCGGCGGCGATGCTTGGGGAGTCTGGACCGGCTCCCAGGAGGTATTGGTGCCGGCCGTAAAGCACTGGATCCGGAGCGTGGATATCAAGCGCCGTAGAGTGGTGGTAGCCCGGACCGAAGGGCTCTTCGAATAGCCATGAGGATCGACATCCTGACAGGGCTTCCCCGCCTCCTAGACAGCCCGTTTCAGGAGAGCATCCTGAAGCGTGCACAGGTGAAGGGCCTGGTGACGCTGCACGTGCACGATATCCGGGACTACGCTCACGACAAACATCAGACGATTGACGATACACCGTACGGCGGGGGATCGGGCATGGTTTTGAAGCCGGAGCCGATTTTCGAGTGTGTAGATGCGCTTCGTGCTCAACGCACGTATGATGAGACCGTCTTAATGACGGCGGACGGTGTTCCTTTCAACCAGCGGACCGCAAATGAACTCTCGCTGCGCGAAAATCTTCTCATAATTTGCGGCCATTACAAAGGGGTGGACGAGCGCGTTCGCCGGGCGCTCGTCACGAAAGAGATCTCGATCGGGGACTTTGTGCTGACTGGGGGCGAGTTGGCTGCTGCTATGGTGGTGGACGCCGTCGTTCGTTTAATCCCCGGAGTTTTGAACGACGGTGAGTCGGCGCTCTCCGATTCATTCCAGGACGGACTCCTGGGCAGCCCTGAATATACGCGGCCGCCCGAATATCGGGGCATGAAGGTGCCCGACGAGTTGTTGAGCGGGGACCATAAGCTTATTCAGGAGTGGCGGGACCGCCAACGGACGGAGCGGACCAGATCGCGACGCAACGATCTGTTGAATTCGTGAACTTATAACACAAGTCGAATACGTGGAGCAGTGCGATGGACAAGGTTAAATTGGTTGAAGCCATGCAGTTGCGGTCGGACATTCCCCCCTTCAAACCCGGCGACACGGTGAACGTGCACGTGAAAGTAAAAGAAGGGGAAAAAGAGCGTATCCAGGAGTTTCAGGGAATCGTTATGACCCGGCGGGGACACGGCCTGAATGCCACATTCACCGTCCGAAAGGTTTCGGACGGCGTCGGCGTCGAACGGATCTTCCCAGTTCACTCTCCCCGCATCGCCAAGATCGAGATGCTGAAGGAGGGCAGGGTCCGGCGGGCAAAATTGTACTATTTGCGTCAGCTAGCCTCGAAAGCTGTGGCGCAGAAGACCAACGCCTGAGAAGGAAATGAAACCGCGCCTCGCGGTTCCAGACGCGCTGGCGTTTCTTCCGTTGATGCGCGGGTTCGAACGACCTGACGCTACGGTCGAGCTCGTCCGCGATTCGCCGTCAAGGGTTGCATTGATGCTGGCAGGCGCGCGCAACGGCATAAAGTGCGCGGTCGTCTCTCCCATCGATTATGCCCGGCATGGCGGTTCATACCGCATTGTGCCGGGCATCGCCGTTTCTTCATCCGTTCCCTCCGGCACCGCAGTGCTGCGCATCCGGCCGGATGCCCGCTCAGTTCGCACGATGGCCACGGACCTCAGCGCGAATGCCGAGATCGTCCTCGCTTCAATTCTTCTTGCAGAAAAATTTCCCCCTGCCGGCGGCGAGCACCGGATCGTGACTATTCACCCGGTCGAGGACATCGCAGCAGCGACGTTCGAACGGAACGATGCGATCCTCGAATACAGGCCGTACCCTTTCGCGGGGGAACCCGAAGGTTTTGTGCTGGACCTCTATGCGGAATGGTCTGATATGACCGACCTTCCCTTTGTCTCAGGGTTTTGGGCACTTCGGGAACAAGACGGGTCCAAGGCTTTGGTTTCCGAACTCCGACTGGCCATGGAAAGAGGGGTGATGGTGCGGAAAGAAGCTGCCCGAGACACAGCCCTGGTCAAGAGCTTACCGATCGACGCGGCCGTTTCCCGGGCCGCCGCGTTTGACTACCGACTCGATGAAGAGCACCTAGCCTCCGTGGAAGAATACTTCCGTTTGGCCTTTTTCCACGGCATTCTCGGCGATGTCCCTGACCTGAAATTCTACGACCCTGATGAATGGGAAGAATGAAGGAGAAGTTCGAGGCTCACGCGCCAAACTCACGACGGTCCTTTCCTCCTTGTTCGCTCCCGAAACCAGCCCTCCATCCTCAGACTTTTCCAGCCTTCCTCTTTTCGACGTCCCCCTCCTGTCTGGAGATTCCCCTATTTTTTCTTACATTAGGCCACTCTCCCATGCTGAAATCACTCTCCATTCGCAATTTTGCGCTGATCGAGTCGGTCGACGTTGAGTTTCAGAGTGGTCTCAACATCATCACCGGCGAGACGGGCGCCGGCAAATCCATCCTGATTGATGCGCTCAGTATAGTGCTGGGCGAGCGAGCAAGCGCAGACGACGTTCGCCAGGGCTCCGAGAAAGCTGTCGTCGAAGGCGTTTTCTGGGTGAAGGACAACCGTCAGGTGTCGTTCCTCGTGGCCCAGCATGGTATGGACCTCGGAGACGATGTAATTCTCCGGCGCGAAGTCTCGGCAAAAGGGCAATCCCGGTGTTTTGTTAACGATTCGCCCGTTCAGTTGTCCCTCCTGAAGGACTTTGGCGATGCTCTTGTCGACCTTCACGGTCAGCATGATCATCAATCGCTTCTGAGGAAGGAAACTCATCTCGACCTTCTGGACGACTACGGCCGGCTCGATGGACTTGTTCAGGAGTATCGGCGGGCATACGAGGACCTGATCGAACTTGAAGGCAAGCTGAAGGACCTGCGCGGCCGGGAGGCGCGGTTGAAGCAGGCGAGGGACCTATACGATTTCCAGATCAGGGAAATCGACGACGTCGGACCCTTCCAGGGCGAAGAGGAAAGCTTGGAGGGTGAGTTGCGGATCCTGGAAAACGCGGAGAAATTGTTTGACGCTACTGCCAGGCTCCACCAGATGCTGTACGAAGGCGAGCAAGCGGTCCATGACCAGCTTGTTGCGGCGCGAAACCAGTTGGAAGACCTCTCGGAGATCGACCCAGCGTTTGCACAAGTGCGGGATGAATGTGCATCGGCGGCGGTGATTGTCGATGAGATAACAAAGTTCATCCAAAGCTACAATTCTAAGGTAGAATTCAATCCTGAGCGGCTCGAATTCATACGAGAGCGTTTGGGCCGCATGTCGTTGCTGAAGAAGAAATACGGTGGCTCCCTCGATACAGTGCTCCAACACCGCGAAACGATTGGCCGTGAGTTCGCCATGGCGAACAATTTCGACGCGGAAGTGCGAACATTGGCAGAGAAAGTTGAGACTCATCGTTCGGATGCCTCCGTAGCGGCACAGAGACTATCGACAAAAAGGCGTGAGCTGACGTCGAAAATCGCCAAAGGGGTCGCGGGGGAGATGTCGAAGTTGGGCATACCGAACGGCCGGTTTGAAGTCGCCCTGGAAATGATTCACTATGAAGAAGGGAAAGGACGTACGCGCCTACAGGCGGGACGCGAACACTTCGGCGCGGGTCCCAAAGGAATGGACGATGTAGAGTTCCTTCTGTCGACAAATGCGGGGGAAGAATTAAAACCTCTCGTCAAGGTAGCGTCCGGGGGAGAGGTCTCGCGTGTCATGTTGGCGCTCAAGACGGTCCTGGCGAAATCGGAGCGGCTTCCGCTCCTCGTGTTCGACGAGATTGACGTCGGCATCAGCGGCCGCATCGCTCAGTCCGTCGGCAAGAGTCTGAGGTCGCTCGCGCAATACCATCAGATCATTGCCATCACCCACCTCCCGCAGATTGCGGGCCTGGCAGACGTCCACATGGCGGTCGTGAAATTCGAACGGAAGGGCCGGACGACGACGACGCTTCGATTGCTTGACCTCGAAGAACGGGTGCGCGAAGTGGCGAAGTTGCTGAGCGGCACGGAGATCACGCAAGCGGGCCTGGATGGTGCCCGCGAGCTTATGGGATTGGAACAATAGGCCGACTATGCCTCTTCAGTTGTACAATTCGCTGACACGGCGAAAAGAGCTGTTTGAACCGTTGATACCCGGCTATGTCCGCATGTATGTTTGCGGCCCCACTGTATACAGCCATTCGCACGTCGGCCATGCGAAGAGCTACGTATCATTCGATGTGCTTGTCCGGTATTTTCGATTCATCGGCAACAAAGTCCTGTATGTCCAGAACATTACGGATGTTGGCCACCTTCTGGACGACGGCGAAGACCGCATGCTGAAGCAGTCGCGCCTGGAACATCAGCACCCCATGCAGATCGCAGAAGCGATCGCGCGTAGCTACTTCGAGGACATGGATGCGCTGGGCCTTGTGCGGCCGGATATTTCCCCCCGGGCCACGGGTCATGTCTTAGAACAGATTGCAATCGTTCAATCGTTGCTGGAAAAAGAATTCGCGTATGAAGTGAACGGATCCGTGTACTTTGACGTTCGCACCTTCAAGGAGTACGGACGTCTGTCAGGTCGCACGCTCGAAGAAGCGGTTGGTGGGACACGAGTAGAATCACGGTCGGAAAAACGGTATCCGGAGGATTTTGCACTCTGGAAGCGCGCCGAACCTGAGCACATCATGCGATGGCCAAGTCCGTGGGGAGAAGGATTTCCCGGATGGCACGTGGAATGCTCGGCAATGTCGATGAAGTACCTTGGAGAGACGTTCGATATTCACGGGGGTGGACTGGATAACCAGTTCCCCCATCACGAATGCGAGATCGCGCAAAGCGTTTGCGCGACCGGAAAACCTTTCGCCAGGTTTTGGCTGCACAACAATCTTGTGACTGTCAACGGTCAAAAGATGTCGAAATCCCTCGGTAATTTTGTGACTTTGAAAGATTTGTTCACAAAGTACGATCCGATCGTCGTGCGTTTCTTCATTCTCCAAAGTCATTACAGAAGTACGCTTGATTTCAGCGAGCAGGCACTGGACGGGGCCCGATCTGGTTTCGAACGGCTTCAGAATGCAGTGCAAAATCTCCGGGCGGCGTTAGCACGGGCTGAACAAGAGGGAAGAAAAGGGGGATCGCATTGTGATGCAGTTGCTTACGATAGGCAGATCCGGGACGCCCTCGATGACGACCTGAATGCGCCGCAGGCAATCGGTGCGTTGTTCGAGCTCAGCAAAGAAATGAATGCCCTCCTTGCATCAGGGTCTTCCGTGTCACTCGAAAGCCTCCGGTCCGTGGACAATGTATATCGAAAGTACGGCCAGGACGTGCTGGGAATCGTCCCTGAGGTCCCGGGATCATCCCGGAGTGAGAACCTGGAGAACAAGTTGATGGACCTCCTGACCACCATGCGCAATGAAGCACGAAAGCAGAAAAACTTTCAGATCTCGGACAGAATTCGTGACGGGTTGAAAGAGCTCGGCGTGACATTGGAAGACCGCAAAGAAGGCACAGTCTGGAAGAAGGAGTAACTGCGGAATGCAGGATGGTGTAAAGATCATAGAGAATGCGTATGTCCTGGCCTGCGACCCCTCGGGAAGCGGCGGACTCATGACGGTTGTTGTACGAAACGGTCGCATTGCCGCGTTGCTGACATCCGGACAGGGAGCCCGACAGACGTATCCACAGGCGGAGGTCGTCGATGCCGCAGGTAGAGTCCTTCTCCCGGGTTTTGTGGATGCTCATTACCACGGTGAATCCTACATCCTCGACATCCTTGCGGCCGGCGAGCCGGCGGACCGATGGGCTGAGAATGAACGCATGCAGAGCGCTTTGACCTTTTTGCGGGAACGCGCCACTACGGAGGATTGGGTTCGATTGTATCGATGTGCATATTATGCTGCTCTCCGGTCAGGAATTACCACGATTGTTGAGTTTGGATTCGGCGGCAACGATGCCGCTTTCGCGGCATCCGTCGAGGCGCTGCTAAAGACGGATCTCAGAGGTTTTGTCGGAGCTCACACCGGCGATCAGATCGAGGCTGCCAGGACGCTTCGAAATCCGAATGTCCGGCCCCTCCTTGTGCTCCCACCGGCTGAAGAGCTCACGACCTACAATCTTCAGACGACCCTAAGGCAAGCGCGAGACCTCGGACTTCCTTTGATCACACATCTTGGCGAAACACTGCGTGAAGCGGAGTATATCCGGCGTAATTTCCGCAAGTCTTCCGTTCAAGTATTGGACGAATATCAGATGTTCTCCACGCGTCAACTCCCGACGCACCTCTCAGTGCTTGATGTGAATGATGCCGACATACTCCACAAATCGAATGCCCGGGTCATTCTTGCTCCGGCCGCCGCCATGCGAAAGGGAGTCGAACTGCCGCCAGTCGAGCGGTTGATCGATGCCGACGTCACCATGGTTCTGGGATCCGATTGGGGAACGCTACGGCCTTGGGAGAACATGCGCGCGCTGTGGGAAATGGCTGCGCTCTCAAGCGAAAACATGATGAGTGCGGCGTCAGTCTTAATGACCCATACCCACGCCGGAGCACAATTGCTGGGGATGGACAGTGAAATTGGGGCGATACTCCCGGGCAAGAGGGCGGATTTCGTATTCATGCGATGTACGGATGCGGGTGTTCGAGCGGCGATGGAGACCGAAGGGCCGGCGGTCGTCTCGGAGTTGCTGCTGCATCGTGCCTCGACCGCCGACATCACCGAAGTGATGATCAACGGAGAGTTCTTTGTGCGCGAAAGCGAAGTCCTAACCTATGCGGCGGAGGACCTCGCGGCCGACATGCGGCTGCTCATGCAGATTGCCGCACCGATATCGCTTCACACGCGGTCGTCGTTGGGCACTCCCGTTATTGCGATTCCCCCGTCCCCGGCTGAAGAAGGAGCTGGGCAGCCGTTCGAAGAGGGATTTCGGGTCGTGAGGAAAGAGAACACGCCGACGACCACTCCGATCTTACCATTGCCACCGCCGTCGCGTTCGGCTGAGGAATTGGGTCCGAACGTTCGAAAGGTGTTTGGCGACGAGGATGTATGAAAAAGGACCAAGCGACATGAACATGCGAATTGTAGCGGGTTTCCTTGGCGTTGTGTGTTCAACTTGGTGTCAGTTGGAGGCGCAAGGCTACGCCGGTGACGAATCTGCGGTTGAGCCGACCAACTTGATCGATAAGCCGACTGCAGGAATGGATAAGCGGGGGTCATTCGCCGTTTCGGCGAATTTCTATCAGCGCGGCGGAGTGCTGGCTGGTATCTCGGTAGGGGTGTTTGAACGGTTCATGTTCGGCATCTCCTATGGCGGAACGGACATCATCGGTCCGTCTGTGATCCACATGAATCCCTGGCCCGGTGTTCAGGCAAAACTCCGCATCCTGAACGAAGGATCGTTGATGCCGGCAATCGCGATAGGGTTCGACTCCCAGGGCAAAGAACCATATATCAAGGACCTTGCCCGATATACGATCAAGTCTCCGGGCGCTTATGTCGTCGCGAGCCGCAATTATGCGTTCTTCGGGAACCTGAGTCTCCACGGCGGCTTGAACTTTACGATGGACAGGGGAGATGGCGACAGGGACATGAACACGTTTGTCGGAATTGAAAAATCGATTGGTGAGGAGATCTCCGTGCTTGGAGAGTACGATTTTGGGTTCAATGACGATCATGGCAACGCCGTCGGACGCGGCAGAGGCTATCTGAATTTGGCGTTTCGCTGGAATTGGGGGAAGGGGCTCGTGGTCGGGTTTGATCTCAAGAACGTGACGAAAAACCAGCAGAATGTCTCCGTCGGTAACCGAACTCTTCAAATCGATTACGTTGGAACGCTGTAAACCGGAACTGTGAGCAGTGCCAAGGCTGTGCCAGGACGGCTACATCTCTGAGCCGGCGTCCATTTTCGGAGACAAAATCATTTTTGGAAAGGCCGGAATCCGGAGAATTTCTTCGGTTTTCGGCCTTTTTCATTGTGAGCAATGGCACAGAGATTGACCTGATTCTACCAAACGCGCTTCCCAAACGAGGTCAATTATGAACCGAATTCCGAGATTCTTCGCCCCTGCAGCCTTGGGCTTCCTTCTCGTGGCCGCTCCCGGTTGTTATACTCAGGTTGCCACGATGGACGACGAGCCCTTTGCTGACGAATCTTCCGAACCCTACCTCGATTCAGACACCTCTGTTGCAGTTAGTTCACCCTCGGTCGATTTTGAAAGACCGATCACAGTTCCGTGGTGGGAATTCGACTATTACTATCCGGGTTGGCATCGGCCGATTGTTATTTATGATCCGTGGCCGTATTGGGACTTAACCATAGCATATCCATATCCCTGGTGGTGCGATTGGCCGGGCTATGGATATTGGAGTTACCGCCCGTGGTATTGGGGGTCGACATATGCGTGGGGCCATGCTTACCACGATTACGGTCCGTACTACGGCACCAACGGCTCAACTGTGACGACGAGAAATTCAGGGGTGCGCAGGTCAGGCAACGAACGTCGGCGGGATTACGATGGCGCACGAAGCTCGGCCGGTTCAACAAGCGCGCGCCCAGCAACTGTACAATCGGGAAGCGGCGGCCGGGCGACAGCTCGAGGAACGAGCGCAACGTCGGTACGAACGGGTTCAGGTACACGCACTGGGCAGCCGGCCAGTGGCGGAAGGACAGCAACAACAGATCGTCCCGCCCGTCAGCAATGGACCCTGCCATCGATACTCGATCGCCTGTCCCGGTCATCATCGGGGACTGAATCCCGTCCCGCCACTTCGGATCGACCAGCGCGGTCACAGACTGTATCGCGTCCGGCTCCTTCGTCATCCCCACACTCCTCCCCACCGCCGTCATCTGGAGGAAGCAGATCTAGTGGAAACGGTACACGGTCTTCCGGAGCAACCCGGTCGCGGGGTAGATAAAGAACTTTCAGGACTACAACAATGATCCATCAACGTCACATGATCAGGCAGATTCTCCTTCTCTGCGCTCTGGTATCATCGACAATGCAGGCCCAGTTTGCGGAGGACGTCCTTCGGTTTTCCCAGTTCGGTCTCGGAGTTGGAGCGCGAACACTTTCACTTGGCGGGGCAACCACCGGCAGAGGGGACGAATACTCCGCCCTCTTCGGAAATCCGGCCGGTCTTGCAGCCATTCGCGATTACGAAGTATCGCTGGGATTCAGCAGGAATGGTGTCAGCAACGATGTCTCGTTCCTGGGCGCGAAGACCAAGTCTCAAAATAACGCCATGAGCATCGACAACGCTGGCGTGGTATATCCCGTTCCGACAACCCGCGGAAGCCTCACGTTTGCCCTGGGGTTCGGACGGATGTCCAACTTTACGTCATCGGCATCGTTTGATGGCTTTAATGGACGAAGTTCGATCGTTGCATCATCGCTTGCGCCGACCACCGATTTATATGCGATGTCGTACACCGACGAGCGCGCTTTTCTCGAAGCCAACATCCCGTTCAAGATTTGGCTGGCAGATACGACGGGGACCGACGGCTTCCTGGTCCCTATTTTGACGGACAGCGTTCAACAATCTGCAACCGTCTTAGAAGGAGGAGGCACAAACCACTGGTCATTCGGTGCGGGCATCGATATTGCCCGGGACATTTCGATGGGTGTTTCATTGAATTTCGTCTCCGGCACATACTCGTATGACCGGGAATTTATCGAGTCCGACAGCCGCGATGTTTATCACAGTGGATACAGCTTTCCTTACAATTTTGATCGATTTACGTACACCAGCACGATTGAAAGCCAGCTCGATGGCTTCAATGTGTTATTCGGCCTCATGATGCGGAAGCAGGGTCGCTACAAGATCGGTATGACGCTGCGGACTCCCACATCATACGAGATCAAAGAGACTTTCACGAACGCTGGGAAAAGCCTGTTCGATGACGGGTTCTCACTATCGGCATCGATTGCGAATGCCACGAGTTACAAGATCCAGACGCCGTATGTGGTAAGCGGCGGGTTGACATTGTATGTGTTTGACTGGATCTCGGTGAGTGGTGACGCTGAATACACTGATTGGACTCAGATGGCATTCGAGACCGAGAACCCGGACCTGCTGCAGGAGAATAGGTACATTAAACGTGCTTTTCGCGCTACGACGAATTTGCGGGGAGGTGTGGAAGTGACATTCTGGGATCTTGGCTTGGTACTTCGAGGCGGTGGAGCATATCTCCCGTCCCCGTACAAAGGAGACCCTTCAAGTTTCGACCAACTCTACATGACCGGGGGGATCGGCATCAATATGGATACGAACACCGTACTCAACTTGGCTGGAGCTTTGGGTCAATGGAAATCATTCCGCGACAACTACTACGACCCCATTATTCCTCAACCTTCATCAACGTCGGAATCGCTCACGAACAGCAAAGTCACTGTCACTCTTTCCTACCGGTTCTGACCTATTTGAACTGTGGGTCAAGAATCGCTACATTGACCCCGTCCCGGCGCATCGGGACGGGGTTTTTTCTTTCTCCGACCGCCACTTCCTCGTGAATACCCGACTGAAGCTGGTCATTGGAACAGGCGCTGCGCTGGTTGTGATCGTCGCTGCCATCATTGTCGTTGGGCTCTGGTTGGCGCATCGGTCCTTTCCCTCTGCAAGCGGTTCCGCCACTCTCTCCGCACTATCGACCTCAGTTGAGGTACGCCGCGATCCATACGGCGTGGTTCATATTCAAGCACAGTCGATCCTGGATGCCTACAGAGCCGTGGGATACGTCCATGGCCAGGACCGACTATGGCAAATGGAACTCTTTCGAAGAGTGGGAGAAGGTCGGTTGGCAGAACTCGTCGGACCTGCTGCACTTCCGGTTGACCGTCTTTTCAGGACGCTCGGCCTTCAGCATACGGCTTCGCGCATTGAGGATATCCTCGATGATGAAACGCGGACAGCAATGCTGGCATACTGTGAAGGGGTCAACGCATGGATTGCGGAAGCGAAGGGCATGTATCCGATCGAATACGATATGCTTGGATTCGAGCCGGAACCATGGACTCTTCATCAGTCAATCCTTGTCAGCCGGCTCATGGCGTGGGAACTCGATTATTCGAGGTGGATGGATGTGCTCATGTCGGTGTTCGTCGAGAGGTTTGGTGAGGACCGTGCGCGCGATCTTTTCCCGGCATGGGACGAAGATGCACCGATGGTCGTCCCGCCGTCACTCAGGCCGACGCCGCGCGTAGTCGCCGGACTTTCGGCGTATGTGGACGCTGAACTTCGTGCGCGTGACATCCTTGGCCTTCGAACGTTGGGTCAGGGGAGCAATTCGTGGGCTGTGGCAGGTGCACGAACGGTTTCAGGCAAACCGTACTTGGCGAATGATCCACACCTGATGCTCCTGACTCCCGCGAGGTTCCATGAAATACATGTGACCGCACCCGGTTTGAATGTTGCCGGGCTCGCCATCCCGGGCATTCCTTTCGCCATCATCGGCAGAAACAGGAGCATTGCGTGGGGATTGACAAACGCAATGATGGACGATCATGACTTCTATGTCGAACGGGTTGATTCTCTGCAGCATCCCAGCAAATACATGATGGACGGGGTGTGGCGCCCGCTGGAGATCCGGGAAGATACCATCCTGGTCAAGGGCGGCGCACCGGTTCTTCTGACGATCTACATGACGCATCGGGGACCCATCGTGAACAGGATCGAACCCGCGGCGTCGTACTCGAACGACCTTATCTCGATGCGATGGACGGGTCATGACATTGCTGCGGACGCCGGTGCATTTCTTCGGCTGAACAGGGCCTCGTCATGGGCAGAATTCCGTGCGGCAGTGAGTCTTTTCACGGTCCCGGCGCAAAATTTCGTGTACGCGGACACTTCAGGTCATATTGGATATCAGACGGGCGGCCGCTTGCCGATCAGGAATGCCCGACATGCACTTCTTCCTCAGCCAGGTTGGGAGTCTGGATCCGATTGGACTGGATACGTTCCAGCATCTGCTATGCCCTCCATTTTCGATCCGCCTCAAGGTTTCATCGCAACCGCCAACAACAAGATCATTGACGACCGGTTCCCGTATCATATTACGCAACTATGGGAGCCGTCGTGGCGGATAAGAAGGATCACAGAGGTGCTCTCATCGTCGCCACGGGTAACAATGGACGACATGCAAAGGCTGCAACTGGACCTTGTATCGCCCCTTGCTCGGGAAGTCGTGCCCGTCATCCTGAATGTCTTTCCCGATTCTTCCTCTTCGGACTCGCTTCGTTCGTATCTGACCTATCTCCGGTCGTGGGATTTCAATATGCGGAAAGAGGATGTATCGACGTTGCTCTTTGAATCGACGATGATGCACCTTGTGCGAGAGACCTTCGAGGACGACATGGGTCCGGACTTCCTGGCAATCTTTGACACGGTGGCGAGCATGCCGATGACGGCGTTGGAACGGCTCCTCCGCAAACCGACTTCCTCCTGGTTTGACGATATCCGGACTCCGGAGGTCGAAACGAGGGACGACATGATCCGCCGAAGCGTGATGGGCGCCATTGGGGAGCTGCGCCGGAACTTGGGCGGGGAGATGAAAGAGTGGAGATGGGAACGCCTGCACACCATCGTGTTCGAGCACGCGTTTTCCTCCAATCCGTTGCTCGCACCGATCTTCAACAACGGACCGTACGCGGTTGGCGGCGCACACTCAACCGTGAACGTCGGATACTACGATGTTGCTCATCCATTCCGAATGACCGTGGGAGCATCCACCCGGCAGGTGTTCGACCTGTCGAACCCCAACAACACAAGGTCCATTCTGCCGCCCGGTCAATCTGGCCATGTTTTTCACTCTCATTACGACGATCAGGTCAAGATGTGGCTGAACGGCGTGTATCGCATCGTTCCAATGGATTCGACTGTGGTCCGTCACACAGCGACGGAGGTCCTGATCCTCGAACCGAACAAATGAGTGTACCGGACGACCTCCGACGCATGGCCCCCCGGATCACGTCCGTATGCGTGTTGACAGGTGCAGGCGTTTCTGCCGAAAGCGGCGTTCCGACCTTCCGAGGACAGGAAGGATTGTGGAAGAAGTTCTCTCCCGAGGAGCTCGCCAACATCCACGCATTCGTGCGGAATCCGGGGCTGGTGTGGGAATGGTATGCATATCGCCGAAAACTTCTTGAAGAAGTCCGTCCAAATGCCGCCCATGTGGCGCTTGCCGAGTTGGAACGAATCATTGGCGATTTTCTGCTGGTAACGCAAAATGTCGATGGCTTGCACCGCGAAGCCGGTTCGAAGAAGGTAGTTGAGCTGCACGGCAATATTCGCCGCACGTTGTGCCTGGAATGCCGGAAAGAACCGGCACGTGAGATAGAACTTGACGGCGAAACTGTGCCGACATGCGAGTTCTGCGGAGGACTCTTGCGTCCTGGCGTTGTGTGGTTCGGCGAACAATTACCGATGGACGAATTCGCTGCTGCGCAACAGGCCGCCAGTCGATGCCAGCTTTTCCTGTCTGTCGGCACGTCAGCAGTTGTTCAGCCGGCAGCATCGCTTCCGCTTGTGGCGCGGGACCACGGGGCGTATGTCCTGGAAATCAATCCGGAGCCGACAGAAGTGACGCGCTTTGCCGACGGCGTCATGCGCGTTCGCGCAACCGAGGGAGTCCCTGCCCTCGTTCACCTATTTGCATCTCCTGCATGAGGCGTTATGTCACGATTTGAAACCATCGGTAATACGAAGATCATTTGCACAATCGGACCGTCGACGAATTCCGTCGACCGGCTCTGCGAGCTGATCGACGCAGGCATGGACGTTGCCCGGCTGAATTTCTCCCACGGTTCACGTCAGGAACACAGGTCCTGGATCGAGCGCATCCGGGAAGCAGCGCTTAAGCGCGGCGAACCGATCGCTGTTTTACAGGATCTCAGCGGACCGAAGATCCGGACGGGTACGGTTGCGGGAGGTGCGGTGGAAATCAAGGAGGGTCAGCGATTCACGTTCACGATCGACGAGATCGAAGGGACGGCCACGAAGGTATCGACGACATATAAGTCACTTCCCCGCGACGTGCGCAAAGGTGATACTATCCTCGTCGATGACGGGAAAATGAAATTTCGGGTGGAGAGTTCTGACGCTACGAATGTTGTTTGCTTCACGGTAAACGGCGGGGTCCTTCATGACAAAAAGGGGATGAATCTTCCGGGCGTCCGCGTCAGCGCTCCTTCCCTTACTGAAAAGGACCTCGAAGACTTGGAATTCGGCTTGAAGAACGGGATCGACTACATTGCTCTCTCTTTTGTCCGGACGGCGGACGATCTTCTCATGCTCCGCGACCTGATCGCGAAGAAGGGATCGCGGTCTATTCCAATCGTTGCCAAAGTAGAACGCGCAGAAGCGGTCGAACACTTCGAAGATATCCTCAAAGTCGCCGACGTCATCATGGTCGCTCGGGGAGATCTGGGAGTGGAGCTCGCCCCTGAAGAAGTACCGATCATACAAAAGCACATCGTCCGGCGATGCAACGCCACGGGCGTCCCCGTGATCATTGCGACGCAGATGCTGGAGTCGATGATCGAACAGCCCCGACCGACGCGGGCGGAAGCGAATGACGTGGCGAATGCGGTGTTGGACGGCGCGGATGCCGTCATGCTGAGCGGTGAAACCTCGGTGGGCAGGTATCCCGTGGAGGCGGTGCGAACAATGGATCAAATCATTCGCCGATCCGAAGCAAACGCGCGGGACAGGGCGGAGACCCTTGTCATGACAAGCGACACCAATCAACGGGTTTTCGATGCCATCGCCCGTGCTGCGTGCGTCCTTGGAAGGGAAGTTCAGGCCCGGGCGATCATTGCTATTACGCACTCCGGTGCAACAGCTCGGGCGATCAGCAAGTATCGCCCGGTTTCGCGCATTGTGGCCGTAACAGACCAGGAAGAGGTCCTGCGCCGGCTCAATCTCGTTTGGGGTGTGCGGGGGATGCTCGTGAAGGGGATTGTCAGCGACACAGACACATCGTTCAGCAAGATCAAGAAAGAGCTCAAAGGATCGGAATTCGTCCACGAAGGCGATTACGTGGTCTTCACGGCCGGTATTCCCCTGATGAGCAGAGGGACGACGAACACGATAAAGGTGGAAAAGGTCGAATAAAAGAGGAGCTTACTTCTTTGCTCCTTGCTCGATCCAATTGAAAATGGTCTTCACTTCTTCTTCGGTGAGCCGTCGGCGGTTCCGCGCCATTTGTTTCCCGAACGGGGGATTGGGGAGAAGTTTGAGATACAGGTTGCTTTCGTTGGGTTTGCCGGGTACGACAGTGTTCCCGTGCTCGCCCCCCTTCATCAGCGTTTCAAAGTTGTCAAGCGCAAGCCCGCTCGGATTCTCATTTTCTGCCAGGTGACAGGGGAGGCAGTATTTTTTGACGATCGGGCCGACGTCCTGGATGTATGTCAGTTTTCCTGAGGGCTTTTCCTGGGCCGATGTTGTCCCGACGGCCATAATCATTGCTGAGGCGACGAGCAGGATTTTCGTATGGATCATGCGATGGACTCCGCGTTAGAAGTACAGGTGCAGCATGGCCTGGAACTCGTTGTTGGAAACGTCCGTCGGTTCTTCGAGGTTGATGCGATAGAGCGGACGAAACTCCACGCCGCTGAGGAGAAAGATCTCTGCACCGACCAAGGCTCGAGTGAAACTGCCGTTGGTGATATCGAGGTCGGGGTCGTAGAACTCGTAGCCGATTTTTATATCAATTCCTTGCGTGACCACCGCATTGATTTCGTTCCACACGATCATGCCGTTGGTCGCTTTTCCGGACGCATTGTCTTCCACCTTGACCAGATCGACCTCGCTCGTCAGCGAATACGATTCGAGGAAGGAAATCGCTCCGAATGCGCCGGTATAAGTATGTTTGTCCGTCGCTGAGGGCGCGTAGTAGACCGATCCACCGACGGTAACGTTCGTCGATGAGAATTTCACGGTTGCATCACCTCGAACGACGACGGCTTTGTTGCGGGTTGCAGTTACTCCGGTTAGACCGGCACCTGGAGTTCCGTTGAACATTCCGACGTTCAATGTGAACGCTCCCGGTGCGAACCCGAGTTCCAGACCGGTATCCTCCGATCGTTCGCCGAATCGAAGTCCCGTTGGATAGCCCGCGACGCTCAGCGGCGCAAATTGTGCGACAAAAGGTCCGCCGCCGTACGGACCACCGCGAATGAAGGCGTTATGGTCGTCCGTGCGTGTTCCGTAGGCAGGCATGAATTTTCCGACCTTGACGTAGCCATCGTACGGGAGCACCTTGGCGAGGGCAAATGCTTCGAACCCGTTGTAAAGGCCTTTGTCAAGATACAGCCGGACCTTTTTGTTCAAGCGGATGTCGAAATACAGATCTCCCTGCATCTGGAAGAAACTAGAGGTTCCCTTCTGCTCGTTGAAAAAAAGGAGCGTTCTCATGTCCATGCCGACATCGATATTCGGCGTGATCCCAACCGAAAATTCTTCGAAGTCGGTTGCCTCTCTCCACGTCGGCATGGCCAGGTCCTCCATGCCGTAGTTTCTCCCGAATTCCGACCGCATGCCCTTACCGGTGGGATTAACATGGCATGATTGGCATTTCGCGCCGGTTCTGCTGGCGAATTTCGGCAGTGCACGGCTGACGGAAATGCAAGCGAGCATGAGTACGAACAGGAAATACGAACGGATCTGTTTTTCCATGAAATTCTTCCTCTTTCTAAATGTCCGAGCGGCTCGCTGAATATAAAGAGACAGGTTTCGAGTTGCAACACGACAAGTACTTCATTCACTGACGACTACCCGACATGTATCGCTCGTATTTCAAGCACCTAGAGTGCAGCGTTTGTGGCACTCAGCACAGCGGTTCGGAATTGCTTGCTGTCTGCAAAACTTGCGGCAAAGCGCTCTTGGCTTCGTATGACATCGCGTCGGCACGTTCTGGTCTCCGGCGCGAGGAGGTCGCTTCGGGCGGCGATTCGTTCTGGAAGTACTTGCCGATGCTGCCTCTGAGGTCGCCTTCGTCCATCGTCTCCCTGGGCGAGCGTATGACGCCGATACTTCGTTTGACATCGCTCGAACGAAAATTCGGTACCGGACCGGTTTGGGTCAAAGATGAAGCGATGATGCCGACCGGGTCGTTCAAGGCGCGAGGACTTGCACTCGCCGTCACGCGAGCACATGAACTTGGCGTTCGGCACGTGTGTCTCCCGTCCGCCGGCAATGCCGCTGGAGCTTGCGCGGCATACGCTGCGCGCGCCGGGATGGGTTGTACCATAGTCGTTCCGAAGGACACTCCCGCCGCAAACATCGAGGAGTGTCGCATCTACGGCGCGGATGTTCGTCAGGTCGACGGCACGATCAGCGATGCGGCGAATGAGATCCAGAAGCTGAAGAAGGAACATTCCGACTGGTTCGACGTTTCGACCCTCAAAGAACCGTATCGACTCGAAGGAAAGAAGACGATGGGGTATGAGCTGGCCGAACAATTCTCTTGGAATCTTCCTGACGTGATCATTTATCCGACCGGTGGAGGGACAGGATTGATCGGGATGTGGAAGGCATTCGGTGAAATGGAAGGACTGGGGTGGATCGGTCCTGCACGGCCGAAGATGATCTCCTCACAGGCCGCCGGGTGCGCACCGATCGTGAAAGCATTCGCTGAAGGGAAATCGGAATCAGAGTTCTGGGAACATGCGCACACAAAAGCCTCGGGTTTGCGCGTGCCGAAAGCGTTCGCCGACTATCTCATTCTCAGGACGATCAGAGAAAGCGGCGGTTCTGCGTTTGCAGTGACGGATGAACGAGCGGCCGAAGCGGTCCGAAAAGTGGGAAAACAAGAGGGATTCTTCTTTTGTCCGGAAGGGGCAACGACCGTCGTCGCACTGGAGCAGGCAACCAAGGCGGGTTTTGTGAAACGGGATGCGGCGGTTCTGCTGTGGAATACGGCCGCTGCGGCAAAGTACCCTGGCTTTGCTTCGTGATCACGCGGGAGCAGTCGTTCCGTTCTGGAACTGGAGCAATTCTCCAAGGGTCTGCACGTTGTGACGGCGTCGAACGAACGACAAGAACTTCACGAGCACGAGGGCGGTGGCATACGCGTCGCCCGATGCACGGTGTCGCTCGGGTATTCGGATGTCGAGGAATTTCGCAACTGGTCCGAGAGACTTGCTCGGTAGCTGGGGGAGGATCCTGCGGCTGAGTTTGACCGTGCACAACACGGGATTTTGCAGGTCGAGTCCCGTCTCTCGTATCATCGTGTGCGTAATGAATCCCCAGTCGAACGCCGCATTGTGCGCCGTAAATACTCCAGCACCGAGAAATTCGCGGACGTACGGCGCCACTTCGCGGGCTGTCGGTGCATCTTGAACCATCACATTGTCGATACCCGTGAGATGCGTGATCGACGCGGGAATGGAGACAAGCGGATTGACAAGCGTCGAGAACTCGTCTACCAACACGCCATTCTGAACTCTCATCATCGCAACTTCGGTGATCCTGTCCTCGGATGCGCTCATGCCGGTCGTTTCAACGTCGACCACGACAAACGGTACTTCGTTGAGGGGAATATCATTCACGCTGAGCCGTTCCCGAAACCAACCGTTTTCCCTGTAAAAATTCCTCGCATTCCGCCACATCCTCTTCACTCCCGATGAAGAAGGGAGTCCGCTGATGGAGCGACTGCGGCTGGACGTCCATCATTCGTTCCACGCCATTCGAAGCGCGGCCGCCGGCTTGCTCCATGATGAACGACATTGGATTCGCTTCGTACATCAGGCGAAGTTTGCCGTCCAGATGCTTCTTATCCCCCGGATACATGAAAATGCCGCCGTACAGGAGCGTTCGGTGAATGTCTGCGACCATCGACCCGATGTATCTGCCGGAATACGGACGTGACGTCGCTTCGTCTTCTTCCTGCAGATATTTCACGTATTGTTTCATGCCGTCATGCCACCAGCGATAATTTCCCTCATTCACGCTGTAGATCTTTCCCCGTCTTGGAATGCGGATGTTCTCGTGTGAAAGAAGAAATTCACCGATGCTCGGGTCGAGCGTGAACCCATGCACGCCGTCCCCCGTCGTGTAAACGAACATTGTCGACGAACCGTAGACCACGTACCCCGCGGCCACCTGTTTGTAACCAGGTTGAAGACAATCGAGCATCGTCCCTTTTCCCGACGGCGTTACGCGACGATAGATGGAAAAAATTGTTCCGATGTTGACATTGGCATCGATGTTTGATGAACCGTCAAGAGGGTCATAGAGCAGCACGTATTTCCCCGTGGGATATTTGTCGGGGATGTGGAGGATGTCCTCATTTTCTTCGGACGCCATGACGCAGAGGTGGCCTCCGTGGTCCATGGCTTGGTAGATCTTTTCGTCTGCGAAGACGTCGAGCTTTTTGACCTGCTCACCGTGGACATTTTCTTTGCCGACAAGGCCAAGAATGTTGACAAGTCCGGCTTTGCTCACTTCGCGCCAGATGACCTTGATGGCGAGCGTCAGGTCCCTCAGAACGGACGAAAAGTCCCCCGTTGCTCCCGGGTGATTGCGCTCTTCTTCGGTAATGTGTCGTTCGATCGTAACGACTTTTTGCTGAAAGGCCATGGACTTTCGGCGGAATGCGGGTCAGAATGTGTGGAACTGATTGGAAGGAAAATACGATTCCTGGAGCCGAGTTGCCAGCCGCCGGGCAGAGCCTTTGAGGTCGTTGCAGGAACTATGGACGGATCAGGTGATGGGGCAACGAACGCAAAGAGACCGAGGTTCCGTCGGTCCGTTATTGAGCGGCTTGTTCCTGGTGGCGATATTGAAGCTCGTAGAGGCGCCGGTAGATGCCGTTCAGCGCCAGGAGCTCGGCATGCGTTCCCGTTTCGCGGACCTCGCCTTTGTGCAGGACGAGAATCCGGTCCGCGGTTTGGATCGTGGAAAGCCGGTGGGCAATGACGATTGAAGTGCGGTGCGTCAAGAGTTTGCGAATGGCGGCCTGGATGAGGAACTCAGTCTCCGTATCGACGCTCGACGTGGCCTCGTCGAGCACGAGAATGCGCGGGTTATACGCAAGGGCACGCGCGAAGGAGAGGAGCTGCTTTTGGCCCACGGATAACGTGGCCCCCCGTTCCTTCACCTCGGCGTCGAAACCCGCGGGCAACTGATCGATGAAACGCTGTGCGCCGACGATTCTGGCGGCGGCTTTGACGCGGTCGGCCGGTATGTCCTCGTTGCCGAGGTCGATGTTGTCGTGGATCGTCCCCGAGAACAGGAACACATCCTGCAAGACCACGGCGAGATGACGTCGCAGGTCTGCGGGGCGGAGGCGCCGGATGTCAATGCCGTCGACGAGAATCTCTCCCTTCTGAATGTCATAGAACCGGCTGAGCAGGCTGATGATCGATGTCTTGCCCGCCCCTGTATGGCCGACGATGGCGATCGTCTGTCCGGGTTGGATGGAAAAAGAGACATCCTTGAGGACCCATTCCGGACTTTGCGTCCCGTCTGTGGCCGGTGTATACGAGAACCAGACATTCCGGAATTCGACTTTCCCTTGCACGCTGTCGAGCGGTACGGGATGCTCGGCGACCGCAATGGTAGTCGTGTCGTCCAACAGTTGAAACAACCGTTCGGACGATGCCATGGCCGTCTGCAGAATGTTGTATTTTTCCGACAGGTCGCGGATGGGGCGCCAGAACATCTCGTTGAACTGCACGAACGCCATGACCGTGCCGATCGTAACGGTTCCTTCGAGTGCGTTCGCCCCGGCATACCAAATGATGAGGCCGATCGATACTGCGCCGATGAGATCGACGGCCGGATAAAAGAGCGCGTAGTAGAAAATCGACCGGATGTTCGCGTCGCGGTGGGCGGCATTGATCTCCGTGAATTGCCCGTACGAACGCCGTTCACGCCGGAAAATCTGGTCGACGAGCATGCCGGTGATGTGTTCCTGCATGAACGTGTTGATGCGGGCGATCTGCAGGCGGACGTCGCGATACGCCTCGCGGGCCTTCTTGCGGAACAGAAACGTTCCCCAGAACAGGAACGGAAGCACGCTCAATGTCACCAACGCCAGTTCGGCGTTCATGGCAAACATGAAATAGAATATGCCGATGATCGTGAAGACATCGGAGAAGACCATGACGATCCCCGACGAGAACATGTCGTTCAAGACCTCAACATCGTTCGTTACCCGAGTGATGAGCCGTCCGATGGGATTTCTGTCGAAGAACCGCATCGATCGCGACTGAATGTGCCGGAAGACCTCCATGCGCAGGTCGAAGATCGTCTTCTGTCCGATCCATTGGGTGAGATAGGCGTTCACGTACTGCAGGAGTCCGCGAACGATCATCACCATCAGGAACAGAAGGATTGTCACGAGAAGACCGTTCTTGTCCCCGTTCGCAATGTCCGTATCGACTGCGAGTTTCGTAAAGTACGGACGTATCGCCTCCATGGCGCTAACGAGGAGGCTCAGGAGAATGCCGAGCGCGACGTGCCGTTTATAGGGCCTCAAATAGCGAATAAGACGCCGCATGAGGCGCGCATCGTAGGCTTTACCGAGGACTTCTTCTTCCTGCATTAGACGGGGTAGATCGGGTAGTGATGAATAGTGAATCGTGAACCTGCCCGCCATTTCAGTTCTGTGAAGGCAGGCGGGTAGTCAATCGAAATTCGTCAATCGTCAATCGTAAATCGACAATCGAAAATCTACATTGCCCAACTGTCAGAGTTCGACTAGTTCCTTTTCCAGCAGTTGCTTGCGATACAACGACGCATAGCGTCCGTTGAGGGCGACCAAGTCTTCGTGCGTTCCGCGCTCGACGATCGTGCCGTCTTCGAGGACGACGATCATGTCGGCATCCTTTACGGTGGAAATGCGATGACTGATGATGATGCTCGTGCGGCCTTTCATGAATACGCGCATCCGGCGCAGGATCTCTTCTTCAGTGTGTGTGTCGACGGACGAAAGGGCATCGTCGAGAATAAGAATGGAAGGATTGGTGATGACCGCGCGGGCGATGCTCGTCCTTTGTTTCTGTCCGCCCGAAAGGGTAATGCCGCGTTCACCCACCATCGTGCCATATTTATTGGGGAAATCGTCGACATCCTTCGAGATCTGGGAAATATCAGCCGCCTTCAGCAGTTCCTCTTCGGGAGCGTTGAAAGCGCCGAAGCGGATATTCTGCGAGATCGTGTCGGAGAAGAGGAACGTCTCCTGCGGTACGTAGCCGATGTGTGTGCGCAGTATATCAAGGGGGATCGTCCGCACGTCCAGTCCGTCGATCAGCAGCTGGCCGCTCGTGACGTCATAGAGCCGCGGGAGGAGGTTCACGAGCGTGCTTTTGCCGGCCCCGGTCGGGCCGATCACAGCCAGCGTCGTGCCTGGCTCGACGATAAGGTCAATATTCTGCAGAACGGTTCGCTCCGACCCGCGATGGCGGAACGTGACGTTTCGGAATTCCACGCGTCCGGCGATCGCGGTGACCGATCGGTCCGTGGCCTCCGTGTCGCGGATATCGGGCTGCGTATCGAAGATCGCCGATAGGCGTGCCATAGAGGCCGCTCCCTGCTGGAGGAGGTTCATCACCCAGCCGAAGGCGATCATCGGCCATATGAGCATGACGAGATACGAGATGAAGGCCGACAGCGTGCCGATGGTCATGGCGCCGTCGATCACTTTGAGTCCGCCGAAGTAGATCGTAATCACCAACGAAAGGCCGACAAGCACGAACATCAGGGGCCACATGATCGATTGTACGCGTGCGAGCACGAGGTTCTTGTCCAGGTAGTCGGAACTGAGCTTCTCGAACCGGCCGATCTCATATTCTTCGCGAACATACGACTTCACGACGCGAATCCCGGAGAGATTCTCCTGCGCGCGGGTCGTCAGTTTTGAGAACTGCTCCTGGCGTTCGTCGAACTTCTTGTGAATGACCTTGCCGAGCCGGTAGACCACGATGGAAACGAGCGGCATGGGGATGAGCGACAACAACGTCAACTGCCAGTCCTGGAAAAACATGAGCGTCAGGACAAGCGTGCAGGTCAAGAGCGTATCGGACGGATACATGATGCCCGGTCCCAGGACGTTGCGTACAGCGCCGATATCGTTCGTGGCATGGGCCATCAAGTCGCCGGTCGGCGTGTTCTGGAAGTACGAGTATGGCAGACGCTGAAGATGTTCGAGGAGGTCATTGCGCAGGTCGTACTCGATGTTGCGCGAGGTGACGATGATGGTCTGGCGCGTGAGGAACGTAAAGATGCCGGCGATCAGCGAAAAGCCGACGATCAGCCCGGCCCAGACAAGGAGATCGGAAGTGACATATGTGTGCGTTTCAACGCCGAGCTTGAATTCGTCCACGGCCTTGCCCAAAAAGAGGGGCTGGACGACCGTGAAGAGGTTGCTGCCAACAACCGTACCAACGCCCAGGATGAGCGTTGTTTTGTAGCGGAGCAGATATGGGATCAATCGCAGGAGCGGCTTCATAGGGTTCTCACTTGAAGCATCAACCGATCACCTCAAAACCGGTGTAGCGATGGAGGGCCTTCGGCACAATGATCTTCCCTTCGGGCGTTTGATAGTGTTCAATCAACGCCGCCACGACCCGCGGCAATGCAAGGGCGGAGCCGTTGAGCGTGTGTACGAATTCCGGTTTTCCACCAGCCTTCGGCTTGAATCTGATATTCATGCGGCGCGCCTGGAATGACTCGAAATTGCTGCACGACGAAACCTCGAGCCAGCGCTGCTGCCCGGGAGCCCAAACTTCCAGGTCGAACTTCTTGGATTGCGTAAAACCCATGTCGCCCGTGCACATGAGAAGAACGCGATAGGGAAGGCCGAGAAGTTGGAGCAGCCGCTCCGCATCGGCCCGAAGACTGTCGAGCTCGTCGTACGAAGTTTCGGGATGGACGAACTTGACGAGTTCGACCTTGTCGAATTGGTGAAGGCGATTCAGTCCCCGCACATCCTTTCCGTAAGAACCCGCCTCGCGACGGAAACACGGCGTGTAGGCGGCGTACCGGACGGGAAGGTCCTTCTCTTGAAACGATTCATCGCGATGGAAATTGCTGACCGGCACTTCCGCCGTGGGAATCAGGAAGAGCCCGTCCCGTTCGGCGACGTACATCAGGTCTTCTTTGTCCGGCAATTGACCTGTGCCGCGGGCGCTCTCTTCATTCACGACGATAGGAGTCCATAGTTCTCGATATCCGTGCTCTGCCGCCTTGTCGAGGAAGAAATTGATCAACGCGCGCTCAAGGACCGCCCCTTTGCCGACATAGAACGGGAATCCGGCCCCGGCGACCTTGGCTCCCCTGGTGAAGTCGATGATGCCCAGCTTCTCCGTCAACTCCCAGTGGGGTCTCATCGGTTCCTCGGAGACGGGTTTCTCCCCCCAGGCGAAGACTTCTTTATTCTCCTGTGGCGTGTTCCCGAGAGGGACTGACGCATGCGGAATGTTCGGCACAGAAAGCATGAGCCCGTTCAACGATTTCTCGACCTCTTTCATTTCCGCGTCGATGGCTTGAATCCTGTCTTTCACGGACTCCATTTCCCGTATCAACGATCCCGCATCTCCCCCTACCTTCTTCACTTTCCCAACCTGTGCGGAGACCTGGTTGCGCCTTGCCTTTAACGCCTCTCCCTCCTGAATAAGCGTGTGCCGACGGTCGTCCGCGGCGATGATCCCATCGATATCGACCGACATTCCCTTGGCTTCTGCGGCTTGGCGCACTCGGTCTGTATTCTCGCGAATGAATTTGAGGTCGAGCATTGGGTTCTCTGGTTAAGTCAGTCGTATTGTGATCCACATGAGGCCGACGATCATGCTGGCCAATCCTGCGGCGCCTTGCACGGACGCAAGCAATCGTTCGCTTGAAACTGTGTTCACGACGAGCGTAAAGAAGAGTGAAAACGCCGACATGGCAATCATTGTACCGAGGCCAAATACCAGGAGAAAGCTCAGCGCTGCCACGGGAGAATTCGCCAGGGCGATCGGAATGAGAAGGACGATCGTTCCGGTGCCGGCAAGGCCGTGTGCGGCGCCGATTGCAAACATGGAATGACGATGGTCGTGCGAACCTTCATTCGCGCTGTCGTGCCGGTGAAAATGTACGTGCTCGGTGCCGTTGTGCACATGCCGATGGATATGAATATGTCTGTGATTTAGGACTCTTCGAATCGTCCAGGCTCCCAGGCCGATCAGCATGAGTCCGACCGCGATCTCTGTCCACTCCTGAAGCGCCGCAGGGATTACAATATTGAACCCGACAATCAAGCCGCCTGCGACCAACAATACGGCGGAATGGCCAAGTCCCCAGGCGGCACCCAGACGGAGGGCGGAAGCAGGGGAGCGGCGCCCTGAGGCTACGGCCGACACGGCTGCGAGGTGGTCTGCATCGAACGCATGGAGACACCCAAGCACGAAGCCTGACACAAGGGGAATGAAGATGTACATCAATTCACTGCAAGATGGAAGAATTCTTGTTTGAACATCGATACGGTCTGACGCAGGGGCAACGGCCGAAACCCGAGCTGCCGTTCGGCTTTCGAAGTGACGAATCCAGTCGACATGGGCCGGACGGCCGGGAGGTTCAGGTCAGTCGTTTTGACGGAAAGAACAAGGCCTTCCGAGTATCCAAACGTTGCCGCTAACATACAGGCAAAATCGTAACGGTTCGCAAAGTCTGCGCCCGAGATGTGGAAAATGCCTTCAGCATCGTTCTCCAGTGCGGCCACCACGGCCGCGGCGGCGCTGCTCACATGCAATGGGTTGCATCCGATGTCCGGCGCAGCATTGACGTTCTCGCCGACCCGGAGGCTGCGGACAACTTTCGTCGCAAAGCTGTTTGCGGTTCCCATGGCGGTTCCGAACAAGAGACAAACCCTGAGAATGGCCGCCGGAACGCCGGAAGAGTGGACGGCGTTCTCCGCTGCAAGTTTCGTTTTTCCGTAGTAATTGACGGGACATGGAAGTGCCGATTCGGCATACGGCGAATTCCTGCCGTCGAAGACGTAGTCGGTTGAAATGTGGATGATGCGCGCCCCCACTCTGCGCGCGCCGTCGAGTACATGTTCAACGGTCGCGACATTGGTTCGCCAGGCCTCTTCGCGATGCGTCTCGCACCAATCGACGTCTGCCACTCCAGCTGCATTCACAACAGTTGTCGGCTGAAAGCTGGACATCAGACTTCGCACATCGCTTCGAGATCCGAGGTCGAGCTGGGTATAGTCAAACAACTTGTGATCATGCACAAACGAGCGTTGGCGGCCTGTGTTCAGGACTTCCAAATCGGTACGTCCGCCGAGCGCGAGAGCAATGCGCTGACCGAGGAGTCCGTTGCTGCCGCAGATCAGAACGCGCTTCATGCGGTCGATCCCATCGCCGGTGCGGCGAATCCGCGGGCCCGTTCGACGATCGCAGCCGCCTTGTTCTGCACCGGGAGCGACGCGTGCAAAGCTGCCACAGTGTTCGCGCGTTCGGCGGCGACACGGAAGTCGGTATTGAGAATGGCCGACGCAAAGAATGTAGCGCCGAAGACGTCGCCGCAACCCGTGGTGTCGACCGCCGTCACAGGCACGCCCGGAATGTCGTGTCGTGTCAGGTGCTTGTGAACGTCCTGCGTGATGAGCGTGACCCCTTGTTCGCCGCGCGTGATAGCCAGCCCCTGGACCATGAGGGGCATCAACTGGTTGATGAGGGTCTTTTCATCGTACTTCTCTGCCGTGAGTCCAAGCGCTTCCTGTTCGCTCATCTGAACGGAGTGGAGCATGAAGCACCACCTGCGCCAATCGGTCAACGGTCTGCGAAATCGTTTGGAATTTCCATCGATCCCAAGAGTAAGCGCGTGAAAGTCAAAATGGATGGGGACCCTGCGGTCGCGGACGGCCATGCGGATATTGTCGAACGTTTCGAGCGTTATATCGAGGCCCGAAACCATATTTACAAGTACTCCATCGACCTCGAGGAACGGTTTGACTCTGGTAAAAGGAATGGGGTCTGCAATGCCGACGGAACATTCGATCCGCGGCGTTCCGGGCGATCCGTATATGTGCGTCACCTCGTTCGTCGGACCATTGACCGGGAAAACGCCTTCGACGGACACAAACGGGAACGTCCGCAGGAGCGCACGCGCTTCTTCGAACTCGTTTACGCCCACGCTGCACACCGGCCGGATGACATCGCCAATCCTTGAAGCCGCCGAAAGCGCAGCCACGGAATATATGAGCCCCCCGAATTGCACTGCCGCAGGCTGCGATTCCCCCTCGAAAAGTATGCGGTCCTTGCAGAGATGACCGATAACCGTGATCTCCATGGTCAGATGCGCCGGGTAGGTCCAAGGTCGTTGAGCTGGTTCTCATTCAGCCGCCACAACGCCTGGCAAGGGAATCGGTTCTCATAGAGAGGGCGGCCGACGATAACAGAGTCGACGCCGATCTTCTCGAGTTCCTGCAATCGGACGAGGTCTTTGTACGAATACACGCCTCCCCAGCAGGTGACGCGGATCTTCGTCGCCGTTGCCAGCTCGCGGAGGGTATCTATGGGAAGTATCCGTGCAGGACCTTCGGGGCCACGCTCTCCATACACGATCCGGGAGACTCCGAGCTTCTTCATTTCTCTTGCTAATTCCAAGGGAGTGACATTCGTCCGTATTTTCCCGCCCGACACCGTCACCTGTCCTGATCGGGCGTCGATTCCAACGGCGATCTTCCGTGTTCCAAAGACTTTGACAAGACGCTCGATCAATCCGGGTTGTTCGACGGCGGCCGTTCCGACGACGACGCGGTAGACGCCAAGAGACAGCGCCTGTTCGATCTCTTCGAAGGTGCGCAATCCGCCGCCGACCTGGATGGGAATGTCGACAGACTCGACCATTTTCCGGATGATATGGCTATTGACAACCCTGCCTTCGCTCACGCCGTCCATATCGACGACATGGAGCGTTTTGGCATTCTCACCTCTCCAGAGGATAGCCATCTGCACGGGGTCGACGGAGTACGTGCGTTCGGCGCCGGGCAGTCCGTGCACTACTTCAAGACAACATTCGTGGCTGATCTCTATGGATGGAAAGATGAGGAGCATCAGTGGTTTGCCTGACTTCTCAATGCGTCACACGCCACGCCCGCAGCGCGACTATGAAATGAGTTACTCGCAACGCTCGCAGCCTGCCCGCCAATCATTAGGACCCATTAGGGCAGGCGGGCGCTCGCAACGGGAAGTTGTTTCGTTGCGTGATAATCTTCCACCTTTGCGGTCGTCAAGACAAGCATTACCGAGTCTTTGCGATCGTAGCGTGAAAATCCTTACCAGCAGCAACAAAAAAAGCCCTATCCGGGCTTGTCAAACGCCTCTTCCAACCCTGAATGCATCAAAGTCGGGAAAAACGGGCTGAAATTCAAGGAATTGAAGTTACTTCCAAGGAATCGAAGATCTGTCTTCTATCGTCCTGCATTGAACTTGGTCCTGCGGTTCTTCAGATAGTCGACAAGAATGAACTCGCCGAGATTGTTCAAGGAAGAGAAGTACGCTCGTCCCTGGTTCGCTTTTGTGAACTCTTCCACAAAGTCGACAAGATACGGGTCCTGTGCCACCATAAAGGTGCTCACCGTGATCTTTTCCCGCCGGCATTGCACAGCCTCGTCGAGCGTCTTGTTCACGATGCGCTGGTCCAATCCGAACGGATTCTTATAGATCCTACCTGCTCCATCGAAGATCGCGGATGGTTTGCCGTCGGTGATCATGAAGATCTGCTTGTTGACGTTTCCCGCACGACGGAGGAGTTGGCGAGCAAGCTGCAGTCCGGCCCGCGTGTTCGTGTGGAAGGGACCGACATTCAGGAATGGCAATTCGGCGAGACTGACGACCTTCGCCTCATCGCCGAAGACGACGCAGGCGAGGTAGTCCTTCGGAAATTTCACGCGGATGAGCTCAGCAAGGGCAAGCGCCACCTGTTTCGCGGGTGTGATGCGGTCTTCGCCGTACAGGATCATGCTGTGACTGATGTCGAGCATGAGAACGGTCGCGCAGCTTGATAAATGTTCGGTCTCGTAGACCTCCAGGTCCTCTTCTTTCAGTGAAAAATTGTCGATCCCATCGCGCCGAAACACGTTGGACAGCGTACTTGTCAGGTCGATGTTCGTCGCCAGATCGCCGAACATCCAGGAACGGGTCTCGCTCAGCCGGTCGACTCCGTCGCCGGTATGGGGCGTTTCGTGCGTGCCGCCCGGGGCTTTTTTGAGATTGCTGAAGATGTGCCGCAGCGCGTCCTGACGGATCTTCTGGATCCCACGCGTCGTCAGGACGTTCATCCCGTCGACTTCTTCGATGATCCCGAGGTCCTTGAGCCGCCGGATGAGCTCCTCGATCGTAAGGTTCTCGTCGAAAACGCCGTAGCGATCGGCGAGCCGGCGAAGCCACTCGAGTGCCTCTGCAACATCGCCGCTCGTCTTGACTGCCAGATACGAAAAGAGCGACAACAGCGATTCCAGCTGCTGCTCATCCGTCGTGGAGTCGGGACGCCATTGGGAGTACTCGAACCTCACGTCCCCGTCTCCTCATCCTCTTCGAGCGATCGCCCGCGTCCTGAGAAGATGCTTCCGACCATGTCTTTATAGGTCGAGGCCCGCTCGACCTCGTCTTTTGCGATCTTTGAGCACTGATGGAGAGCTTCCAGAACGAACTCCATCGCCGATGCAAGCTCTCCCCGGTTGGCTTCGGGTATCTTAAGATGTTTCAACGTCACAGCTCGAAGTCCGCCGATGCGATCGAGCTCGCGGTAAAAAGCCTCCAACGGCATGTCGTCGGAGATCTCGACCTTGTTTCCCTGCTCGAACCAGCTCACAATGGGGCCGTACAGGCCATTGTCTGCCGTTGTTCTGGTTGTTTCGGCTCGTTCACGCGGCTTCTTCTGAAGAGGGTCGGGGAAATACTGCTGAAAGACGGTCCTGACAGCCTTGCCGATCAGCGCCTTGCTCACCTTGACTGCCCCTTCTTGTTCTCCTTCGAACACGAGCTCGATCTTACCGGTCATTCCGGGAAGTGCATGATGCAGGTCGACGAGTCGCGGAACTACCGCTGAATCACCGAGGATGATCGCTCTTCGTTCAGCATTGCTGACAAGGCTTTCCATGGACGCGATCGTCAGGCGAGCGCTCACTCCCGATTTCTGGTCAACGAATTCGCTCTTTCTCGCTTCGAAAGCGATCTGTTCAACGATCTCCTTCATGTACGGGGGAATGACCACAGAACGTCCGTCCCGCTCGACCCACGCTTCCTGTTCGGTGATCCGAATGGCATCGTTAAGCGAACGCGGATAGTGCGTGAGGATCTGCGCATCGATGCGATCCTTGAGCGGTGTGATGAGATTTCCTCGGTTGGTGTAATCCTCCGGGTTCGCGGTGAACACAAGGAGAATGTCCAGAGGAAGCCGGATGTTGAACCCGCGTATCTGAATGTCCTTCTCTTCCATAATATTAAAGAGGCCGACCTGGATTCGGGGTTGCAGGTCGGGGAGTTCATTGATGGCGAAGATGCCACGGTTGGTGCGCGGGATAATGCCGAAATGGATCGCACCTTCGTGAGCGTAATGGAGCCTTTGGGTGGCCGCCTTGATGGGATCGATGTCGCCGATAAGGTCTGCGATCGTAACGTCGGGTGTAGCCAGCTTTTCCGAGAATCGTTGGTCGCGGTGGATCCATTCGATTTCCGTGTCGTCTCCGCCGGTGCGAACCGCGTCGACGGCGTGTCTGCTCACCGGGTGAAAAGGGTTGTCGTTCAGTTCACTCCCTTTGATCACCGGGATGAACTCGTCCAGAAGTGTCGGGAGCTGTCGCAGGATTCGCGACTTGGCTTGGCCGCGAAGTCCGAGGAGCAGAATATCGTGACGCGCGAGGAGCGCGTTGACGAGGTCCGGAATGACGCTCTTCTCGTATCCGATAATGCCGGGAAAGAGTGGCGTATTCGAACGCAGGATCCCCGTGAGATTTTTCCGGATCTCCTCCTTGACGGGAAGGACCTTATATCCCGAGCGTTTGAGTTCTCCGAGGGTCGTTGGACGCGCCGCTGTTGATTGATGGAAGGCCATTGACTGTTTTCACCGAATCGTCGTGCGTTCCGGTAGTATAGTGGCCCGCGGACGAAAAAGCAATGAACTTCGCCACTCATCGGTTGCGGCTCCTGAGAAGGAGTCGTAACTTTCACCCTGATGGAAGCGATCCATAAAACACTGGTGATCCGATTTAGTTCCATTGGCGACATTGTGCTTGCATCGCCGTTGCTCCGCCAATTACGGTTAAAATTCCCCCATGGACAGATCGATTTTGCGACCCGGCGCGAATACGCGGAGCTTGTGCGGCACAATCACAATCTGAACTATACGTATGAGTTTGACGCGACGGAAGGGTTCGCAGGTCTCCGCCGATTGAAGCACCGGATCGCCGGAGAGCATTACGACCTCATCGTCGACATCCATAACAGTCTTCGCAGCAGGTTCCTCAGGGGCGTCCGGAACGTTCGGCATGTCGTGACCGTCGATAAACGCGTCCTCGAGCGGACGGCGCTGGTGAAGTTCAAGAAGAATTTCTATACCTCCATTGTCCCCGTTGCTGACCGGTATCTCGAGACGGTTGCACGGTGGGGAATCGTGAACGACGGCAAAGGGTTGGAGCTGCATATTCCCGACGAGGTCCTTTTCGGTGTCAACGGACGCATGGTTGCGCTGAAACTCCACCGATTTGAAAAGGTGTATGGGTTCTGTCCGACGGCGCGGCATGCAACGAAACGCTGGCCGCCGGAACGCTACGCGGAGTTGGGGATCCGGCTGATCCGGGAGACGTCCGGCGCCGTTGTGTTGTTCGGAGGGCTGGCGGACCGTTCGGTAAACGGCGGGATCGCGAGATCGATCGCAGCAAGCACACATGCCGAACGTGTGATCGACCTAACCGGGGAGCTTTCACTTCTGGAAAATGCCGCCGCGATGGAATATGTCGAGGCGATTGTGACCAACGACTCCGGACTCATGCACATCGCCGCCGCGCGTCGAAAGCCGTTGGTTGCCATATTCGGTTCGACGGTGCGGGAGTTCGGATTCTCACCGACCAACCCGGAAGCCACGGTTCTGGAAAGATCCGGCCTTTCGTGCCGTCCGTGCAGCCATATCGGTCGGGCATCATGCCCGGAAGGACACTTCCGGTGCATGCTGGAGACGTCCGTTGACGAAGTGTTCGCCGCGGTGCAGAACCGGGTGAAATTGGCGGTTGCATAAGATTCCTGATGCGCATACGTTGTTGTGAATTCGCATCAGAGAAACCTACGGTGTACATTCCTGAATGACGGTCCGCAAGGGCCAAAAGTTGCCTGAACGATCATAACTGGACGGAATTGATATGAGAAGAATACGTGAGACGGTGAACGTGATCCTCTTCCTTGTCGTGCTGGCAGCGGTCGGTTCACTGCACTTCGGGTGTGAGGAGGAACCGACCGGGCCGCCGTCAAGCTGCGGAACTGGTCCGTTCGTCTGGGACCAAAAGAACGGAGTGTGCAGGAACCAGGAGACCAACCTCATAGTCGGCAGTGAGTGCTGCAATTATTGACCGTTTCCATTTACCATTGACATCTTAGAATTTGCAATTGTAAGACCCCGTAGCTCAGTCCCGTCACGTCCGACGCAGCGGAGCAAGTCGTGGACGTGACGAGGATGCCGCCATCAATGATTTAGCGGAGATGGCGGCATTGGAAAGAGCAACAGCCTTCTAAGTCCCGTTCCGACCGAACTTGCGAAGCAAGTTCGTTGTCGGAACGAGGATCCCGTCCACGTTCGCCGGAGGCGAACGGGACGGGACTGTAGGTCGCGTCGCCTGCAGAGCTTGGCAATTTCAAGACCCCGTAGCTCAGTTGGATAGAGCAACAGCCTTCTAAGCTGTAGGTCGCGCGTTCGAGTCGCGCCGGGGTCGCGACACTGGTTCACGTGCAGGCGTTGGTCAGCAGCGGAAGGCGGAGTTCGAACCCGTTGTACTTGCCCAAGGTGGTCGGATGCCGGAACTTCGCCAGAACATCATCACACGCGACTGGGTGATCATTGCCACCGAGCGCGCCCGGCGGCCGGAAACGTTCGTGAGCCGCCGCGAAAAACGTGCGGCGCTCCCGCTGCACGACCCATCGTGTCCCTTCTGCCCCGGAAACGAATCACAAACGAGTGCTGAATCGCTTCGTATCGGCGATGAGGCGGGCTGGCGTACGCGTGTGGTCGCGAACAAGTTTCCGGCACTCGTGCGCGAAGGCATGCTTTCGCGCAGGATGAGCGGTATCCATCGGTCGATGCAGGCGGTGGGATATCACGACGTCGTGGTGGAGCATCCGCGTCACGACGCTCAACTGCCCCTACTTCGTGAGGAAGAAATCTTCGACGTCCTGAGCGCGTACCAGCGACGATATGTTCAAGTGCGGGAGGACGGGCGTGTCGAGACCATCCTGATCTTTCGTAATCACGGTGTTGCTGCCGGGACGTCACAACCGCACCCGCATTCGCAGATCGTCGGCCTGCCTGTCGTTCCTGCACAGGTGAGGATGCGGCTCGAGATCGCCACGCGCTATTTTGACGAAACAGGTGAATGCATGTTCTGCCGCACGGTCAAGGACGAGCGATCGAGCGGCGACCGGATCATCTTTGCCACGAAACATTTCCTCTCGTTCATACCGTATGCTGCGCTCTCACCCTTCCACACGTGGATCTACCCGCTCCGGCACATGTCCTCGTTCGAATCATGCACCGAAGACGAGCTGCGCGATCTAGCACGATGCCTCAAGTCCGTCCTGGGTCGCTTGTTTCATGGACTAAACGACCCCGACTATAATCTGCTCATTCGTTCGCTTCCTACGCATTTGGTCCAGACAGACTACTTCCATTGGTACATGTCGATCGTTCCAAGGATCGCAATTTCGGCGGGCTTCGAGTTGGGAAGCGGGATGTTTATCAACACCGCGATCCCGGAACAGAGTGCGGAGTTTCTGAGGGGAATCGGGGAGGCGAAATAGTGCCAGTGGAGAAAAGGAAAAAAGAAAAACGAAAGTGCGCGGGTCAAGCTCCTTGGGGAGAACGGCGTTTTCTTTTTGTTGTTTGATTTCTCTTTGTCTTTTTTATTTTTCTGTTTCACAACAGTATCGGTTGCTGGCTTTCTTCCAAGTTGCAGTATGCAGTTAGATTCAGGGAAGGTCTCGCCCTCGTCCGGCGAGGTAGAGCGAGTACCATTCTTCCCGCGTCATTTCGATCTTCAATGCGTCGAGTGATGCCGTAATGCGGTCCGGACGGGTGGTCCCGATGACCGGAAGAATCTTCGCGGGATGCCGAAGGATCCAGGCAAGAAGGACCGCTTCGCCGGAAACGCCCATGTGATGCGCGAGATGTTCGACCGCCTGACGCGTCGACCGAATGCGTTCGTCGTCGTCCCGTTTCGGTAACGCCAATCTCCCTTTTGCCACCGGGGAATACGCCTGCACGGAAATGCCGTTCAACCGGCAGTAGTCGAGAGTGCCGTCGGCCCGGTACGTTGCGCGCTGTCGGGCATCGTTGACCGTCACGCCTTCGTCGATCAAATCAGAGTGCAAGAGGTTGAATTCCAGCTGGTTTGCGACGAGCGGAACGCCCACGGCACGTTGCAGCAATGCGATCTGGGCGGCGTTGTGATTGCTGACACCGAAATAATGGACCATGCGATTCGACCGCAAATGGTCGAATGCTCTGGCCACTTCATCGGGGTCGGCGAGCGGGTCCGGCCGATGGAGCAACAGAATGTCGAGACGGTCGGTCTTCAAGCGGCGGAGTATGCCGTCGACGGACGAGACAATGTGGTCGAAGCTGAAATCGAACCTGTGCGGCGACGCTGCATTCGGTTCTCCGGGGCGACGGATGCCGCACTTCGATTGAATGATCACGTCCGACCGTTTTAGGCCGAGTTCGGACCAGACGGCGGAAAACACTTCTTCCGACCTGCCGCCGCCGTAGATGTCCGCATGGTCGAAGACGTTGATGCCTCCTTCGACGGCCGTTCGGACACACGCAAGCGCGTTATCGACGGTGGCACGGTCCGGCGGATTCGGTGACCATGGTCCGCCGATGTTCATGCATCCATAGATCAACGACGACACTTTCAAGTTGGATTGGGGAAGGAAACGGTATTTCATGCGCATTTCCCTCACTGCGTCGTTTCTTTGGAGCGGATCACTTTTCCATCGCGGATGAGGAGGAGCACGCGGTAGCGCGTTGTCGCCATGCGACGACCGGTTGAAGCGGTGACGCTGTAGGTTAATTCCGTCTCGTAGCCGAACACCGGACCGCCGCTGTCAAACAGACTTCCTGATTGATACCCTTTTACCGGCTTGGCGATACTTAGGTCGCGAACGCCGGAGGCCGAAAGGCTTGAATACTGGTCGGTTAACCATGCCTTAGCTATGTCGACGTAGTTTTCAGGATAGAGACCGTAGTCGGCATTGTTCAGCTGTTCCTCCGTCGGTTTCGAACTGCTGCAACCTGCCAGCAGCGTGACACAGACGATGAGGACGAAGTTTCGATTCATATGATCCTCCGGACGATTCAATGTGCTGGAACAACTAAAGTAATGGGGACTACATAGGGAAGCAAGATGCCGATTCGCAATCGTAGGAACCGTGTGTAGAAATTGCCGCACCTGCGAGACTCCACCGGACAACCATGGAATACCGATCGTTTGGGAAGACAGGTTTGACTGTCAGTGCCGTCGGTTTTGGCGCGTGGGCCATCGGCGGACCTGTTATGGCGGGGTCCACGCCGATCGGCTGGGGACCGAGCGATGACGCCGAATCCGTCCGTGCACTGAAACGGGCATTCGACGTCGGCATCACGTTCTATGATACGGCGGATTTCTACGGGTTGGGTCGTTCGGAAGACCTGATTGGTTCGGTCTTCGGGAACAATCCACGCGTCGTCATTGCCACAAAGGTCGGGAATTGCATCGGCCCCGACGGTTCGCCTTCCTCCAACTATTCGAAGGCGTATATAGTCGAGGCGTGCACAAAGAGCCTTCGCAGGTTGCAGCGGGAGGCGATCGACTTGTATCAGCTCCACACGGCGCGTCTCACCCATTTGGACCAGGGCGAATGCATTGCGGCGATGGAGCAACTCCAGCAAGAGGGAAAGGTCCGCGCGTGGGGCTTGTCGTTGAGCACGTTCGCCCCGGGACCGGAGGCCGATTTCCTGGTGGACCGGTCACTGGGAAGCGGATTTCAGATCGTGCTGAATATTCTCAATAGGAGAGGGCTATCGGTGATTTCCCGAGCAGCAGCAGGTTACGGCATCATTGTGCGGATGCCGCTGCAGTTCGGGTTGCTTGCGGGAACATTCGATCGATCGACCACATTTCCGCCAAATGATCACAGATCTTTCCGCTTGTCTGCAGACATCATCGAATCGGTCAACGAACTTTTGAAGAAAATATGGGAACGGGGACGTTCGTTGGGGATCTCGCCGGCAGAGTTGGCATTGTCGTATGCGGCCTCCGTTCCTGGCGTTGCGACGATCATTCCCGGGATCCGCACAGCTGCTCAGGCGGAACGCAATGCGCAGTCACTCGTCGCTCTTCCGTCTGACTTACTGGAGGACATCAAAGCGATTCCTGATGAAGCCTTGGAGGCGATTTTGGAATCTTTGAAGAAGAGAGGATGACTGGGAGGTGCCGGGGAGTGATACGAGGTAAAGCTCAGGATGGAATGTTGGAATAATGGAATGGTGGAATAATGGAATGGTGGAATGGGAATGCGGGATGGTATCTATCGGAGGGGAGGCGGCTCTCCTCTTGCACCTGTCATTGCGAGGGGTCGCGAAGTGACCCCGAAGCAATCTGCCTCGATAGCTCTTTGATCGCCCCCGCACGCACCCATTCACATGCTCATTCATCTACTTTCATAAGCGATTAGCAGGTTGCGGGAAAAAGATTGCCGCCCCGCAAAAAAGTCAACCATGGCAGTTCAATCTTTGAATTTATATTCCGGACGACACGGGTTTGAAATGCGCGGTTCGGAGGATAAATCCTCCGGTTCTAAACAAAGACGAAGCCCTTCGGGCTTTTTTCATAACCCACCGGGTTTCGCCTGCCCACGGCCAAGCTTACTCCAAAGCGAGGCCTGTTGAACCATTCTATTTCAAACACGACCATGGCTGCTGAAGTCATATTATCGACCCGGGATCTGGGGAAGCGCTACAAGGCCAGGTGGGCGGTGAGACACGTAAACCTTGAAGTGCGTCGCGGGGATATCTTCGGATTTCTCGGTCCTAACGGCGCCGGAAAGAGCACATCCATTCGGATGATCCTATCGCTCGTCCGTCCGACGGAGGGGGAAATCACGATCTTCGGCCATTCACTCCGTTCACACCGCGGCTTAGCGCTGCGGCGCGTCGGCGGCATCGTGGAAAAGCCTGATTTCTATCTGTATCTCAGCGCCATCCGCAATCTCGAGCTCGTCGGGGCGTTGACTGGCGGCGTGACGCCCTCGCGCATCGGGGAGGTTTTGCATATGGTGGGACTTGGAGAACGGGGTAGAGACACGGTCAAGACGTATTCCCATGGCATGAAGCAACGGCTGGGGATTGCTCAGGCTTTATTGTCCGACCCGGACCTTGTGGTGTTGGATGAGCCCACGAATGGACTCGATCCACAGGGGATGAAGGAAGTACGCGAGCTCATTCGCACACTGGCAAAGGATCATCAGAAGACGATCATTCTCTCCTCTCACTTGCTTCATGAAGTGGAACAGGTCGCGAACCGCATGGCCGTGATCAGCAATGGCGAATTGGTGGTGCAAGGGGGCGTCGAGGAATTGTTGCATGGGACCGAGACCGTGGTCTCCTTTCGCGCTTCGCCGAAGCGATCGTTCCTCGCTGTATGCAAAAAAGCACGGGGATTCGTCGAGAAGGTCGTCGAACAGGATGGTGCGTTTCGCGTAACGATGAACGCCGGATATGTGCCGGAATTGTTGCGCCGGCTGGTGAATGCCCGCGTGGAGGTCACGTCGGTCGAACCGCGCAGATCGCTCGAAGAATTTTTCCTGTCGATCACCGAATCGGCTCAGGTGAGGTGACCATGGGACGCCTTGTATGGTCGGAGATCGTCAAGACTTTCCTGAAGAAACGCACCTATCTCGGTTTCCTGATCGTGCTTCTCGTCATTCCCATCGTGGAGTGGGCGTTCAAGGTGGAAGGGGGAAGGTTCCTGCGGGCGGCGACCAGAAATCTCGCAGCCGATTTCCTCGTCCTTGGCAATCTCTTCAACGGCTGGTTCGTCTCATATCAGGTGATGAATGTGCTGTGGATTCATGTGCCGTTGCTGATCACCTTCGTCGCCGGAGACATGCTTGCGGGTGAAGCGACGGCCGGAACGTATCGTTTGATCCTGATCAGACCGGTCTCGCGCACGCGCATCCTCGTCGCCAAGTATATGACGACCGTTCTGTATGTCGTTCTCTTCGTCGCATTCCTTGGCGTCGTGAGTGTCGGACTGGCCATCGTTCTCCTGGGCACGGGAGACCTCCTGATTTTTTCGAGGGGTATTCTCGTTCTTCCTGAAGCTGACGTTGCGTGGAGGTTCATTCTGGCGTATATTCTCGCGGTCGCTCCGATGATGACGATCGCGTCGATCGCGTTCTTCACGTCTTCGTTCGTTGAGAATGCCATCGGGCCGATCGTGGCCACGATGGGCATTGTGATCGTCCTGACGATCATCACCGTCCTGCCTGTCGAAGCGTTCAACACCTCGCGAACGTATCTCTTCACGTATCATCTCATCGTCTGGCAGAAGGCGTTCCTGGACCCGATTCCGTGGAGCGAGATCGTGCTTTCTCTGACGAACCTTGCCGTGTATTCATGCGCCGCCGTGACGGGAACATGGTTTGTGTTCACCCGTAAAGACATTCTTTCATAAAGGGACCTCATGTCGATTTCTGAACGCGTTCGTTCATTCCGTCAAGGATATCATCCGACTTTCTGGGTTGCGAACGGCATGGAGCTGTTCGAACGCCTCGCGTATTACGGACAGGCGACGGTGCTCAGCATTTTCCTGCGGAACCAGTTGAAGTTCACGGAGATCGAAGCGGGACAGCTCTCTTCCATATTCGGCGGGCTCATCTACGCCCTTCCGATCGTCGGCGGAACACTGGCCGATAAGTTCGGCTTTCGAAAGGCATTCTCAATTGCGTTCTTCATGCTGGCCGTTGGCTACTTTCTCATCGGGTCGACCGGGATGGAGACCTTTCGGGGAGTCTATGAGGGTCTTCCGCTGTTCTGGGTGCTGACGGTCATCCTCATTTTTACAGCCATGGGTGGGTCGTTCATCAAGCCGTCGGTTCTCGGGACCGTGTCCGTCACAACGACGCCGGAGACGAAATCCTTCGGCTACGCAGTCTATTACTGGCTGGTGAATATCGGCGCAGCGGCGGGTCCAGCCATTGCCTACATGGTGCGCGACACCTACGGCATTGAATTCGTGTACGTCGTATCGGCGGTCAGCTGCCTGCTCATGCTAGTTGTCAATTTCTTCTTCTATAAAGAGGTGAAGGCGGCTGGAAAAGAGGACACGGAATCGCTCGGAAAGAAGCTGATGAACCTGGTGATGGTGCTGGGGAATTTCCGGTTCATCCTCTTTCTGCTCATCTTTTCGTTGTATTGGATCATGTTCTGGCAGATCTTCATTGTCGTGCCGTTCTTTGTGGCCGACAATTGGCCGGATGCCCCATTCGAGATCATTCAATCGGCGGGTGCATGGTCGATCATCATCCTCCAACTCGTCGTCAATCGTGCGACAAAGCATTTGTCACCCGGAGCGGCGATGGTGACCGGATTCGCCCTGTCAACCGCATCGTGGCTGATCGTAGCGCTGTTCCCGAACATCTGGACGTTGACTGCGACGATCTTTTCGTTTGCGATCGGTGAGATGACGCAGGCGCCGAGGTATTACGAGTACATTTCGGATGTTGCGCCGCCGGGTCAGCAGGGATTGTTCCAGGGATATGCATTTCTGCCGATCGCGATCGCGTGGGGTGTGGGAGGAACGTTCGGCGGATGGCTCTATACGAAGTACGCGCGTGAGGCCGGAACACCGGACGTGATCTGGTACATTCTGTTTGGAATCGGTGTTGCAGCCACTGTGTTCATGTATCTCTACACAAGATACATTACGGCTCGAACCCCCGCTTCGCAGACATGATCCTCACCATCCTGATATGTGTGCTGACGGCACTGCCCCAGGAAAGGAGACTCTCGGGGGAAGAAGTCCTGAAGAATCTGGAACGAACCTTTGAGAGCATTCAAGACCTGGCGGTGACGATCGAAGGTACCGTGAGCATGGAGGGAGTGAAAGTCCCGAAAACGTCGACAGAAATGTATTTCAAGCGGCCGGACAAGCTTCATTTTTCGTCGCGGTCGTTCACGGTCGTGCCGCGGGACGGCATGTCACCCAATCCGGAAGAGCTGCGCAAGAAGTATGACGCAACAAACCTCGGCGAGGACACCACGTGGGGAAGGAAGCTGATAAAGCTTCAGCTCGCTGCGCGCGACCCCAAGGTGAGGTTGCGGCAAATGTTCGTGTGGGTGAATCCGACAACCTGGACGCTTGCCCGGATCGAGTCGATGCCGTATGAAGGGCGGACGGTGGCCCTGGATTTCACGTACGGGCTCATCGAAGGACGATATTGGCTGCCGACGCAGCTCGTGGTGATATTCGGGATATCCGGACCTCAATCAGAGGAGATCTTCAAGCTTCCGGACGGGGCGCCGAATCCGGCCCCGCAAATGACGGAATTGCAGCGTGCGCTCCGTTCGGGATCCGTGTCGTTTGTCTATCGTGACCATAAGGTCAATGCGGGTATTCCCGATTCGGTGTTCGTGAGGAAAGGGAATTGAACACACGTTCTTGAAGTGCAATTGCCAAATATATTAGCCGCAAAAAGTCGCAAAATGCGCAAAACATTTTGTGGCTTTTGTGTTTTTGGGGAGGAGTTTAGGGGCTATCTCAAAAATATTTGCCACAAAAGGCACAAAAGTCACAGAATCATTCTTATGTGCGTTCTGTGCATTTTTGTGGCTCATTCTCTTCTGCAGAGCAGTCTTTGAGACAGGTTGAAACAGAACTTTCCGCTTGACATTGAATCGTCCGTTCTCTAAATTAGGTATACCTAAATTCAAATTAACGAATCCCACAATACTGTCATCGCTTTCCCTCAAATTCACCTGACCTTTTCCGGGGATTACCATGGCCAGCGAAAACATAGAGAACTACCTCAAGAACATCTTCAAGATTCAGGAAGAAGAAGGCCGGGTCACGACGACATCCCTCTCCCATAGACTCCAGATCTCCGCGGCATCAGTATCGGAGATGATTCGAAAACTGGCCGAAGAAGGCCATGTCAAGCACACGCCGTACAAGGGCGTTCAATTGACGGTGGAAGGAAGGAAGAAAGCACTGCGCATAATCCGGCGACACCGGTTGTGGGAGCTCTTTCTGGTAGAAGTGCTGAAGTACGATTGGGACGAGATCGACGAAGAGGCCGAGCGCCTCGAGCACATGACATCAGAGCGGCTGGAACAACGCATCGACCAGATCCTCGGATACCCCAGCCGCGACCCTCATGGACACGCGATCCCGACGGCAGAAGGTCGTTTGGCCGAGGACAAGCACACACCGCTCGCAGCATTGACCCCTGGCGTGTCCGGAATAGTGAGCCGTGTCAGCGATGAGAGTCCGGAGATCCTGAAATATGCCGCCCGACTGGGGATCGTGCTGGGATCGCGCATGAAGGTAAAAGAACGCGTCGAGTTCGACGGCTCGCTCAGGGTTGCCGTAAACGGCCGCGAACAGTTCGTGAGCTCAAAACTCGCCCGCCATGTGTATGTCGGGAAGGTGAGACGGGAGATGTGAGATATGACCATGATTCCAATTGTTCTCGCCCTCGTTGCCGCGTCGATCGTCGTGTTCGCCGCAGCCGTGCGAATGCGGAAAAAGCGGAAGTTCCGACGCAGCCAAACCACGCTGGAAGACGCTCTAAAGCATCTGTATCACAGCCAGGAACGAAAAGCTCCGGTGACGAGTGAGAGCCTTGCTGGCGCCGTTGCAATCACGATGGACGAGGCAGCCACAGTGCTCCAACGGCTCATTGAACAGCGGCTTGTGGAGGTTGCCGAAGGGCGGCTGCAATTGACAGCTGCCGGAGCTGCGGAAGCGCTCCGGATCATAAGGTCCCACCGCCTGTGGGAGCGATACCTTGCGGATGAAACGGGCGTGGACGAGCGCCGGTGGCATGCAGAGGCTGAACGGCGGGAACATCAGCTTTCGACACAGGAAGTCGATGCCCTCGCAAAGCGCCTCGGCCAGCCGCTCTACGACCCCCACGGCGACCCCATTCCGCCCGTGATCGGGGCAATGCCGGAACCGCGCGGCATTTCGCTTCAAACCGCCTCTCCCGGCAGCACGCTGATGGTCGTTCATGTCGAGGACGAACCGCAGGCGGTCTACAGCGAGCTTGTCGCATGCGGGTTCCATCCCGGCGTCCGTGTGAAGGTCGTGGAACGTGACGATAAGAGCGTTTCCGTCGCAGTTGCCGGCACGAGCGTTCGTCTGACGTATCCCGCGGCGGCGAATGTGACCGTGGTTTTCGTTCCGGCGAAAGCTGCAGTGGCCGAAGAACGGACGCTCGACCGGTTACCGATCGGCAGGAGGGCGCGTGTCCGTTCGATCGCGGAAACTTGCCGCGGCTTGCAGCGCCGGAGACTGCTCGACCTTGGCTTCGTCCCCGGAACAACGGTCGCGGCGGAGCTTGCGAATCCGGGGGGCGATCCGGTTGCGTACCGCATTCGCGGCGGCCTTGTCGCGTTGCGGCAACAGCAGGCGATGCACATCATTCTCGAAGACGACATGGGAAAACGATCATGACACGCGCAATACCTGAACAATGTGAGACGTGTCCGGTCAACCCCAATGCCGAGCTTGTCCGCCACGGACTCGACCTTTCCGGCGTTGATCATGTGGTGGCGCTGGCTGGAAATCCGAACACCGGGAAAAGCACCGTTTTCAACGCCTTGACCGGGCTTCGACAGCATACTGGAAACTGGCCGGGCAAGACGGTCGTGCGCGCTGAAGGGTCGTTCTCGTACAGCGGCCGGAGATACAAGCTCGTCGACCTTCCCGGCACGTATTCACTGCTGTCCACGAGCTCAGATGAAGAGGTCGCGCGCGACTTCATTCTCTTCGGCCAGCCGGATGTGACCGTTGTTGTAGCTGACGCTACTCGGCTGGAGCGCAATTTGAACCTCGTGCTTCAGGTCCTGGAGATCACGGAAAGGGCGGTCATTTGTGTGAACCTCGTGGACGAAGCCGAGCGCCACGGTATTCGTGTCGATGTGCGAAGTTTGGCGCGTGACCTTGGCGTTCCTGTGGTGCTGACGGCGGCTCGGACGCAGCTGGGCATGAACCAACTGCTCCGCGCCATCGACGACGTGGCGACGGGAGCATTTGTCTGTAAACCGAAGCGATTTCCTCTTTCGTCCAGCCGTCTTCGCGTGGTGGAAGAATTAGCGGCAAAGGTGAGCGGGGAATTTCCTGAACTGCCAAACGCGCGATGGGTTGCACTCCGGCTGCTTGAAGGAGATCAAAGGATGATCGAGGCGGTCCGAACGGGCGAATTAGCGGCGATCGTGAACCGTACGCGCACTTTGGAGAATCAACAGGAAGGAACCTATGTCGAAACAACGTGAAGAATTGCTCCACCAAGCGGCATCAATGCGATGGGATGCGGGGGAACGGCTGCACGACGATGCGCTGGCCGCGCTGTACCGGGAAGCGGAAAGGATCTCGGGACGCGCGGTGCAGACGCCTGCGGGCGAGGGAAGGTTCAACTTCGACCGGACGCTCGATCGATTGCTAACAAGCCGCGTGTTCGGATTCCCGCTGATGTTTCTGATGCTTGCAGTGGTCTTTTGGATCACGATAGCCGGGGCGAATATGCCATCCGCCGTACTTGCATCGATACTCGTGGACACCGCCCATCCATGGTTCAAAGCCACGGCAGAGGCATGGGGCGCTCCCTGGTGGTTGAACGGCTTCGTATTCGACGGCATGTATCTGGCAATGGCGTGGGTTGTCAGCGTTATGCTTCCGCCGATGGCGATTTTTTTTCCGCTGTTTACACTACTTGAAGATTTCGGATACCTGCCGCGCGTGGCGTTCAACCTCGACGGACTTTTCCGGAAGGCGGGGGCGCACGGCAAACAGGCCCTGACGATGGCCATGGGATATGGCTGCAACGCTGCGGCCATGGTGTCGACACGCATCATCGACAGTCCGCGCGAACGGCTTATAGCGATTTTGACAAACAATTTTGCCATCTGTAACGGACGCTGGCCGACGATGATCCTCATAGCCACGATCTTCATCGGCGCTCTCGCACCGGTGCATTTGTCCAGTCTCGTCTCGTCACTTGCCGTAGTGACGGTCGTCCTGATCGGCATCGTTTTCACTTTCGTCGTGTCGTGGGGATTGTCCCGTACGGTTCTGAAGGGCGAGCCTTCGACATTCAGCCTCGAACTCCCTCCATACCGACCTCCGCAGATCTGGAAGACTCTGTACACGTCCGTGATTGACAGAACCGTGATTGTGCTGTGGCGGGCAGTTATTTGGGCGGTTCCTGCCGGGGCTGTGATCTGGCTCGTTTCCAACGTAACCGTGGGGGGAATGAGCCTCGCCGAGCATTTTGTCCGTTGGTCAGATCCCTTCGGCCTCGCGGTCGGTTTGAACGGGGTGATCCTGCTGGCCTATATCATCGCGATTCCGGCGAATGAGATCGTCATTCCCACAGTGTTGATGTTGACCGTTCAGGTGGTGGGAATGTCAGGGCTCGGGAGCGGGACCGGCGTGATGTTCGAACTGGATTCTGAGATCGCAACGGCGAACATCCTGCATTCCGGAGGTTGGACACTTTTGACCGGCATCAACTTGATGCTGTTCAGTCTGCTCCACAATCCGTGTTCGACGACGCTTTACACCATTTATAGAGAGACAGGCAGCGCGAAGTGGACGACTGTGGCTGCGGTTCTTCCTCTCGGGCTGGCATTCATTGTCTGTTGGTTGACGGCGACCCTTATGCGTCTGGGAGGACTGGTATGATCATATCACACCGTTCTCTCCTGATTCCTTTTGCAGGCGCCCTGGTCTTGTTGGCCGTGGTGATCGGGTGCGACGCTTTGTTGACTGCGCCAACGCCGGCCGGAGATGTGTTCGACGCGCCGCTCGAGGGCTTGTCGACCGACCAACTCGCGGCTTTTGCCCGGGGCGATGAGGCGTTTTCGCATCTTTTCGGAACCGTCGAAGGCCTCGGTCCCATCTTTAACCAGCCGTCGTGCGAACGTTGTCATGCGGGCGACGGTCGCGGGAATCCACGGACCATTCTTATTCGCTTCGGCCGGACTGCCGGTCCGATCACCGATCCCATTCTGTCGGAAGGGGGGCCGCAACTTCAGGACCACAGTATTCCCGGCGTTCAGCCGGAAGTACTTCCGGCGGGCGTTGCCGAGTCCCCGAGGACCGGTCCTCCCATTTTTGGCATCGGTTTGATTGAAGCGATTCAGGACTCCGAAATCCTGAAGTATGAAGACCCATTGGACCTGGATGGTGACGGAATCTCCGGAAAAGCGAACAGAGTCGCGGCACCAGATTATGTCGGCGGTGGAACTGGGCATCTTGGCCGGTTCGGCCGGAAAGCCGGAGTTGCCTTTCTTCTTCAACAGGTCGTGAACGCGTATCATCAGGACATAGGCATCACGACAGATTTCCTGCCCATAGAGAATGGACATCCGCAATCAGGTGGAGTCGTGCGGGACGATGCGGCAGACCCGGAACTTCCGGCTTCTGTCGTGCAGGATGTTGTCTTCTATGTGCGGACGCTGGCACCTCCGGCGCGCGGAGAAAGGACTTCCTCCGTCCTCCGCGGCGAAACGGTCTTCAACGAGGTGGGCTGCGCCTCGTGTCACGTTCCTTCAATGCGAACCGGACCGAACCCGGTCGGGGCCCTCGCGGGAAAGAATGTGGTCTTGTATTCCGACCTGTTGCTGCATGATATGGGACCCGACCTTGCGGACAATCTCAATGAAGGTTCGGCAACCGGGACCGAATGGAGAACCGCTCCACTGTGGGGCCTGAGGTTGGTCGGAGAATTTCTCGGCGGAAACCCATCGTACTTGCACGACGGTCGGGCCTCGGACCTTACGCAGGCGATTCAGTTTCACAAAGGTGAAGCAGACAGCGCCAGGACGCGGTTCTTTCTTCGTACTACTTCAGATCGGCAAGCGTTGCTCGACTTTCTGGGTTCGCTGTGAACAGGCGCGACTTTTTGTCGACCGGAGCGGGAGCGGCGGCTACCATACTCTCCGGATGCGCTCCCGGGATTCCGCTGATCTATGGGCTGGAAACTGAATCATCGATCCGCGTTCGCAAGCCGGTCGCAGAACTTGACGCGGTCGGCGGTGCGATCAGGGTCGATGTGGAAGAAACGGGCAAGATCATCCTCGTCCGGCGGACCTCTGTCGATTCATACAGCGCGATCTCCCTCGAATGCGCTCACCTCGGATGCACTGTTCGGGTGGAAGGACCGCAATTCAGATGTCCGTGCCACGGTTCGGCATATGACGCCGACGGCAGCGTCCTCCGTGGCCCCGCTGACCGGCCACTGCGGACGTTTCCGGTTCGGGCAACAGAGTCGGAGTTTATCATCGATCTGAGATAACCCTCCTCGAACAATCGATAGATATGCAACATCGGGAACGCAACTCGTCCTTTGCCGAATTCGCTCTAGCCATCTTCCTTGTATTGGGACCAGGGACGCAAAACGTATTCGCCCAGGAAACGCTGCCTCCGAAACCCGGGTCGATCGTGCCCGGTGGAGTATACGACAAGCCGTTCATGACGAGGCTTGGCGGGAGGACTGCGATTGGCGGTTATATGGATCTGACAGGGCGATTCACGCGATCGAACGGAATTTCCGAAGGCTGGTCGTTTGAAGCGCGGCGATTCAATCTCTTTACATACTCAACTCTGGCGGATGGTATCGTGGTGGCGTCGGAGATCGAATTCGAACATGGCGGCGAGGAGATCAAGCTGGAATACGGATTTCTCGACCTCGAATTGCACGATGCGGCCGTCCTGAGAGCGGGCGTTGTTCTGGTGCCTCTTGGCAGGGTGAACCTTGCCCATGACAGTCCTTTGTTGGAGCTCGTTGAGCGACCCCTCGTATCGACGGACGTGATACCCTCGACGTTCTCCGAAACGGGGGCCGGACTCTGGGGGACAATTTATCCTGTGGAATCGATACGGTTTTCGTACGAGGTCTACGCCGTGAACGGTCTCTCCCAGGGCATTCTCGAAGCGGGCGGCGAGACGTTCATTCCGGCCGGCAGGAATGCGACGTTCGAGGAGGACAACAACGGTGAGCCTTCATTCACCGGGCGGTTTGCCGTGAGTCCGTTGGAGGGATCGGACCTTGGACTTTCGTTCTACACCGGAGCGTATAATCGATTCGAGGCCGACGGATTGCCCGTCGACGCCCGGCGCACCGTGACGATATTGGCTTTCGACGCGCAGACGGAGTTTGCGGGGGGAGTGATCGCGGTTGAGGCCGCCGACGCGCGCGTGGGCATACCGGCAAGCCTTGAGGGTATCATGGCATCGCGCCAACGAGGCTATTCGATTCAGGCGGACGTTCCGTTTGGAGAAAGCTGGTTCGTTCGATGGCCGCGTTCGATCCTTACCGCTTCCATTCGATGGGAAGGACTGGATCGTGACGCAATGCGCGCGGGGGACGACACCGACCGTTTGACGGTGGGTCTCAATCTTCGTCCGGTGCGCGACGCGGTCGTGAAGTTCAATTATGAGCATTCCTGGTTAAGGGACAGGGAAGGGAATCCGTCAAGGAGCGCCCGGGTCATGGCCGGCGTTGCAGCGTATTTCTGAGTCAACTTGTATCAGAAAGAAATGTGTGGCCACGCGCTAATTGATGAAGTGATCGCGGCAAAAGCATCCCCGTCTTCGATTTCTGGAGACGGGGATGCTTCTCTTCCGCGACTTTGATTGCGGTTGGAGAAGGGGGGAAGGGAGCCGCAGATAAACGTTACGACGCTATTTTAGAAGCACCATTTTGACTGTGTTGTGGAAGGAACCCGCAGTCAGCCGCGCGAAATAGAAGCCGGAGGGGAGTGCGGCGGCGTTGAAGGAAGCATTGTGGAATCCGGCTGTCCGGACTTCGTCCACGAGTCGCGCGACCTCACGGCCCAGAAAATCTGTGATGGTAAGTCGCACATGGGAGGCAGTTGGGAGTGCATACCGGATCTCTGTCGCCGGGTTAAAAGGATTAGGAAAGTTCTGATATAAGACGAACGTTGTTGGAGTTGCTTGCCACGCACTTTCCACGTTCGTAGGGGCGCTTGCGGTGCGGAACTGAATACTGAAGGAGTTCGGCGATCCGACGTTGGCCGCATCGAGGGCTACGCCGCCTACCGATGTCGCCGTCGAGTCGATCGTCAAAACATAGATCGTGGAGTACTCCAGCCAATCAATGGGGTCGTAGTAGATGGTCCGGTCGTTCCCCCAGTAGAAATATCCGGGTGCTGAAGGAGAAAGGTGAAATGCCCGATGAACTGAGGCAGTGTCCATGGCCCTGGAGAATTGCACACCGAGCACGCTCTTCACAGAAAACGCAGTGTCGGTTGATTTGGGACTCGAATTGGCCACGTAGGGTGCGATGTATGAGGCCAATGTCCGGTCGGCGAACACCGTGGAATCGGCCGCGATCGTAATCAATACGGAGTCCGGAACATAGCCCGGGTTCTCAAACCGAAGCCACCGGGGACCGGGACTGAGGGAATCAAACAGGAAAAATCCGTTGTAGTAATTGTCCCCGGAGTACACGCGGTTTTCGGGGAGGAGCCGTACGATGACGCCATTTTTCGGCCGGCCGGTTTCGCCGTCCATGACGATTCCGCACACGATCCCGACGGCGTCAGCCGGAGTGCCGAAGTATCGCTGGAAGCTGCGCGTCAGGGCGTATGCTTCTCCTTTACGGTAGTCATTGTTCATCAGCCGACGGGTTTCCGGATAGAAATCGTGGAAGGATCCCTCCGAAAGTTCACCCGGCATTAAAAGCCCCCGCAGAACACCAAGCGTATAGCCTCCGTTGCTCCCGCCGTAGAACGTCCAGTCGAGGCGCGTTCGGTTGTCCGTAGTCCGATTTTGCACCCGGATGTTCGGTCCCATGTGGTTCGCAGACATTTCCCACGCTTGGGGCCACTCGGGCGATCCAGTTCCGGGACCGTAGATGGGATCTCCCCCTTCAACGATCTGTTCACGAACGAGCATCAGCGTATTGTTGGTCGACACGTTCTGTCCTAACGGAAGGCCCGTCGCGTTGGAGTGAATAGAGTGAAACCAATCGACATTGTTGGAATTCGCCAATGCGACTCGTGCCGACAGACTGGGGTCGCCTACATCGCCGGGGTCGCTGTTCGTATTCCGGGTCAGCAAGACGATCGCACCCCGAGTCTCCAGCAGGGCTTTGAGATGAAGTGCCTTCCGAAAATTGCTCTCCGATTCCCAAAAGTCGACTCCGGGGTCGGGAATGATGTGCCTGTCGTCCGATTCGAATCCGCCATGTCCGGGGTCGATGCAGATCTTTACGCCTGAAAGCTGGGCGACTGCAGGGGAAAGCAACGTAGTGAGGAGGCAACCAATGAAAACAAGGCGAATCCTCACGGGTGCACCTCGTACGTAAAGACGAGTATCTTCCCGTCGAGGGTCCGGCAGACGATCCGGTCATCGACGGGAGAACAGAAGGGATCGAGCTCGATGCGGTCGGGGGTAAATGTCAGGCGGGTCCTTTCGGTCCCGTCACCATGGATTGCATAGAGATCGGACCCGGTAATCTCGTGTCCGTCATTCTCTTCCTTAAAAAAGACCAGCCAGTCACCGTCTCGCGTCCACACAGGTCTGTCTGCCCGCCCGAGCCGCACAATTGCGCTCCCATGAATTTCGCAGACGAATGCCCCCCGATCCATGTCGTACGCCACGAGTCGCTTCCCGTCTGGCGAAAGCGCAGGCCAGATATAGCTGCCGTTCTCAAACGGGTCGAGCGTTTTCCGTTCGCCGCCGACAAGAAGTGCAATCTTCTGGTTATCGATCCCGAGTAGTGCGACTTCAGCATTCTTGGGCGGTGCATTCCTCAAGGTGCTTCCTTCAAGGAAAACGGTCCGCGAATCCTGGAACGTCGGAGCGGAAAGCGTGCGTGCAGAGCCGAGTTTTCGGGTCACACCCGTCCGGAGGTCAACTGAGAGGATCTCCTGTTTGCGATCGCGGGGATGGTTTCCGTCTATCGAACGGCGATAGGAGAGCGTTGTTCCGTCTGCGCTGAGCGCAAACGCGTATCCAGATCCAGGGTCGGCCGTTATTTTTCTCGTCACCCGCGTCTCGAACGTGTATTCCCAGATACCATTGTACGATTGAGATGTCAGGTAGAGCTTTGAGCCGTCGGGAGAAAAACGCGCAGTCCCCCACCTCATGGAAGGCTCAAAGGGGAGTTGTTCGGTTTCTTTCAGCGACCATTTACCCTGCGCGAGGCTCAATTCTGTGAGCATGGACAGTATGGCCAATATGGCAAGAACGAATGTTTTCATGTAGTTGTGACGACAATTCTCGGTGGAAGAACAGCTGCGACGGACGTGGCGGGGGGTGGGGGAGTGTACCGTGGCAGAGTATGAACTATTGTAAAATAGACATAAGTGGGGGGAGGTGCAATACGACGTGTGACGCGGGCGACAAAGAAAAGGGCGCCCGCAGGCGCCCCTTCGCAAAATCCGGAAGCATGACAGTTCTTACTTGATCAGCACCATCCTCCGGGAGGAAGAAAACGTTCCGGCATCGATCCTGTAGATATACGAACCCGATGCGACTGCTCGACCGTCATTGTCGCGTCCATTCCATTCGACCTTCTGATTGCCCGGTTCGAACTGCTGTCCGCTGACCAAGGTCCGGACTTCCCGTCCCAGCATGTCGTAGATCCTGAGCGACACGGAATTCCGAACGGGCAGATAAAACGGAATGATCGTGGTTGGGTTGAACGGATTGGGATAATTCTGGTCCAGACGGTAGTTGTCGGGTGAAACGCTGACGTCTCCGACTGTGGTAACGACGGTTGTATTGTCTCCCCATTCAACGAGGAAGAAGGCGTATGTCCCCTTTTTCAGCGGCTCGCCGGACAGGAGCGACTCTGTGAGACCGGGTTTGTAGTTCACGAGTATCGCGCCAAGCACGACAAAGGTCGGAACAACGGCGGCGGGATTTCTCAAGATAGGCGCCGGGCCAAGGTCGCTTGCACTCGGCGGAGCGGGCGTTGCGCTGGACGGAGACCTGTACGGCGTGTATTGGAACCCGGCAAGTATTTCGCGCATCGCAACATCCGGAGCGGCGACATTCAACCATGCAAATTGGATCGCGGACATCGATTTCAATGTAGCTGCAGTCGCACTGCACGTCGGCGATGCAGGAGCGTTCGCGTTGAGCGTGACCTCATTCTCTGTGCCGGAAGACATCGTACGAACGTTGCGCGACGAGGCCGGCGACGGCCGCCGGTTTGACGCTGGCTCTATGGCGGTCGGCGTTTCGTATGCCGCAAGTCTGACCGACAGGTTCTCTTTCGGCATCACCGGAAAATACATACGGGAACAAATCTGGAATGAATCGGCCAGCGGGTTTGCGCTAGATGTGGGAACGCTCTTCATTACGCCGTTCAACGACATGAAGATCGGTGCTTCCATGACGAATTTCGGAACGACGTTGCGGCTGGAGGGGAGCGACCTGTATTTCAACAGAGATCCCGACCCCGCAGTCACAGGAGGTGCAGAAAACATCCCGTCACAGTACCGGGTGGGAGAATATAGCCTTCCGCTGAGTTTTCGGGTAGGCATTGCAATGGACGTTGTCCAGGAGGAGGGTGTGACCCTTACGAGCGTTGTGGATGCGACGCATCCCAACGATAATGCGGAGTATCTTGGAATGGGGCTGGAGGGAAATTTCAACAGGCTGATTTACGGCCGCATCGGATACAAATCGTTGTTTCTGGAAGACAGTGAACAGGGATTGACGTGGGGTCTCGGCGTCCGTTATGAGTTCGGAGTGAATTCCATTCTCATGATCGACTATGGTTTTGCCGATTACGGACGGCTCAACAATGTCCAGTTCGTCTCTGCGTCGTTGTATTTCTGACCTGAGGGAATATCACAGAATCGTCTCCCAATAGGCAACTTCAACCCTCAGTTTCGTTCCTTCGGACCGTCTCCGTTCGTCCCCTGTGTCGCGGACTCGCTTCCAAACCCCTCACGCAAAGACCTTTCGTACACTTCCTTGTAGTTCCGTATTCCTTCTAGAACTGCTTCCGCGATCTTCTGCTGACCGGCAGAACTCTTCAGGAACGCTTCATCCTTCTTGTTCGACAGGTATCCCGTCTCGATGAGCGCGTTTGGCATGGAAGCGCCGACGAGCACGTAAAACCCCGCTTGTTTCACCCCACCGTTTTTCATCGTCAGGTGCTTGTCCATCGTCGCTGCCGCGATCTCAGCAAAGTTCTCGCTGTGCTTCATGTACGCGCTCTGCGCCATCGTCACCAGAATGAACTGCTCTTCCGTCAGCTCCTTGTATCGCTCCCGGTCGTCTTCCAACTGGATGGAGGCGTTTTCGCGTGCAGCGATGCGTACAGCGTCGTCTGTCCGCCCCGGACGGAGCAAGTAGATCTCGAACCCGTTCGCTCGCGAGGGTTTCTTTTCCATGGAATTGCAGTGAATGCTGATGAACAGATTGCCGCCGGCCTCGTTCGCGATCTGTGCACGGCGATACAATTCCACAAACTTGTCCGTTGACCTCGTATAGACCACTTTCACTCCGGGAAGGTGTTTCTTGACCAGCGCTCCCAGCTTCAGAGCGATGCTCAGAGTGACAGTCTTTTCGTACACCTTGCCGACACCGATTGTTCCGGGGTCTTTCCCGCCATGTCCTGCGTCGATGACGATGACGTCCATCTGCCATTTGTTCCGCTCGCGGGTCAATGTCCGGTCAGTGAGTGCTTGTCGCTTCCGGTCCAGGTCCTTTTGCTCGCTCGCGGAACGCGTTCGCAGGGAAACGAACAGGTCGTTCGACGACGGGTCGTTGACGACCTCCGCCGCTTCCACGTCTGCCGCGACCTTGAACGTCAACTGAACCGAAGAGGGGGATTGGAAGACGAGAAGCTGCCGAATGGCGCCGTACGGCTTCATCTTCTTCAGGGCGACTGTGTCCGCCCTGGCCCCTTCAATGGTCACGAACAGCCACCCGTCGGGTTTCAGCCAGGTTTCAACATCGCCCAACTTTCGTGGTGCGCGGATGGTCATCAAATAACCGTTTAAACGCTGTTCGATGTCGACATTCTGGACATCGAACGGGGGAGCCGCGGCGGCGGAATCACGAATGACGATGTTGCCCAGCGAGTCCATATGCAGAGGAAGGGGGAGGACTCCGCGGAGGAGAGTTGCGAGCCCGTGGACAGGAATGTACCACCGCCCGCCGAGAGTGCGAAAACCTGCCGACAATTGCAAAAGCGACGCCGAACCCGAAGCCGTTTCCGTGATGACGACGAACGGATTGCCGCGGAGGAGGCGTGCCGTATGCGCGGGAAACCGGATGCTTGCCGCGCGGCCTGTGTCGGAACCTCCACGCTGCACGTTGAGAGCTCCAAGTACTTCGGCCAACGGAAGCAGCGGAATGCCGTCGATCACGGCTCCGCGCACGCTGGTCGTTTCGCGTGCAGCAACAATGAGGCGGGGGAGGGAATCGGATTGTATTTCGAACGCTGCAAAGGGGGAATGTTTCCGGTCCCCCGGTGCGTCAGCCCGGACAGAGGAGGCTAGGGCGAGCATACAAATGAGTATGAAGGCAGCGTCGCGTTGTCCTGTGTAGGCCACCGATTACCTGTAATTCACGAATTGCATTGCGAACGGGAGGTCTGCGGCCCGCAAAGCCGCGATGACCGTTTGCAGATCATCCTTGTCACGACCGGTCACTCGCACCTGATCGTCCATGATCTGAGCCTGGACCTTCAGCTTCTGATCTTTGATCATAGCCACGATACGTTTCGCATCTTCCTTTTCGATCCCGACACGGAGATGAATACGCTGACGGACAGAGCTACCGGCCGCCGATTCCGGCGGGTCATACTTGAGCGCTTTGAGATGGACTCCGCGCTTGACAAGCTTGGACTGCAGGATATCGACCGCGCTCTTCAAGTGAAAATCATCGGATGCGGATACAGTGATCACCTTTTCCTTCTGGTCGAAGTCGATCGTCGTGTTCAGTCCCTTGAAATCGTATCTCTGTCCGATTTCCTTTCCGGCCTGGTTGATGGCGTTGTCGACCTCCTGAAGGTCAACGTGGGAGACGATATCGAAAGAACTGTTTTGAGCCATTATTACAGCCTATCTCAAAAACTGCACCGCAGACAAGAATGAGCCACAAGAATGCTCAAAACGCACAAAAATTGATTTTGTGACTTTTGCGCCTCTTGTGGCAGATGTTTTTGAGATCGCTTCTGTTCGCTCTTCGCGTTTATTCGCGAACATTCGCGGTTCAAAATGGAGGCGACTAGGAAGAAAATAGCCACAAATTTATACAAATGTAGCGATGCAGGAATGAATATACGAAGAGGATAAGGGGAAGCGGTGACGGAGGGTGCAGCGGCGACGGTCAGTTCAGGTATTCGACCCGGCTATTGCGCTCGTTCACTGAGATTCGCACGGTAATGGAATCTCCGCCGATTACGATATGGCCGACGCCGACCAAAACGAGCTCGTCTTTGCTCGTACTTTCAATGTAATATCTTCCATTCGCGTTTGAGTCCCAGACGAACAGATTCATGCTGGCGATGTTTGTGAAATCGCGGTTTGCGCCGCCAAGATATGAGGGGCGCCAGTAGTATCCGCGGGCCTTGGAAGCAAAGTGAAGAAGGTCGTACACAAGGGCGGACCGGCTCGCCTCGATGGCATTCGCCTGCACCATTGTCAGACCGACAACAATGGCTACGCCGATGAGAACCATCGAGAGAACTACCATCAAGAGTTGCTGCTGACCCATGTCGCTCCGTCAGGATAGAAAACGATGTCTACGACTGGGTTGGAACTCTCTCCCACATCCGATTGATTCGGATCCCGCGCTCTTCAAGTCCTCCCAGTAAAGGCTCCAGCGGTACACACTGCTCCGGTGTCCAGACGCCAGGCTTACGTATCACCTGTTGTGCCAGATATTGTGCGATCAGTGACGTAGGGTACGCCGTCGACCGCATCATTGCTGAAATATTGGCAGAATCGTCAAAAAAGTCAATGAACTCGAATTTCAGGGCTGCAGTACTTGCACTTTTGAAGCCGGTAATTTCGACACGCAGCACCACTATATCGGGTCCGCGGTCCGGTAATTTTCGCTTTATCAATTCCAGGAACAACTCTCGCTCAGTGAACATGTTCGACCCCATCTGGATCGGTTGACTACTGGCGAAACCGAGATCGAGCAAGGTTCGGAATTTTTCGCAATGCCCAGGGTACCGGACAGTCTTGTAGTCCAGATTCCGGACTTTTCCTTCGAACATTTCCGGTAAGGCTGAAGCTCCCCCCGAGGTATGGAATGCCTCGGCATGTCCGACAGGAGCAGGGAAGTCGAGAAGCTCCAGTCCGGTCATTGACTCCACCTGCACGAGCTTGCCTGCCCGAATCACGGACGACATTCCGGTGTATTCGTTGAGGAGACCTTCTACCGAGAACACGATCTGGTAGTTGAACGGAGGCTGCGGGTATCGCGGCAATCCCCCCACTCTCATGTGAATGGAGTCGACGGAGTCGAATTCCTCGGCGCCCCGAGCAGCGAGGATGTTCACAAGCCCAGGCGCAAGTCCACAATTCGGAACGATGGTCACGCCCCGCGCATCAGCCGCCGGACCGAGCGCACGCTGCTGCGCAACGACGTCATCGTTCCCCCCAAGGTCGCAAAAGTGAACGCCCGCTCCGATGGCAGCCCTCGACAACGATTCATTATGGCGATACGAAACGGCGCCGATTGCACATTCGCACCGCTTCATTGCACGCTGAACGGCTTCCTGCGATGTCACATCCAGGTGGATCGGATGGACTTTATGTAGCTGCAGTCCGTCTGCGACCTTGCGGGCACGGTCCAGGTCGATGTCGGCGAGAAGCACTTCCTGGACGTTTTTTGAACGCGCGAGGTCGTATGCAAGCGCGCTGCCCATAAGGCCGGAACCAATGACGAGGTATCGCATGGAGAACTGGGAAGGTGAAAAGAGAATGGTGAATCGTCAATCGAAAAGCGATATCAAGGGACGGCTAACTGCCAACGGCCAAGAAATAAACTGCAAATGCTCAACAACAAATTGTCAACCTTAGCAGCCTCAATGAGGGCCGCTGCACTTTAGTTAATCCGCAATCCACAATCCGCACTCCGCAATCTTCCAAGGTCTACTTCCTAATCTCCCCTGTTTCCATGGACCAGAACAGGAGATCTAATTCATCCAATGGAATGCCCACCTTGTGTGAGAATTCGACGAACTTCTGTTCCACTTGAAGGTACTTCTTTCGGGTCAGTGAAGTGGGGATGCGGCGAATCGCACCGTATCGCACAAGATTCCGCAGAATGTGACGGTCGAGGATCGCGAGGCCGTCATTCCTGCCGATATTCCTGAGGAAATGCGTTGCTTCCTTCATCCCCAATCCATTGACATTGCTGACAAGCCATTCACGCAGTGAGAGTGCGTCGTTCTTCGAGCTGAGTGTGTTGGAGATCTCTTGCATCTGGGCATGAGCTGCGAGAAGGTGACGCGCCTTCGTGCGATGAAATCGTATGTAGTGCGCCTTTGTGCGAAGCAGGTTCTGTGCATCGAACGGCGATTCCATGAATCTGCAGGCGCGGAGAAGCCCGACAACCGCATCGGCATGGGCGGCCTTCGATTGTGGTGTCATGAGGCAATAGGCAAGCTCGTAGAAATACCCGGCGGGGGGCACGGCTCTGAAGTCGGCCAATCGTTGCCTAATCGCTTCACGCCGCTCGCTGTACAACGCAGGTAATCCGTCGCGACGGTTGTTGTGGCGATTTGCAGAGTCGGCGCCCCGATTGCGTGGCTTACGCGACAAGGGATACGATCCAGAAACGACCGATTCGTCGGAGAGATAGGAGCCCGTCCCGCTCGAGGGTGAGCAAAACTTCCCGCAGCCACGATTCATCCCGGTCGGAGTATCGAGTGAGGATGGCGCGACCGATGTCACCCAGGGTCATCGTCCGGCGGCGCATAAGGGCATCGATGATGCGTCCGCGATAGATTCTACGCGGAATGCCGGCCCTCGTGGGTTCCGTGGTGGCCGAAACCTTTAGCGCCTGAACGCGGTGGGCGGAAGGACAGAGATTCCTCAGGGGACAATGCCTGCATCTCGGACTACGGGCCGTACAGATTGTCGCGCCGAAATCCATCATCGCTTGGTTCCAATTGTAGGCGCTCCGTCGGGGCAGAAATTCGTCTGCAACAGCTTGAAATCCCAAACGGCGTGTCGCTTTCGGGAACAGCCGTGCCAGTACGCGGCTGACGTTGGTATCGACAACCGCCGTCGGAACTCCAAAGGCAAAGCAGGCGACTGCGCGAGCTGTGTAAGGTCCGATGCCGGGGAGCTTCTGCAGACCTTCGACCGTTCTTGGGAGGCGGCCGTGCAATCGGTGCGTCACTACCTTTCCCAATTCCCGAAGACGGATCGCTCTATTATAGTAGCCCATGCCCTTCCAGGCTCTAAGCACACTGCCCGGAGTAGCCGTCGAAAGCCCGCGAAATGACCGAAATTGCTTCACAAATTGAGGATATTTGACGAGAACGCGACTCACCTGCGTTTGCTGAAGCATCACTTCTGAAACAATGATTCTGAATGGATCTTTGATGTTCCGCCATGGGAGCGGACGAGCGGTAGCGCCATACCAGGAGAGAATTCTTCTGCGAAGAGCGCCGTGCGAGGAGCGGGTCATGGGGTATGGCGATGATTTGCCGAAAGCGGACCGTCGATGAGACGACGGACGATGTTTTTGTTTCCATGCAGAATGTCGAGCCTGGCAAGCTCTGCTGCGTCAACCCAGCAGAACTGTTCAAAGACGTTGTTCTTCAATGTCCCGGTGAAGGTCGCGAAGTAGCAATAGTGCACTTCGAAGGAGCCGCCGTCGTCGTAGTGCGATACCTCAACTTCGTCCCGTTCAAATGGTCCGGCCTCGAGAGAGAGCTCTTCCCGCAATTCCCGCCGTGCGCATTGTTCGACGGATTCCCCGTCTTCGACTTTTCCTCCCGGGAATTCCCACTTGAGCTCATATCGCGCCCCCTTCTTGCGCTGGCACACGAGGACTTTTTTGTTGTCGATCAAAATGCCGACGGCGACCTTCTTCATGGCCGAAATATACAGAAGAGAGCGGGACATTCAAAGGTATGTCAAGGAAATTGCGGATTTCGGATTATCAGGTTGAGGTCAGCGAGTGTTAGTCCAGAAAGATTGCGCACGTTGGCCATTGATCCTTCACAGTCTGCGTTTTCCTCTTTGGCGGTTGGTATTTGGCGATTGGCTCTTGGCTCATCCCGCTTCCCGGCAAACCGCTTTTTCCGAACCCCGCACTTCGGACTGAGCACTGGCCTGCCATTCTCAGGTCTGCATCCCTTATCCCTCATAACGAATCCCTCATTCCATCATTCCAATATTCCATCATTCCCGTCTTATCTCTCATCCCTCTTCCCCTTCCTTGTCTCACTCCAAAGTGCTATATTTCTTTGTCCTCACATTTCTCGACCGGGGGTTCTGGAGACAGCGGCTGCGGACCGGATCTTTCTTCCACCAATTCCACAAGTTGAAAGTGCAACGTATGCGATATCGCAATTCCCTTTTTCCGTTTCTGTTCCTGTCTCTGTCCCTATTTGCCCCTCCTGCGGTAATCTCTCAACTCGCAAATCATGTGGTGATCAGCGAAGTCGCACCCATGGGTGGAAGTTCGAGTGTCTACAATTCCGGCGAGTTCATCGAACTTTACAATCCCACCGGCTCAGACATCATTTTCGGCGCAAATGTCACCATTGTGTCGGGCAACACGTCGGGCACGAATACCGCCGAATGGACGCTTTCATTGTCGGGAAAGACCATCCCGGCGTTCGGTTTTCTGCTGGTTGGTGACGGTGGTGTGGCCGGACGTGATGCCTCATTCCCGTCGAGCAAGAACCTTGCGAATTCAGGGATTCGATCGTGCGTCCAACTGCGAGACGGTGTAATTGTCATAGATGCTTTTGGCTGGGATCCGGTGCTTGCTCCGACGCTTGCCAACGAAGGAGCTCGATTTGCTCCCTCCAGTACCTCAAGCACAAAGAAATCGTTTGAACGAAAAAGTTCTTCGTCCAGCATCGGTCCCGACCTGTTCGGCAACGGCTATGACACGAACGAGAATTCAACGGATTTCTTTGAGAATGATTCGACGCACGACAATCCGCAGTCGTCAGTGAGTCCAACGGAGAGTCCGTTCACAGGACCGGACACGGTCGGTCCCGTCATCCTGACGCTTCAGGTTTTATCAGCTACTTCCGTTCAGCTCCAATTCAATGAAGCCCTCGATTCACTTTCGTCAAGCACGGCAGCAAATTATGCACTGACGGGGGGCGCCTCAGTGATTTCTGCCCAACGACAGCAGGCGAACCAGTCTCGCGTTGTCCTGACGACGACAGTGATGGCCAACGGAGTGTATTCGATCGACGTTTCGGCGGTGAAGGACACCGCGGGCAACATCATGGCGGCTCAGAATCGGCAATATTCTTACGGTGTCATTTCCATTGCAACAGCGAGATCGCTCGGTGAGGGAAATACCGTACGTGTTAGAGGTCGAGTAACCGTCGGCGCCGAATTTGCCTCACCCGCATACATTCAGGATTCGACAGCCGGGATCGCGGTCTTTAACACGACTTTCAGCACCAGGGCGAAACCGGGAGATGATTGGGAAGTAGCGGGATCCCTCAAGAGTTTCAACGGCCTTCTGGAGATCGACCCTCTGACCGATTCGCTGTTGATCAGTACGGGGAACGCTCCGCCGGCGCCGTTGCTCATAACGTCAGAAGGACTCACGGAAGCCGACGAGGCAAGGCTCGTCCGCATCAACAAGGCCAAGATCAATGCACTCGGGTCGTTCGGACCGAACACAGCCGACAGCACGTATGTTGCCGGCGATGCATCCGGGGTATTTGAGATGCGCGTCGACCGCAACACGAACATTCCCAATGCACCGATCCCGACCGATTCGGTGAACATCGTCGGTATCGTCAACGATTTCCTGGGCACATATCGGCTGATGCCGCGAAGCTATGCAGATATCGGCGTGAACGATCCGGTTCCCGGACAAGACTGGACGGACATAGCCGTTGCCAGGAATTACTCGGCCGGCACGCCCGTGCGCGTTCGCGCGATCGTGACTTTCAATCAGACGAACGCAACCACCAACACGATCTTCATACAGGATGCCACCGGCGGGATTGCCCTGTTTAGCACGGCCACGAACGCTTTGCAGATTGGGGATTCTGTGCAGGTCTACGGCGCGATGGGCTCGTTCAACAATCTTGCCGAGATTGTGAACATCGATACTCTGTGGACATTTGGAAGCGGACATCCGCTCCCCGAGCCGAGAGTGCTTGGTGTGACACAGGCATCGGAAGCCTTCGAGGGCATGCTTGTGAAATTCCATGCGGTCCGTTTTATGGAATCGGGATCGTTTGCGGGCAACACGACATATCATCTTACGAATGGAACCAGCTCGCTTGATGTGCGAATCCCCAATTTGTCGCCTGTGATCGGGACGGTAATTCCTGCAGGGGCTATCGACGCTGTCGGCGTGCTCGGGCAGTTTCAGTCGACGTATCAGCTTACCCCGCGTTCAACCGGCGACCTCATCGGTCTACCCGGTCCCCAGATCTCGGGAACACCCGTCGTGGACACTCTATTTGACGACGGTTTCCGCATCCGTTGGAACACTGTGACGGCCGGGACAACGAAGCTGCTGTTCGGTCCAGGAGAGAACTTCACGGATTCTCTGGAAACGACCGCGGAGGTCACGGAACACTCGATGACGGTCACGGGACTCCGTCCAGGACGGATCTACGCCTATCAGTCAGTTTCATCGAACTCTTCCGGCGTAAGCGATGCGGGGAAGGGGTACGCCGTGACGACATCGTCGGGAAGTTCCGGTCAGATTTCAGTTTACTTCAATTATTCAGTCGACACGACGATGGGACTGGCGGAACGGGCACAGGGGAATGTCGACCTTGGCGGAAAGATCCTCGAACGGATCGCGGCCGCCACGAAGTCGATCGACATGGCCCTCTACTCGTTCGGCGATTTCAATGCCTCGGCCCCGGACATCGTCGGTCGTGTTGCAGATTCGCTGATCGCGGCGAAGAACCGCGGCGTCAAAGTGCGAATGGTCTTCCACGACCGTACCACAACCCCGGAAGTGAATGCACTTATGTCGGCAGGCATTCCCGTGCTGAAACGCACGGTCGTTTCCACCGGGTCGGGTATGCACAACAAGTTCTGGGTCTTCGACGGGCGCGACACGCTGAATGCGGCGGACGATTGGGTCGTCACCGGTTCGTGGAATATGACGGACGAAGGGACGTATCGCGACGGACAGAATGCAGTTTTCGTTCAGGATCAGTCGCTCGCGGCAATGTACACGAAAGAATTCGAGGAGATGTTCGGGAGCTTTACGGACACGCCGAATGCCGGCGCTGCCAGGTTTGGTCCGACGAAACGTAACGACACGCCGCATTGGACAATGGTGGGAGGCACGAAGGTCGAGGTGTATTTCAGTCCTTCGGACCGGACATCGGCGAACATCACGCGATCCGCGGCAACCGCGAACTACAACTTGTTCTTCGGCCTGTTGACCTTCACGCGCGACGAGATCGCAGCAGAACTCATTGCACGGAAAAACGCCGGGGTCATTGTCAGAGGCATAGTCGACAACACGAACGATTCCGGCTCAGACTTTTCGATCCTACAGGGAGCGGGGATTGATGTCCTTTCGGCCGGCCACGGAGTCGTGCTTGGCCAATTCCACCACAAATACGGAATAGTCGACCCGTTCCATGACGAAAGCGATCCGATGGTCATCACGGGAAGCCATAACTGGTCGAGCTCTGCGGACGGAGACAACGATGAGAATACGGTGATCATTCATTCGGGCTCGCTCGCCCGACAATTCGTGGAGGAATTCTCCAAACGGTATGCGGAATCGGGGGGAGCGGGGGCCGTGCTTGGAGTTGAACGGTTGAAGGAAAGCATTCCGTCGTCATACACATTGTCGAGTCCGTATCCGAATCCATTCAACCCGGCGACATCGGTAGAATTTTCTGTGCCGGTTGCCTCTCATGTTCGGGTGATCGTATATGATGTGCTCGGCCGCGAAGTGGCGACGCTTGCCGACGGGCGGTTCGAGCCCGGGACATTCAGAGCGGTGTGGGACGCCAGTCGCTCAGCAAGTGGAATGTATGTGGTGGTGATGCAGGCGGGAGATCAGAGGATAATGAGCAAGGCGGTGCTGGTGAAATAAAAAAAAGATCATCCACGAATACGCACGAATGGTACACGAATAAACACGAATGATAGAATTGAAATGGTTTCTTTGTGTCCATTCGTGACCAAGCTACACACGGCATTCGTGATCATTCGTGAACAAATCTTCTACCCCGCGCCGAGAAGGGCGGAGCAAGAAAGAATATTCACCTCACCTTAGTGTCCCGGCTCTTTCTCGCCTCAGTGACCCTTCGTGGGCCAAAATCCTTCAAAAACGCGCATCGAATTTCAAGCGCCTTTGAGTGTTCCGAGATTTCCGTTTCTGAGACTCAGGAAGTAGAAGTTCCCGAAATTGTGGAAACTTCCTTGCAGTCACCGCATCAATTCGTAGAGTCGCGAATTCCTCCTTCAATGCGAATCAAGACAGCCACGCTGTAGGATTTTTCCCTCGTGTCAATCTGGCACGCCGTTTGTCCTCCGATGCTTCACTGATGCAAACAGCGTCGAACAAGCCTTGTGTCGGGAAGGGTACAACCGCCAAGAACACGAGGCTTGTGACGCACCATGACAGCACTACGCAACGCTCTCAGCAACGAAGGAGATCGACATGCCGACTACAATCGCTGAAAAGCCCTCGGCCGAAGTTCCAGCAGGGGCGGCGCTCGAAACATTGAAGATCACGGACTCGAGAACGGGGAAGAGTTACGAAATTCCAATTGAACACGGAACCGTGAAAGCCATCGACCTCAGGCAGATCAAGACGGGACCCGAGGATTTTGGCCTGATGACATATGACCCGGCGTTCATGAACACCGCGTCCTGCCGGAGCAAGATCACGTTCATCGACGGCGAAAAAGGGATCCTTCTGTATCGCGGCTATCCCATCGACCAACTGGCGGAAAAGTGCTCGTATTTGCAGGTGGCCTATCTCATACTGTACGGCGAGCTTCCGACGGTGACACAACTCCATGAGTGGACGGAGCACGTGCGGATGCACACCTTTGTCCATGAGAACGTGAAGAGACTCATGGATGGATTCCGTTATGACGCCCATCCCATGGGGATCTTCGTAAGCACCCTTGCGGCGCTGTCGACGTTCTATCCGGAAGCAAAGAATGTTCTCGACGCAGATACCCGCCAAAAACAGGTCTGGCGACTTATCGGGAAGGTTCCGACAATCGCCGCATTCGCATACCGGCATAGTCTCGGAATGCCGTATGTGTACCCCGACAACGATCTTACCTATGCGGAGAATTTTCTCAGCATGATGTTTCGGGTGGCGGAATCGAAATACCGCCCGAATCGGGTACTGGCGCGGGCGCTTGAAGTGCTGTTCATACTCCACGCCGACCACGAGCAGAACTGCAGCACCAATGCGATGCGTTCTATCGGCAGTTCGCAGTCGGACCCGTATTGCTCGGCCGCGGGGGCCGCGGCGGCGCTCTACGGTCCGTTGCACGGCGGGGCGAACGAGGCGGTCCTTCGGATGCTGGACGAGATCGGGTCGAAAGCGAACGTTCCGGCATTCGTACGGGACGTCAAGGAAGGAAAGGGCCGGCTGATGGGATTCGGGCACCGGGTCTACAAGAACTACGACCCGCGCGCAAAGATCATCAAGCGCATGGCGGACGAGGTGTTCGCGGAAACGGAAAAGAACCCGAAGCTCGAGATCGCACTCGAACTCGAGCGCATCGCACTTGAGGACGAGTATTTTGTCAAACGGAAGCTGTATCCAAACGTTGATTTTTATTCCGGCCTCATTTATCAGGCGATGAAGTTCCCGGTCGACATGTTCCCGGTCATGTTTGCCATACCGAGGATGTCCGGCTGGCTGGCGCAGTGGGAAGAGATGCTCATGAGTCCCGAGCAAAAGATCGCCCGCCCGCGACAGATGTATCTTGGAGCCCAGCGGAGGAATGTGCCCGCGTAAGCTCACTCCCGTACTGAACATAAGCGGCCGGCCGGAGAACCAACCCGAGATTCTTCGCGCCGGCCGCTCTGTTCCCGGGCCATTGCATTTTCAGAAGGCTCTCCCTAAGTTGACGAGAATGTCCCACCCCGGTACGCATGCCGCGGTTCACACCAGACGACATACGCAACATTTTTGCCTCTTCCAGCGATTTCAACCGGATCTTCGACGCTTTCGAGGAGGCGGTTCAACAGCGGATACAGGATGTTGAATTGTATCGTTTGCTGTTCTGGAACAATTCCCTCTCGCCGGACGAAGTGTGCCTGTTCGGCGAGAAACTGGGCCGGGAATTTCCGGCCATCGCGTACGACATCTTCATGTGGCTGGCCAGCGTTTTTGAAGTGACTTACTCGTCATACGACAACTTTGAGCTTGCAATGAAGTATTACCGCAAGGCAGCGACGGCAAAGCCGGAAGAGGTGAGTCCGTATCTTGACTCTGCCGATTGCTTCGATCCCGACCTGAATATTCCCCCCATCGACGGGCTTCTGGAATTTCTCCGGTCGGGAATTCCACATGTCACGAACAAGAAGCCGCTGCTCCAGCGTATCGCCTACCTCTACGAGATGATCGGGGACATCGAACAAAGTCAGCACTACCGGCGCTTGGCGGATGACTTCGGTCGAAGCGTCAACTGAACATCGGCCGGCGATGACCGGCTACCTGCTGATCCTGCTCGCCGTCGTGTTCTGGGGGGGCTCAGCCGCCCTCGCAAAATTCCTGTTCATCCGTCACTACGACACGCTGATCATCACGCAGATGCGGTCGACGCTTTCATTTCTGCTGCTGGCGGCGTACTTCGCCATTCGCGACAGGACGGTCTTTCGCATCCGTCGAGAGGACCTGCCGCTCTTCCTCATCGTGGGCGTCGTCGGCATCGCCCTCACGAATTTCACATACTATTATACGGTAGCCACAGCCACGGTGGCGACGGCCATCCTCGTCCAATACACCGCGCCGGTGCTCGTCACGCTGTACATGGTCTTTGTGGCCCGGGAAGAACAAGGGAGCCGGATCAAATCGGCGTCGCTCGTCCTCGCGCTGATCGGCTGTTATTTTGCTGTGCGCGGTGAAGCGGATGTCATCCGGCTTCCCGGCTGGTCGGCGGTCACCGGACCAGCCTCCGCGGTGTTCTTTGCAATGCTCATGATCGTCAGCAAACGCCTGCTGAAGACGTATTCCCAATGGACGGTGCTGCTGTATGCGTTTGGTCTGTCAGCCGTTTTCTGGCAGTTTGTCAATCCGCCGTGGATCATCGTTGCGGCAGATTACACTCCGCGGGATTGGGGCGTTTTCTGGGTGTTCGCCGTCGTTTCCATTCTCATACCCCACACGGCGTTCACGGTCAGCTTGCGCATGCTGGAGGCGTCGACGGTCGGCATCGTCAGCACGCTGGAGCCGGTGGTGGCCATCGTCGCCGCATGGCTCGTGCTCGGCGAAGAGTTGAGCGCAACACAGGTCGCAGGCGGGGCGGCCATTCTTGCTGCGGTCGTGCTTCTGCAAGTGAATCCCAGGTCGTGGGCCAGGTTTGCTCCCGGAGAGCACGCGTGAGAACGGACAAGCGAATGGCGCGGATCGAAGAAGTGCTCAGTCGGAGACAGCCGGACCTGACGGTGGTGATGGAGAACATCCACGACCCGCACAACGTGAGCGCCATGTTCCGTTCGTGCGATGCGGCCGGAGCGCTCAAAGCGCATTTGGTGTATTCGACGGGCAAGTTCCCCGACATCGGCAAGAAAAGCTCCGCAAGCGCCCGGAAATGGGTGGAGCGGGTCAAGCACCGGTCGATCGAAGAATGTTATGCCGCGCTCCGGACCGAAGGATTTACCATTTATGCGACCAGGCTGGACGCAAACGCCCGGTCGCTGTACGACCTGGACCTTCGACCGCCGTCGGCGTTCGTGTTTGGCAACGAACACCGGGGTGTGTCGGATGAGGCCGCATCGCAAGCCGACGCATGCGTCATGATTCCCATGATGGGCATGATACAGAGTCTGAACGTCTCCGTTGCATGCGCGGTGACGTTATTCGAAGTTGTGAGACAGCGGACTCTGGCGGGGCAGTTTGAGAACAGCAAACTCGGGACAGCTGAACTCAAAGAGATGATGAAGAAGTGGGCGCTCCGGAAGTGACGAGGTAAAGAGTTTTCTCGCCCGCCTGCCCATATGCCGACCGAGACTTCGGCGGGCAGGCAACGGCGCGACATCGTCGAAAAGATGAATCGCAATCAATCTATCTTGGCGCGCTTGGCGTGTCGAGATGTACCTGAGACCTTTGCGTTCCTGGCGGTAGAATATTCACCATCGACCTTACAATCGCTTTTCCATGGCCAACGCGTCCCAATTCCTGACCGACCTTGAGCACCACGCCGGCAGAAAACTGCATCACGCAGAACATGTCGGCATGCTGATCAAGTTGGCCGGCTCACGGGGTCTCGGTGAACCGCTACTCGATGCTGCCTTTCACGCCAAAGCGGCCGTGAAGACGCAGGAAGTCATGCGCCGCATCGGTCCGGGCGTCGACGGATTCGACAAGCTCTCCGCCGAATTCCAAGCGTCCCTCGAAAAGACCTCAACATTGATTCGCACGATCGTCAAAGAAGCGCCGGAGGATGTGAAGCGGACCTTCGTCGATACGTACCTGGCGATGGATCAAGAGAGTCTTCGCCGGATGCTCGAATTGTGCGAGGACCTTGCCCGCGTCAAGAATTGGGAGGTGGATGGACGTCCGCTTCCCTTCACATCGCAACAACCTTCCACCATTGAAACGCACGGTTCTCTCAAAAACACAGACAACATGGATAACCTCATTCGCACTTTACGGCTTGCTCTTGTGCTGCTGGTGCTGTTGTGCATTGTCGATGCTCCGGTGACGATTCTCGGATGGATCATCGCGGTCGTCGTGATCGGCCTGCTGATCATTGTGCACTTCGAGGCCGTTCAGGCCCGGAAAGGAATGGCCTGACATGCGCCGACATGGAATTCTGGTCCCGCTCGCCTGCGCGCTGGCGTTGATCTCCACCGTTGCCTTCGCAATGTCCCCCCCGATCGTTACGAAAACCGGCATCGACGTGCTCAGGGAAAGAGGGTTCGATATTCTGCGCGGGAAACGGGTCGGGCTCATCACAAATCCCACAGGATTGACCTCCGACCTGCAATCGACGATCGACATCCTGTTCCGCGCCGAGGGGGTGCAATTGACTGCGCTGTATGGTCCGGAACACGGCGTTCGCGGCGACGCCGAAGCGGGGAAGTATATTGATACGTACGTCGACAAGGCTACGGGATTGCCGGTCTACAGTCTTTACGGCAAGACCCGCAAACCGACGAAGGAAATGCTCTCCGGAATCGACGTGCTGGTCTACGACATTCAAGACATCGGCGTCCGTTCCTACACCTACATTTCGACGATGGGATTGGCCATGGAAGCTGCGGCGGAGAACGGACTGGAGTTTGTCGTGCTCGACCGACCCGACCCGTTGACCGGGAACCAAGTCGGCGGTCCGATGCTGGAGCCGCAGTTCAAGTCGTTCGTGGGTGCGTTTCCCGTTCCGTACGTGTACGGCATGACCGCCGGGGAACTTGCAGAAATGATCAACGGCGAGGGATGGCTCAATGGCGGAAGGACGTGCAAGCTGACCGTCGTGCCGCTGCAGGGATGGAACCGGTCGATGTGGTGGGATGAGACGGGGCTGGAATGGGTTCCGACCTCGCCGCACATACCGCACGCGAGCACGACGATCTTCTATGTGCTGACGGGCTTATTGGGAGAATTGGGGACGGCAAACCAGGGCGTGGGCTACACGCTTCCATTCGAGCTCATTGGCGCCCCCTGGGTCAGGGGCGGAGAACTTGCGGCCTACCTGAATGCACAGAACCTGGAAGGGATTCGTTTCCGGCAAATGTGGTACAAACCGTTCTACTTTGACACGACCGGCATTCAGTATGAAGGGGTACAGATCCACGTCATTGACCGGAACAAGGTTGACATGACGCTCGTTCAGGTCCATATTCTGGACGCGTTGCTCAAGCTGTTCCCGGACTGGAGCATTTTCGACCGGGCGCGCCCCGAACGGCAGAATACGTTCGATAAGGTCGTCGGAACGACGGATGTGCGCCGGTGGCTCCAGTCGAG